>CALABO010000029.1 GCA_937885575.1 uncultured Pseudomonadota bacterium | reverse complement strand
AAGATATGGCCGATTAAGCGATGGAACAGAACAACAACCAAATTGCCGTCCGGCCGGTACAGAAAACGGCCGTTATGATACGCCGGGAAATGGTCAAGATTCCCGCCGTTATGGGCGCGTTGGGTCCTGTTGAAAGGGCCGTGTTTCTTGCGTCCACGGCGAAAACCATTGCCGAATACGACGCCGCCGAACTTGCGGCCGAACTTGCAACGGCCTTGAAATGGATTTGCAAAGATGTTGGGTACAGGTCCCCGGATGAAAGCGACCGCCAATATTTGGTTATCCGGACCGCCGAAATACTGAAACGGTATTACGCCGGGTTGTCGTTAAAGGATTTCCGGATGGCCTTTGAAATGTCGTTGACCGGCGAATTGGACGATTTCTTGCCGCGTGGGCGCGATGGACAACCCGACCGGAACCATTACCAACAATTCAACGCCGAATACGTTTGCAAGATTTTGAACGCGTACAAAGGCCGCCGGGCGTGGGTGTTGAAGAAAGCAAACGAAGCGGTCCCGAAAGAGGAACCAAAGCCCAACCCGGAACGCGAACGATATTACAAGAATCAAACCCGCCGGGATTGCATAAACGCGTTTGAATCATTCAAGGAAACCGGCCGGATGCCCGAAATTTCGCCAATCGCCGAAATGTTGTATTACGATGAATTGGCCGCCGCCGGGCTTGCGGACAAAATCGAAATTACGTTGGCGGACCAAAAAGAAATATGGCAACGGACAATCAACGATTACGCCCGCCGTGGTTATGTTGGCGACGTTAACCGGTTAAAGGAATCCGGAACGGACGACCCGGAATTGGAACACGGTTCGTTCGTATTGGCCCGGCGCAAGGCGTTGGCCGCGACATTCCGCCGGATGGCCGAACAGGAAATAAACATTACGGATTACATAAAATTTGAATAATGGGAAAAAGAAAACATCCAAAAGCGGAAATCAATGGTAAAATTTACGAAATAATGATTGCGCCGGACGGAATGGGTTGTGAAAGATGCGCGTTTGTGGATGGCCCGGGATGTAAAATGATTGTGGGCGATTGCCGTTTGGTTTGCGGATGTTATTTCAAAGAATGTAAAAAAGGTTCAAATGGAACAGAAAATAAACATTGACATTCGGGATAACATCAACCCGGAATTGGCGTTGCATTTGGTCGCCCGGGTTATCGCGGACGGCAAAATATCAAAGGGCGAAAACGGAAAAATGTATTACTGTTGGGCCACATTGTTTGATACGCCCGACGGCGAAATAATGGTTTGGACCCGTCAATACAGGAAAAGCGATTGTTTCGTTGTCTATAAACACGGAAAGAAAGATGGAAAGTAAAATAAAAATCAATTGCGTTATTGGCATTGACCCGGGCGCGAACGGCGGTATTGCCGTGTTCATTCCCGGCCAACATACCAAGGCGTTGAAAATGCCGAAAGACATTACCGAATTGCGGGATTTCTTCACGTATTACAAAGACAATTTCAAACCGATTGTCTTTTTGGAAAAATTGTCGGTCCGCCCGGACGACGTGGTTGTACAGGGCGACCGGGCCGCGATGGGAAAGTTGTACAGGGTTCAAAAGATGATGGCCAATTTCGAACACTTGAAAGCCCTAATCGAAACGTCCGGGATTCCGTATGTATTGGTTCATCCATTGAGTTGGCAAACCAAATTGAAATTGCGGGTTCGCGGCCAACACGAAGAAAAGGCCGACCGGAAACGCCGGTACAGGGAAACGGCCGCGCAATTGTACCCGGGCGTCAATGTGACGTTATGGAACGCGGACGCCCTGTTGTTGTTGCATTTCGGCCGTTGGGCGTTGGTCAATGAACCGAAATGGGTAAAGGCCAATTTGCCGGAACGGGAATACCAAAAG
>CALABO010000028.1 GCA_937885575.1 uncultured Pseudomonadota bacterium | reverse complement strand
TTGTTGGAAATATTGCGTTGCATAACGAAATCAAAAAAATCGAACAATCCAAAAACGGTGGCGGATATGGCGGTGGCGGTGGTTCGGCGGGTACATTAAAAGCTGATACACGTTCAGAAGAGCAAAAGGGAAATGATGAGTGTCAAACTTTGTACTGTGCTGATTTTCCGGATGAAGCCGCAGAGTACGGGTGTGAATGCTAATTCAAAACAAACAACAAAAACCAAAAGGAGAAAAAATGAAAAAAACTTTGTTGTCAGTAATCGCCGGATTGGCGGTAATCGGTTCGGCATGTGCGGCGCCCACGCCCGCAGACCGAAAAGCATTATGTGAAAAACATCCGGAAAAATATGTTTGGGTGGAAAAGACGAAGGCGTGTGTGCCAATAAATCCATGCAAATCTGATAATAGCGCGATACAAGAAGCATATTGCAATAGGGTATTCAAGAATGTGCAATTAGGTAATTGGACCGAAGGGGTCACCGCGGTAAAAGCATATTTACAAAAATATCTTGCGGTTGATATGACAAATAGTACTAGGGCGCTGCGGCGCGAAGTGGATACAAGTGTTTTTGGACAAGATTATATACCTGCAAAAACAAGTGATGGTGGATATATGGTATTTGAATTTGATGATTTATCTGATATTGCAGGTGGTGACAGGTATGATGGGGCTGTTGAATCTTCATGTATTATACAAGGAGGAAGATATAGTTTCGTTACTACCGAAGGTGATGGTTTGTATTGTTTGAATATGGATGAATCGGATTGTTCTGATATTTCTGAATTGGCATCTAGTATATTAAGAGATGTTTTATTTACTAGTGAATATAAAGAAGATTTTTTGCTCGGTGGAAATGTTTATAAAGGTTGTAAATTTATTGTCGAAAAATAAATGCACCCCACCCAATCGGGTGGGGTTTTGTTTTGGAATAGTGTATTTTTTGTGATATAATTATTGTATGAAAAGATTTATCCGGGTTATCGCGGTCTGGGTTTTTGGCGCGTTGATTGCGTCGTGTGATTTGCAACCTAAAATTGTTGCGTTGCCTGATACGGTTGGGGAATTTATTTCATCGCGATATCCAACATTACTTGCCGACCCAAAGACGGAACCGGAAATTTATAATTCGGCGGTTTCGGATTATGGCGTGTATGCGTCGCCTGATTTATATGGAACGGGGGCGGTTGATGAATATATAAACTATTCCGCGGTGGATGATTATGTGTTGCCGGAACAAACCGAAGATGTGACGCGGGAACCGGAACCAAATACCAAAGATGAAACCGATGTGACGGATGAATCCGATGCTGTGTCGGATGCGGCGGAAGAATCAGAAGAAGTTGCACCGGTTGAAACCGAATCGGATGTGTTGGAAATTCCCGATTACGAACCGGATGAAATTGTTGTGCCCGCGCGTGCGGTGGCGGGAACCGTTGTGGTGAAACGTGGCGATACACTGTATGCGATTGCGCGCGCGAATAACATGACGGTTGATGAAATCGCAAAGATAAACAACCTTGCCGCGCCATATACGATTCGAATTGGCGATGTTTTGAAAATTGAAAAGCCGATTGAAAAACCCAAACCGGTTGTTGAAAATAAACCCGCTATAAAACCGAAAGTGGAACCAAAGGTTGAACCAAAAGCGGAACCGGTTGTGAAAGAAAAACCGAAAGACATGCCAAAAGAAACCCCAAAAGAATCACCGAAAGAAAATAATGTTGATGTGCGTGTGCCGGTGAAAACGATAAAGGTTGAAAAGGGCGACACTTTGTATTCGCTTTCGCGGCGCTATGCGGTGCCGGTCAATGATTTGGCGGTGATGAATAATTTGTCCGCGCCGTTTGCGTTGCGCGTGGGTGACAGTTTGCGTGTGCCGGATTTGGCGGAACGCGTGCCGGTAAAAAAAGATGTGACGCCGAAAGTTGAACCGGCGAAAGCAAAACCCAAAACAGAAACTAAACCGAAAGAGCAGGAAATAAAGTCGCAGGCGAAAACCGAAAATAAAACAAAATCCGAAACGAAAACGCAAACAAAGCCCGCGCAAAAAACAACGGAAAAAACGAATCAGAAAAAAGTAGCCGAAACGAAAAAGACCACTGATAAAAAAACAACAGAGAAAAAAGTTGCGCCCGCAAAAACGGAAACTAAAAAAACGGAAACGCCAAAAATTGCAGCGCGATCGTCAAGCAAGTTTTCTTGGCCTGTGCGTGGAAAAATTTTGTCGAATTTTGGTGCGAAAGATGGGGGGCTGTATAACGACGGAATCAATATATCGGCGGCGTTTGATTCAACGGTTTCCGCGGCGGAAAATGGTGTTGTTGCGTATGCAGGGAACGAAGTTCGTGGTATGGGCAACCTTATTATCATTCAACACAGTGATGGGTGGATGACGGTTTATGCGCATTTGAATTCTATGTCGGTGCGGCGTGGTGCGCGCGTTAGTGTTGGTCAAAAAATCGGAACGGTTGGTCAAACAGGTAAAGTTTCGGTGCCGCAATTGCACTTTGAAATTCGCAACGGAACCAAAGCGCACAATCCGATAAATTATTTGAAAAAATAAAACCGCCGATTGTGTCGGCGGATTGTGTTTTTGTTTTCTGTTATTTCATTATCGGTTGAACCCGGCCCCATGATGCCTGGTACCCACCGTCACGTGTTAAAACAACCTTGGCATTTTTCAAATCGGAACAATCAAGGTCGTTGATTTTATATGTCTTGGTAAAACGCCCCGGTTCGGACACAGATACCGTTGGCAAATTCAAATCCATACCTCTTGATTCACAGCAGTTAAAGTCGCCGCAATCGCCACATTGATAGATTTTCATTTTGTAATCTTTGCCTGGGCGCAGGTCGGTTAAATCAACCATCATTTTTACGCAACCGTCATCTTGTTTGAATTTGACATATCCCATTGGTGATGTGCCGCCGGTGCCGTTGCGTGTGTACATTTGCGCCTTCATGCCTTGACGTGCCATCGGTTGCATTTCGACAACTTCGACGGCTTCGGCTTCGTACACCATGACCGGTTGGTGTGTGCCGTAATCACGGTGATGTTTTTTCGCCGTGTCCATGCGATGATGGCCACCGCAAGTGTTTGAACATGCCGCAAGTAATGCGGTCGCGGCAAGTGTTAATGTGACGGTTGATACTTTTTTTAAGATGTTTGTCATTTTTTACTCCCTTTGGTTGTGACAATGAAATTATATTTTATTTTGTTTCTTTTTTCGTCAGGTATGATTCCCTATGGAAAAATTCCCCGCGGGTGCGGGGAATTGATGTGCGTTATGAACAAACGAATTAGAACATATAGCGCATGCCAATGTCGCCGGCGAAATTATGAATGCCGGAATTGACATCTGCGTAGGTATAGCGGAACGCAAGGTCAACCGCAAAAATGCGCCAATCAAATGTCACGCCCAATGCGCCCATCGCGGAAAACTTTGTTGGGTCGTCTTTGGTTGAACCAACACCCGCGACATCGCGTGTTTGACTTACGAACGCGACACCGGCACCAAGCCCGATGAACGGACGTATAATTTCATAGTCGCCAAAGTCCATATATGCGTTCATCAACAATGTGTTCAATTTTGTATCAACATTTACCTGGGAATCGCCAAAGGTGTTGTCGTCTTTTAATTTGGTTAGCATTGACCATTCGATTTCGGTTCGCGCCCTGTGGCAATACATGGATAAACCAAGTGCGGCACGGGCGTGCATTTCTTGGTCACTAAGTGATTCTTTGTATCCGTCAAACCGATAGTTCAGGTTCGTATAACCCGCACCAACACGCAGCGCGATATACGGGTCCAACGAATCCCAGAACGATTCGTGGTGATATTGACCCGCCATAGCAGGACATGCGATGACCGCGGCCAAAACAGGGATAGCAACTTTTTTCATTTTTTCTCCTTTTTGTTTTTTTGGGTGCGTTATGCACCCGTTGACATTTATAATGATAACATGGGGGCGCGCCACTTTGCATAGGTATGGATACCTTTGTGGGATTTGGGGGCGTGCGATAAAAACTTGCATTTTTATAAAAAGATTATATAATTGGCGGGTCATAAAGGTTTTCTGACCCATGGGTGCATAGCTCAGTTGGTAGAGCAACTGACTCTTAATCAGTGGGTCTGGGGTTCGAGTCCCCATGCGCCCACCAAAATTCAATCCGGCCAAGTGCCGGATTTAATTTTGGTTTGGACAAATTGGACGAGAACCCCAAGGGGTTCGACACGATAGCCGGTTTTGCAAGTGTAACGCAGCGAAACCGTTGCGAGTGGAAGGGGCCCCATCACGGAACATTGTATGTGACGGATGGGGATGTGCAATCCCCATGCGCCCACCACCAAATTTTTTAAGCCCACGCAATGAAGCGTGGGCTTAAAAAATTTGAGTGCCGCACCGTTCCGCTTTCGCTGTCGCTACAGCGAGGTAAATCTGCTTTCGCTATCATCATAGCGAAATAAGGCGTGTATCATTAAATCATAAAATTATTTTTCACTTTAAGAAACTTGTCCCATATGATAAAATTGTGGGCATGAGAAATGTGATAAAATTCCTTTGTTATTTTGCCTTGTGCTTTGTTGCCGTTGATGCGTGGGCGTTAGAGATAAGTAGTACATACGGCGAAAACAATCCGTATGGGGATATTAGTTTGGATTCTTCAAGTTCTGATACAACAATTATAAATCATGGTGTGATAGGAGGAACGATAACTGTTACAGGGGGCATTCTTGTCACAATTCAGAATTACGGTAAAATAATAAATCCTATTTCTTGTGTGAATTGTGTGTCATCAAATATTTATCAGATTATTACCGGAAATGGGGATTTGAATTTGATTCCGAATTTGTCGGGACACACCGTTTCCGTGGAAAATACGGATGCGATTAGTTTGATCGATGTAATCGCGGCCGCGGGTGATGCTGGGCGTATCGTTTTAACAGGGCAAAATGTTATTTTGGATATCGGGGCGATTGGTGAGCATCCGGCCATAGAATTCAACCCCGGGGCGGGTGGAGATTCCACAAATTCGGTGTCTTTTATTATTCATGGGTGGAATGAAAACTGGGACGAAACGCAGCCGATATTATCGGGAATCGTGGTGCCAAATGCCAACGATAATTTTGGTGGTGCGGACTTCATTGATGTTGATTCAATGTTCGCGCCCTATGCGGATTTGGATGGCAGTCGTCTATATGCCCGCTTTGCGCGACAAACAAATTATGGAATCGTTTTCGAAAATGAATTGGGTGATTGGCTGGACGATTTGCGTGATGAAAATCCGGATGATGAATTGCTGGGTGCGCTTGATGCCGCGCGCAGTCGGGCGGGCCTGCGTGATGTGCTGTCGAATTCAATGCGGACGAATCCGATAAAGTTGTTGGACCCGGTGCGGTCATTTAATACGTTTATGCTTGGCGACCATATTCATGATTTGGCGTTCGGAATTGTTGCAGAACCGTTTTATATTTATTCGGGCGATTTTTCCGTGCTGGGCGGTGGGGCCGGTGTTTCGGGGCGTGTCGCCAAAAACTTGGTTGCAAAGTTTGGTGCCTATGCGGGGCGGATGGATTATGATGGCGAACTGGATAATTTCAATGCGATGATATATGGTGCGAATTTTGGCGCGATGTATAAAGATTCTGATTTCTATGCGCGGGCAATCGGGACGGTTTCGGCCGCAAAGTTTAGTGATATAGAAATTTTTGATGGGACGCGTGGTGTGAAAAATCCCGGTGGACTTTCGGGCGCGGGAATTGCCGACGGTGGAATCGTGTTTCGGGTGCTTGATGAATTTGATTTAACGCCGTTTATTGGTGCGCGGTTTGACTATGCACATGTTTCGAATTTTTCAGATACCGATGTGAATATGCGGTTCGGGGTAAATATCGATAAAGAAACGACCGTTGATGGAAACCGATATGCATTCGGAATTAGTGCGGTTGGTCAGACGAACGGCGATATCTATGGTTCGATTTATACCGATATAATGTCTGTCGTTGACGGTGTTGGTGGGCGTTTGCAGTTTGGAATTTTGAACGATGATTTGGGTTTGTCTTATCGGGTTTCACTCGACGCAAAGTTCGCATTTTAATCAACAATTTTCCCGCGCAGTGATGCGCGATTTGCCACGGTGATTTCTATGTTCGCCATTTGTTGTGGTGTGTCCGTTTGTGCGACAATACATTGTTGCATATATGGCGTGCGATAGAGTAAATGTTTTCCCGTTTTGTCGGCGCCTTCGTACAGGCAGGTCAGCGTTTTGCCAACACATGTTTCATTAAATTCACGTTGGATTTCGTTTAGCGTGTTGTCCAAAATGCTAAGTCGTTCGCGTTTAGTTTTTTCGGGAACCTGATCGGGCATCTGTGCCGCCGCCGTATGCGGGCGTGGCGAATACTTAAACGAATAAGAATTTATATAGCGAACGCGGCGCGCAATTTCCAATGTTTGGTTAAAATCGTCATCCGTTTCGCCGGGGAACCCAACAATAAAATCACTTGAAATCTGGATGTCCGCGCGGGCGGCGTGCAGTTTATTTATAATGTCCAAATATGAATCTAAACTGTATGGGCGATTCATACGGCGCAACACATCGGGCGACCCACTTTGAATCGGCATATTCAAAAATGGCAACAGTTTTGGTTCGGTTGCAAACATTTGAATAAGGTCATCTGTCATTTCTGTTGGATAACTGGATGTAAAGCGTATACGTTGGATTTCTGGGATTTTTGCGGTTGCACGTATTAAATCAGAAAGACGGAAAATTTTGCCGTTTTCATCGGTGTATTTATATCCATTCACATTTTGCCCAAGGAAACAAATTTCCACTGCGCCGGTTTTCGCCGCATGCAATGTGTCACGCATAACATCATCGAATGCGCGTGAAATTTCGTGCCCGCGTGTGTACGGCACAATGCAATATGTACAACAATGATTGCAACCTTCCTGAATTGGAATATAAGACACGGTTGGCGCGGTTGTCATTTGTGGCAATTCATCGAATTTTTCAAGTCCGGTTAAATCGATGTTTAACAATTTTGTATCCGGGTCGGATAAAATTTCTGGCAACCGATGATAACTTTGCGGACCCAAAACAAAATTTAATTCGGGGATTCGATGAAATGCGGCGGCGCCAACCTCACGCGCGACACAACCAACAATGCCGAAAATTGCGTCCGGCTTTTTTGCATCGCGCACGCGCCCCAGTTCGGAAAATACTTTATTTGTTGCCTTTTCACGGACGGAACAAGTGTTTAGTATTATTATGTCCGCGTCGGCAACACTTTTGGTTGCCGTCATTCCGCGCGCATTCAGCATGGCGGCGATGCGCCAACTGTCGTACACGTTCATCTGACAACCAAAAGTTTTAATAAAGTATTTTTTCATTGTGTTTTTTATTTCCCTGAATAATAGAGAGAACGGGCACAGTCAACGAAACGTTGCTTTTGCTCATCGACTTGTGTTTGTGCCCGTATTTGTTGCACCCATTGTTGTAACTCTTCTGGGAAAACGTCAGGTGTTGCACATGTATTATCTACTGTAGTATCGTCCTCTATTACTTTGGGTTCATAAAGATCCTCGGGTGAAAGTTGTTCGTTTTGTGTTTCGCGCATTATTCTTTTTGCACGTCTGCTATCGGCCCGCATTTGATCTCTGTAATCAGTTCCTTGATTAGATTGGTGGCGGGCTATCAATTGGTCAAGTTTTTGTTGCAATGCATCAACATCTTCTTGGTACATGGTTCCGGCTTTCAAACGCTTTTTGGCATCTTCTAATTCACGTATAGCATTGCGCATTTCTATTTGCCAAGACGGGGTAAATCTCTGCTGTGTATCTGTTGCCGATAAATTATAGGCATCAATAGAGTAATCGCCAACGTACCGAAGGTAGCTCGTCAAGTTATAGCTTTTGGAAAGGTCTACGTTGCGAGTATAGATTATGCCGTTCGGATAAATATTCGAATTGCGCATTTGTGCCAATATTTGGTTAACGGCACGTCTGTCTGTTGCTGGCCGCATACGGGTATGTTTTGGTTTCCTTTTTGTAATTATTGTTGTTGCTTCTTTTGTCGTGGCAATAGTGGCGACTTCTTGGGGTTCTTTTCTTTCTGTATCTTGGTTTTCTGCTGTCATTGAGTTGACTTTGGGGCGGTGTAAACGGTTATATTCAACCGATTGTGTCGGGTTCTGTGTGGTTGGTTTTTGATTTGTTTTTGCCCGATTGATTTTATATTTCGGAACAGATATGACAACGGTGTCCTGTTGTTGACCAAGTATTATATCATGTTTCATTGTTACTACTTTCATAGTACTCATTTTCATTTCCTTTTGGTTTTTATTTACATTTTGTTCTTGTTAAAAATCTTTGTTTATAATTTTGTTGGTTGTTGTATAGCTTTGTTGAATTGGCTTTTATGAATCTTTGCTTTTTGCGTTTTGGTGTTGGAATTGTTACTTCAACGTGTTGCATGATTCGAAATATGTGTACTGGTGTTGGCAGTTGTTCTTGTAATAATTTGTCAACATCCATAGAATCATCCGGTAATAAAACAAGCGTTGCACATGCACGGTCGGCTGTGACCATTATATTGCGTCTACGCAGTGTATACATAATCTTTTGAAATTCGGTCGGATTAAATCCAGAACCAACATAAACGATTACATTGTCCATAATTTATCCCAATTTCTTTTTCAAAATTTCATTTACGACCGCGGGATTTGCCTTGCCGGCGGATGCCTTCATAACATTTCCGACAAAGAACCCAAGCAATCCAACCTTGCCAGATTTATATTGTTCAACCTGGGGCGCGTTGTTGGCGATAACTTCGTCGACGATTTTTTCAATCGCGGATGTGTCGGTGATTTGCTTCATCCCGAATTTGTCGGCAATTTCGCGTGGTGTGCCCGATTCGCCGTCAAGCATTTTGATAAATATGTCTTTGGCCTGTTTACCGTTGATTTCGTTCGCCGCGACCATATCGACCAATTCCGCCAAATCGGTTGGTGTGATAATTCGCATACCATCAACCATGCCCGATTTTTCATTTGTTATGTCATAGTTTTCCGGGTGCGCGAACAGTTCGGAAATCATCCAATTTGCAACGCCCTTGGCGCGTTCGGTTTTGCCCGCCACCGCCGCATCGAACCAGTGTGAAATATCAACCGTTTCGGTAAGGCGTGCGGCATCGTATTCCGCAAGTCCCAATTTTTCGATATAGCGCGCGCGCGTCGCCGCCGGCAATTCCGGCATTGTGCCCCGTATGCGTTCGATTTGTTCGTCCGTGATAACCAGTGGCAACAAATCCGGGTCCGGGAAATACCGGTAATCCAATGCGTCTTCCTTGCTGCGCATGACGGTTGTTGTGCCGTCGCCTTGATTATAACGCATTGTGCAACGGTCGATTTTTCCGCCGTTTTCAAGGATTTCAATTTGACGTTTGGCTTCGTATTCAATGGCGTTTTTGATAAATTTGAACGACACCATATTTTTGATTTCGCAACGTTCGTTAAAATATTTCGCGCCGACGGGTCGCACAGAAACATTGACGTCCGCGCGCATGGAACCTTCCTCCATATTCGCGTGCGACACGCCCAGTGCGCGTGCGATTTCGCGAATTTGACGCAGGTATTTTTCCGCTTCGTCGGGTGACGTGATAAAGGAATTGTTTTCTGAATTTTTCACGTCCAAGAAAGTGACAATTTCAAGCAACGCGACACCAGTGCGATTATAATCCGCGAAAGATTTTGTTGGATGAACATCGTGTTTTAATTTCCCGGCGTCTTGTTCCAAATGGGCACGTTCAATCAGAATTTTTTTTGGATTCCCGTCGTCACCAATAATTTCAATCCACCCACGGCCGACAACCGGCGGTTGATCGGCGGGTTGTGAAATCTGATACCCCTGGGGCAGGTCGGGATAAAAATACTGTTTACGGGCAAAACAACTTTTATGCGAAATTTCCGCATTGATGCCCAGGCCGAATTTAATCGCCTGGTCCACACAGTATTCGTTTAAAACCGGCAACATACCCGGCATGGCGACATCGACCATGGAAACCTGGGTGTTGGGGGCAATGGTCGGGTTATAGTCCGCTGATGCGCCACTGAAAATCTTACTTTTGGACAGAACCTCTATATGAGTTTCTAATCCAACAACCACTTCCCAATCGCCCGTTTTGCCTTTTATCGTAAACATTTTCTTTTTCCTTGCTTTTTTGTTTTTTGTATTTTATTATAACCCTCGCGGATGGCCAGATAGCTCAGTTGGTAGAGCAAGGGACTGAAAATCCCTGTGTCAGTGGTTCGATTCCACTTCTGGCCACCATTTTTTATTCCCCCATTATCTTTGTTGGACGGTTATCGACATTCGCAAACTGTTCGATATGTTTGGCCAGTTGCAACACGCGAACATCGTCAAACATTGGACCTACGACTTGTACGCCCAATGGCAAACCGTCCGTCGCCAAACCCGCCGGCACAGAAACCGCCGGCACGCCCGCCAAATTCATCGCGACCGTAAATAAATCCAACGCATAATATTCAAGTGGTGTCATATCGGAATCCACCGGTCGCGCCGTTCCCGCACCCGACGGGCAAACGATTAAATCGCAACTTTCAAATGCGCGGTCGAATGCGTCCGCAATCATGCGGCGAACACGTGCGGCCTGCATAAAATAAACATCGTATGATTCAGATGACAATACCGCGGTGCCGATAATCATACGGCGTTTAACCTCGTCACCGAAACCGGCGGCGCGTGTCTTTTTATATGTGTCGTAAATGTCGGAACCCTCCACACGCAGGCCATATCGCACACCGTCATATCGGGCAAGGTTGGATGATGCCTCGGCCGGGGCGATTATGTAATATGCGGCGAGTGCATCCAAAATGTTTGGAATTGAAACTTCGATTATTTCCGCACCGATTGATTTCAAATCTGCAATTCTTTTTTCAAACAGCGTTTTCATATCGTCGGAAATTTTGACATCGCCCAATTCGCGGATAACACCAACGCGTAATTTTTTCCCGTCACCCAAAATTGGTTGCAACGGGGGGGGCATATTTAATTTGAAATCCGCACTTGTGGAATCTTTTGGATCATGTCCCGCCATCGCCGAAAGCAACAGTGCCGCATCATCAACCGTTCGCGCAATTGGGCCCGGTGTATCAAGTGACGATGCAAATGCAACGCAACCCCAACGCGAACATAAACCATATGTTGGCTTCATACCGACAAGGCCAGTGATAGAGCAGGGAAACCGTATTGAACCGCCCGTATCCGTGCCGGTTGCGCCCATTGCCATACCCGACGCGACGGCGGATGTTGAACCGCCCGATGAACCGCCGGCGGTTAAACGGCGTTCCCGTTGCCATGGATTTACCGGTGCACCAAAGAACGATGTTTTCGAAAATGTTCCCATTGCGAATTCATCCAAATTTGATTTACCAAGCAATACCGTGCCGGCATCAATAAATTTCTGTGAAACGCTTGATTCATATTCGGGGACAAAGTTTTCAAGCATATGCGACGCCGCCGTGGTGCGAATACCGCGCGTTGCGAATAAATCCTTCATCGCGATTGGAATCCCGTCAAGCGGTCGCGCGGTTCCGTTTTTAATGCGTTCATCCGTCGCCGCCGCGTCCGCCAGTGCGCGTTCCGCCGTGACCGTAATATACGCGTTCAATTCGGGGTTGTACTTTTCAATCCGCGCGATGTGCGCCCGCGCAAGTTCGGTCGCGGATATTTCGCGCGATTGTAATTTCTTTAATGCTTCGGTAATGGTTAAATCTATCATTTTTGTGCCTATTTTTGTTGTTGTATTAACGGTGTGATTATGCCACCTATTAAAGGTGAAGGGCAATGTTTGGTTCGTAAGCAATTCGTGCAACCATGTGATGTCGATACACCGCAAAGTGGATGATTTTTATTGTCCGGATAAATTTCGATAATCATTTCATCTGGTTTGTTTGTCGGACGGTTTGGGTGATATTCGCATATGGGCGCGGATGAAGATGCGTTAATTATCGACGAATCGTAATGTACATTGAAATAGCATTCATCTAAAACCAAGCCGCAGATTGGAGTATAGGTTCTAATGCTATTCAAGAAAGCATTTTTTTGCCCGTCGGTCCATGTGCCCAGTTCTATCTTTTCCGGTTTTTCGTTGCCTTTGGTGTGAACAACAAGAAAAACTTTTGTCTTGTATGCATCTGGGAAAAGCTTGCGACCGATTGGATATTTACATTTGCCACAACGCATTTGGTCTGCGCAGTAACACATTTTTTCAAATGCGGTCATATTGGTATCGCGTTCGGATTTTTCATTTTGTAACTTTTTGTTGCAATCAAAATTTACATCATCAAAGTGCAAAATCATTTGGTTGCATTTGTTATCATAGGTCAACATGATTCTTAACCCAGACAGACAAGGCGTGCCAATTATTTCCGGCGTCAATAAATCCTTGGCCGTTTGTATTGAAATTTGAACATTATTGCCGGTTTGATTAAATGGACGCCCATCAGTTTTTTCTTTTATAATAACATAGTTGGAATCTGTTTGGATTATGTTTTCCCGACATGCGAATTGTATATATTTAATTGTTTCATTATCTGCCATTTTTTATCCTTTTATTCTACCTGTCTTTTTTGGGTGGGAGATTCGTGAACAAATATCGTGCAAGTTTTGTATACGGACATTTGTTGGCCTGCATGTGTTTCAGGCATGTTTGAATTTTGTTTTCCGTTGGTCTTTTCGCCTTTTCGGACATACAGTCGAATTTGATATCGTCACAAGCAACGAGAATATTATGTCCAAAGTCCATCACCTGAAATTGCAGATGAAGCAAACATGCGGATGCCCTGTAATCCCATATAATATGATTTGTTCGTACGGGGCTGCCATTTGGTAAATTCACCCATTCGGTTTCACCACGAGGGTCCCATGAACATTGACGTATTGCAAACTGTACCGGTATCGGTTTGGAAACTTTGTTTATAATTCTATGTCTGTATCTTGTCATTTTAATCCCCATCCATAACCTTTGGGACCGCAAAGTATCCGCGGCTTACACCCGATTTGTCGGGTGCGTTTGCCATAATTGCATCGCGAATACCGCCGTCCGTCACAACATCCGCACGCAATGGTAAATTGTGCCTTGCGGGTGACAGCATTGGTTCAACGCCGCGTGTGTCAATCTGTTTCAATTTATCAATCCATTCGATAACGGAATCGATATTCATTTTTTCAAGTTGTTCGTCGGAAATGTCGATTTTTATCAAATCCGCGAATTTCTGTAATTGTTGCTTGCTAAACGCCATTTTACATCCTATATTAAAGTGCAAAGGTGATTATACAATGATTTTATCAGATTTCAAGGCATTAGAAAAAAAAGGCCGATTGTTGGGAATCGATTGGGGCGCACGCCGGACGGGTATCGCGGTTTCGGATGCTTCGTGGTCGCTGGTGTTCCCGCGGTCGCCGATTTTGCCACATAATGAATTGGATTTGCTTAAAAAGGTTGAAAAACTTGTCAAAGATGACGGCTTTTCCGGAATTATTATTGGGTTGCCACTGCGGACGGACGGAACGGATTCGGATACTACGCGGGCCGTGCGGGCGTTTGCCGATGAACTTTCCAAGTTGGTTGATACGCCGATTGCATTTATTGACGAAGCGTTAACATCTATTATTGCGATGGATTATTTGGGTCGGCGTGTGCGCCGGCATGATATTAAAACGCGCCTTGATTCATTTGCCGCCAAGGTTATTTTGGAAAACGCAATTGCACTTATTAAGCGGGGTTAGTGATAAGTGTTAGTGTAAGTCCCGCTTTCGCTGTCGCTACAGCGAGGCAAGGGTTAGTGTGCGGGCGCATTGCGCCCGTATTTATGTTTTATTACTCTTCGCTTTTGTCGGGGATTTTGCCGTCGGTGGAAAGTAAGATTGCTATCCAGCGTGTGGAATCAAACTGGGCTGTTATTATGAATGCCGCGACGAGTAAGGGGACACTGAAAAACATGCCCGCAACGCCCCATATCAATCCCCAGAACACTAAATTTATAAGTATCGCAAGTGTCGAAAGGTTTAATGTCTTGCCCGTAAGTTTTGGTTCGATGATGTTTCCGAATACTATTTGTAATCCGATTAGCCCGACGGCAAGCAATACCAATTCATTTAATGTTGCGCCCGATATTGCCGCAAATAATATTGGCAGGCCGCAACCGATAATTGCACCGATTGTTGGAATATAACTTAGTATAAATATCGCAAATGCCCATACGCCCGCGAATTCAAGTCCCAACACCCACATCCATGCATAAGAGATAAGGCCCGTAATCCCGGAAACAAGTGTTTTCATAAACAGATATTTTTTCATATTTTCATCAATGCTTTGTATGATATAGCGCAATTTTTTATTGTGACTTTTGTTCGGGAAAAGTTCGGCAAATTTTTTGTGAAATGTGCTTTGTTCCACAAACATAAATATCATATACACAATGACCATACCCATTGATGTTGCAAGTTTCGCGACCGATGAACCGATGCTGGATACAATTGATGTAATACTGGGCAAGGCGACAGAGGTTATATCAATGTCCAATGTGTCGGATATGTAATTCCAAAGGCCGTTCAAACTTGCCTGAATTTCCGGCATTGACAATAACAGTTCGCTAAACATCGGGCGGACGCGCGTTGCGAACAAATATATCAACCCAACAAATGTTGCGATGGATAAAAGTGTTGATAGCAAATTAAATAATCGTTTGGAAATGGTGCACCGGCCTTCTTCGCATTTGGGAAAAAGTTTGCGATAGTATGTTGCCGTCGCGTTTATCAAATACCACAAAAATGTTGCGACAAGTAATGGGATAAAAATCGAACTGCCAATCCACAATATGAATATAAATGCGGCAAATAAAATAAGTCCGTTCATGGGCGACACCTTTTTGTTCATATTATTCTATCACAATTTTGCCATTTGATAAAGTGGTTGTATGTGTTGGTGATATTAAATCTGTAAATTTTTCTTGGTGACTGATGAATATAAATGTTGTGTCGGACATAGATTTTATTACGTCCGCGATTTGTGTCTGGGTTGTCGCGTCCGCGCCGGAATCCGGTTCATCCAAAATTGCAAGTTTCGGATTGGTTAGCAATAATCGCAATAACATTATGCGTTTCCTTTCGCCGCCGGAAAATCCGACGTTTACCGAACGATTCAACCATTCGCGTGGTATGTTTAATATGTCGCGTGCGGTTTCAAGGTTTTCGATAAATTCCGACATGGGTAAATCACGACCCGTTTCAAAATGATGATGTGCGGATGCGGAATGTTTAAGAAAACTGGTGATGGTAAGGCCCGGGATTTCGGGAACATTTTGTGCGCCGGTGAATATGCCCATCAATGCACGTGCGGTTGCATTTTCGTTTGTTATGTCGCGACCATCGAAAATGATTTTGCCGCCATCTATTTTATATGTTGGGTCGCCGGATATTGTGCCAACAAGTGTTGATTTTCCCGAACCATTGTGGCCGCGGATTAAATGTCGCGCACCATATTCAACATCCATATTTATGTCTGATAATAATTTTTTCCCGTCAAAGGATACGCAAAGGTTTTTTATTTCAAGTATCATTTTATTCCCCCATTGGCATTGGAAAGTGCCATTTGAATAAGTTGCCGTGATTCAACCAAAAACTCCATTGGTAATCGCGACAGTATCGGTGTTGCCATAGATCCGATAATAAGCGCCGTTGCGGTGTCCGTATCAATGCCCGCCATATTCAGGTAATTTAACTGTGCCGCGTCAATTGAACCGGTTGATGCCTCGTGCGTTTGGACATTGTCGCCGTTTTCATAAACTATGTCGGGCAGGGCGTTTGTTGTTGCGTCATTGCCGATAATTCGCGTGTCGCACTTTGATGCGTTTTTTCCACCGTGCCCCGAAAAACTTACCAAACTGCGGAATGTTTGGCGTGACCAATCAAGTGCGACACCGTATGATAATATATTAGATGTGGTATTATCGCCAATGTGCAGCATTTTTGTTCCGGTATCTGATTGCTGGCCTTTGCGCGTTATGCTTAGTGAATAAAAATCACTTGCGGAACCGTTGCCATATAAAATCGTTGATGGATATTTCCATGTCATGGCGGAACCAACTTCGAATTGTGTCCAATCAAGTCGCGCGTTGTCGTAGCATTTTCCGCGCTTGGTTACAAAATTTAATATTCCGGTGTTGTTGTATGCGCCGCGTCTTGGGGCGTCGCCCGCGTGCCAGTTTTGAACGGTTGCATATTTTACATGCGCATTGTCATGAACAATTATTTCAACAATGCCGCTGTGCAATTGATGGTTTGGGCGGCGTGGGGCACTGCAGCCCTCCATATAACTAAGTTTTGAACCGGTGTCCGCGATAATAAGTGTGCGTTCGAATTGTCCGATTTTTGCGGTTTCAATTCTAAAATAACTTGCCAAATCAATTGGGCATTCGGTGTGTGGTGGAATATAAACAAATGTGCCATCGGAAAAAACGGCGGAATTTAATGCCGCGAAAAAATTGTCTGTTGGTGGAACGACCGTGCCAAGGTATTTTCTAACCATATCGGGATATTCCAAAACCGCGCGCGAAAACGGCAGGAAAATTATTCCACGTGACGCAAGTTCCGCCGTATATGATGTGTGGACAGATTCACTGTCGATTACTGTGTCGGTCGCCATGCCAAGTAATGCGCGTTGTTCGGATTCCGGCAGGCCCATTTTATCGTATGTGCTTTTAAGGTCGCTGTTATCAATCGGCGTGGGTGCGTTATAATAATTTAATGTGTCGTAATCTATTGGTGTATAATCTATTTCCCCCCAATGCGGTTCGGTCATTTTTTGCCATGCGTCAAATGCAGATAATCGCCATTCCGTCAGCCACGTTGGTTCGCCGCGGCGATTTGATATTTCGCAAATAATTTTGGTTGAAAGTTTCGTCATTTAATTTCGTTGTCCGCCATTGCAAGTTGATAACCCTGGGTAAAAAATGTTAGTGATTGTCCAAGAAGGCCGTTAAGGAAAGTTGTTGCCAGAATTCCATCGGGTTCGGTCGCATTCAGGTTTTCCAATAAGTTTTCGGCGCGCGACATATAATTTGATACGCTGCGTTTAATATTTGAATCAAGTTTTATTGCACGGCGCAATTTTTCCATTACAAAAGGGTTCTTCGCGTATTCGTCAAGCAATCCACCAAGCGTGCGCCACAACGGGTGTTCCGATGTGTTGCGTGGCATTATGTCCAATGCGGCCAAGATTGGAATAAGATTTTGTAATAAATCTTGGTATATCATTTCGGCGTGTTCCGCGACCGCATTTGTTGCAGATTTGTTTTTTAATGTATTCTGCATTTTGATAATCATGTCTTGGATATAAGAAGTGTTTTTTGTAAGTGCATCGATATGTCGATTGGCGATGACAATCATCACCATTGCGGTCAAACATATAACACCCAAGATTCCAAAACATACTGATATTAGCGTATAATCCATTTCTTTCCCCTTGGTTCAACACATAAAGTATAACACACTTTTTCCGATTCGCGCGGGTTTATGTAAAATAATTTCAAAAAGGTTCGCTAAATGCATTTTTAGGTCTTGCACAGATTCGGTCAAATTGTTATAATGGACCATAGAAGAAAGGAAAATTGTAAGGAAAGGAAGGTTTTATGTTTCGCAAAATTCTAATTGCTGCTATGCTTGCAACCGCCGCTGGCTATTGCTTTGCGGCGATTGCCCTTGAACAGGTTGTGACGTCAGAGGTGTTTTACACGGAGGATCGTGACGATAGGGAAAATTACGCCGCACAGAATAATAATTATTATGTGGAACAATATCAACAGCCGGTTCAATATCGGGAAGTTTATTATGAACAACAACCATATCAAGAACAGACATACGAATATCAACAGGTTGAATACCAACCGCAGCCAATGCCGGTACAGCCGGTTGCTATTCCGGCGTGGCCGATTGGATCTGAGGCGGATACAACCGTTTCCTGTGCCGATGGTGTTTGTTCTAAAAAGAAACAATCTGATAATATAAAGATTGTGTCAAAGGTTGGTGATGATTTGGTTGTGGAAAATAATTTCAATTTGGGTGCGCGTGATGGTTCGGGTTGGTCTGGTGGTGCAAATATGTTGCATGGTGTGCCGATTCCAACCGGGTTTGATAGTGAATGTGTAAATGGTGCGGAAATGCCACTGTTGCAACGCGAAGTGTTGGAAGACGATGGTGGAAATGTTTTGGCGGTGTCGCGCAGTGGCGGGAAAAAATGTGTTCGCTATGCCGATGGGTATGATGCGTATTTGGCGCGAAATGGTTTGGTTGAACGCACGGCAAGTGGCGATATTGTTACCGGTGGTGGTGTTATAACCGTTGACAGTAATGGCGTGGTTAGTGTTGTGAATAATATAGCACCGGGCCAAGATACAATGCTTGTTTCCGAAGGTTCGGAAATGGTTGTCGATTTGTCGGCGGATGCGGAACCACCGGTGAGTCTGCAGGACCAGGTTCGTTCTTGGGTCGTGGCCAGTGGTCAGACGTTGCGCGAAGTTTTACAATCTTGGTGTGATAAAGAAGGTTGGGATTTGGTTTGGACGACATCGCGCGAATATCCGATAGAGGCAAGTGCCGTGTTCAAAGGGCGCTTTGTTGATGTCGCGTCTGCGGTGGTGCGTAATTTCGGTCGTGCGATACCGGTGCCGTACGCAAAGTTTTACAAGGGGAATCGTGTTTTGGTAATATCGACAACCGAAGATTAAATATAAAATTGCAGGGAGATACACATGTTAAAGGCGTTCAAATTTTTTGTTGCACTTTTGATTTTTGTCGTGGCCGCGGGTTGCGCGATGCAGAATTCGGCCAAGGTTGCCGCGACAGTGGATAAAGATTTCGTGAATGTTTATGATGCTTTTGAAATGGCGAAAAATCCGCGGGCCAAGGTCGCAAGTGGCGATACCGTTTCCATGTCCGAAGGTGTGTGGCTTGGCGGAAAATCGATGCTGTTGGAACACAAAAACGATTTGCCAAAACAATTTGAAACCGATACCGGGGTTACAATTTTGCTGAATGAACCCGTGACGTTACAGGTCTTGGCGAATAACATTAATTCTATTACCCGCATACCGGTAAAAATTGATAGCCAGATTGCATCTGATAAATTAAAACGGACGATGAATGTTGCATATACCGGGAAATTGTCGGGCCTCTTGTCCCAGGTTGCGACTGATTTGGACTTGCTCTGGTATTATGACAAGACGGCGATTGTGTTCTATGAAACAGAAACCAAGACATTTACATTGTATGCGTTGGGAACCGATATATCCTATCAATCTTCGGTGCAAACGGACGACGGGAATCAGGTCTATTTGGAAACAACATTAAAGGAATGGGAAGAGGTTGAAAGTACAATTTCATCAATTATCGGCAAGGCCGAAAATGCGAACTTTACCGTGTCGCGCAGTTTGGGAACCATAACCGTGACCGCGCCGCCATCGGTGTTGGCACGTGTTGGTGATTATATCGCGCGTCAGAATAAACGTCTGTCGCAATTGGTGACGATTGATGTAAAGGTGCTTCAGGTTTCAATTGCAAATGATTCGGGTTTTGGCTTGAATTTGGCGGCGGCGATAAATGCGGCGACCGGACTTAACATCGTTGCGAATCCAAAGAATAATTTCTCGTCCCCAGAGGCCAGTGCCATCAACATTGCGGTCTTGTCGAATGAATTGTCGGGCCTGACCGGGGCAACGCATTTGGAAAATGGTTCGACGGTTTCGGGCGCATATACCAATGACCAAATAAATAATGGTTCGCTTTCCGGCATCGCGGGCAGTACCGCATTGATTCAGGCGTTGGCAAAGCAGGGCAAAGTTTCGTTGGTCACGAATGTTGGTGTGACGACGCGTAATAATCGTGTTGCGCCGGTCAATAATACCAAGAGCACCGGTTACATCAAACGGTTCGAATCGCGGAACTTTACGACCGTCGAATCCAGTACCGTTGACCAAGACAGTTTGGAAACCGGGTTTTCAATGCAACTGTTGCCGAACATTTTGGAAAATGGGAAAATCTTGTTGCTGTTCCGTATGTCGGTGCGTGAATTGTTGAAGATGGCAAGCCAGACGATTGGCGAAGTGACGCTGCAATTGCCAGAGGTTGAAGAACGCAGTTTCATGCAGGAAGTTATTATGGAATCTGGTCAGATGCTGGTTGTGTCCGGGTTTGAAAAGCAATCGAATAATGACACGCGCTATGGAATTGGTGATCCGGACTTTATGTTGCTGTCGGGGTCGCGTGAAACGGCATCAACCCGCGATGTGTTGGTCGTGATTTTGACACCGCAAGTGTTGGTTAGCCCGATGGATGCGGAACGAACGATACAGCAACACTGGGGCGCGCCATTGAATTAAAATCAAAAGACCGTCAAACGACGGTCTTTTTTTTACAATTACCACGAATAAACGGCGTGCAGAAATGCACGCCCGGAACTACCCCACCGCGTTCCGCGGTCCCCCCCTTCACACGGTGAAGGGGATTTAGGCCAATTTTGCGGCGGCGCGTGTTAAACGCGAAACCTTGCGCGATGCGCGTTTTTTTGGCATTGTTTTGCCGGCGGCCTTCATCATTTTGCTTTCGGCACTGCGCACCGCGGTGACCGCGGCGGCCTTGTCCCCAGATGCGATGGCACGAATGGCCTTTTTGGTTTCGGTTTTAACGGCACTGCGCCGGGCGGTGTTTACCGCGTTTTTCTTCGCAGTCACCAAGATTCTTTTTTTAGATGATTTGTGGTTTGCCACTTTATTTTCCTTTTATTTATTTTGGTTTTCTGGTATATTTTATAGAAAACAAAGATAAAATCAAGGAAAAATAACGATGTTATATATTATTGGTATTCTGGTTGCCTATTTGTTGGGCAGTATTCCGTGCGGTTTGATAATTTCACGGATTTTGGGCTATGGTGATTTGCGGCGCATCGGCAGTGGTAATACCGGCGCAACAAACGCGCTGCGGGCGGGTGGATTGCGGCTTGCTATTATTGTTTGGGTGCTGGATATGGCCAAGGCAATCGCCGCGGTTTTAATTGGAAACGCGCTTTTGGGGGCGACTTTTGGTGCGTGGTGTGGGTTTGCGGCGATGGTTGGACACTGCTTTCCGGTGTGGCTGTGGTTTCATGGGGGCAAGGGTGTGTCGTGCCTGTTTGGGATTTTTTTGGCGGTGAATCCGTTGATGTTTGTGGTTTGCGGAATAGAGTGGTTGATTGTCGCGCTTGGGTTCGGGTATTCGTCACTGGGGGCGATAGTTGTATTTTGCCTTGCGCCGGTGTTGGGTTTTTCAATTTCGATGGGCGTAGGTTTTGCGTTTTTGGCGATGGGGCTGCTTTGCCTCTATCGGCATTTGGAAAATATTGGACGCTTGGTCGGTGGCACCGAATCGAAAATCACCTGGCGGTGGAAGAAATAAAACTATTTGCGCTTTATTTTTGACCGATTTTGTGATATAATGGCAGGTGTTAAAGAGGGAGATTTTGCAAATGAAAACTTTGTTGTTCATGCCGCTTTTGGTCGTGCCGTGTCTTGCGATGGCGGACGTGCGTGACCCGCGTGTTGGCGCAACCAGCATGGTTGCAAGTCGTCTTGCACCCGCGCAGGACAGGGCGATTGTCGCGTCGAAAAATCAAATTACTATGCCGGATGTGTCGATTAGTACGGAACCCCGTTCGCCCAGTATCAAGGCCGATGATATAAAGCCATCCTATCCGGCGGCCGACGTAGAAAAAGATAATCGTGATGCGGAAAGGGCGGCGTGTTTGAATAATAATATCGGAATTGGAAACACTTTCGTTTGGGCGTCGAAGTATAGTAATACGGCAAATTATGCCATGATGCAGGAAGATTTGGATAATCCCGAAAATAATGTTTGCTTTGTGAAGGTTGATTTGAGGTCAACGGATGCGCGCGTGAATATGTCGGATTTCCCAAGCAAATATTTCCAGTGGGGATATAATATAAACTGTGGTTCGTGGGTTGATGAAGAATTGTTGCGCCAACGGATTTTAGATGCGAAAAAGACCGGCCGGACATGGGCAACCGTTGGTGGCGCGGTTGGTGGTGCCGCGGTTGGTGTTGGGGCCATGGAACTTTTTGGAAATGAACTTATTGGCGGCAAGGTCCAAGGGCAAAGGAATAAGAAGTTAGACCAGACGCAGTTGTTGCGGTCGCAGCTTTTGACCATGAAAAACAAAAAAGATTCGCGTTATGATAAATTTATGACCGAATTGCGTGAGTTCAAAAAGGCCTGTGACGATTATAAATCGAAAACAAGTGGCACATACAGCAAGTGCGACGAATTCGATTACAACCAATTGTTGGCGTTGTAGGGTTTGGTCATAAATATGAATATATAAACACCCGCATGGGTGTTTTTTCTTGTGATTTGTGACAAAATGTATACTATGTGCGGTATGGACGATTTGTTTAAGCATCTTTTGATTCTGCGGTCACCGGGGATTGGGCCGGTTGCGTATGAAAAATTGCTTGCGCGTTTTGGGGCGGTGGATGCGGTGACTGAATCACTGAACCCGTCGGCGGAATTGCGCGACGCGGTTATGCGCGAAATTGATGCGGCGGCGCGTATGGATATAAAGTTCGTCTTTGATACAGATGAATATTATCCAAATGCGTTGCGGCGTGTAAAAAACCATCCGCCGATTTTAACCGTGCGTGGAAATATTGAAACACTTTGTCACGAATCGGTTGCGATGGTTGGAACACGGCATGCGACGGCGACGGGAATGAATTTCGTGGCGAATATGGCGACGGCTTTCGCGGATCATAATATATGTGTTGTGTCGGGTATGGCGATTGGAACCGATTCGGCGGCGCATATTGGCGCACTGCGCGCGCGCGGAAATACGAATACTGTTGCGGTGTTGGCCGGTGGGGTGGATTATATATGGCCGACGGAGAATGAATCGCTTTATTACGAAATCTTGGAACGCGGGGCGGTGGTAAGTGATATGCCAATCGGATTCGTGCCAAAGGGAACGAATTTTATGCAGCGAAATCGAATCATTGCCGGAATTGGTGAGAAATTGATATTGTCCGAGGCCGATTTGAAATCGGGCAGTATGAAAACCGCCGAATTTGCGCGTGAATATGGCCGCGATGTTTATGCGGTGCCGTCGCATCCGGCGGATTCACGGGGCGCAGGGCCAAATTCACTGATTCGGTCGGGCGCCGCAATTTTATGCCAAGGTGTATCAGATTTCTTTGCGGACGATAATCGCGCGCAGAAAAATGAAAAAAAATCCGAATCGGAAAATGAAATTTTGGATAAAATCGGAACGGTTCCACTATCAGAATCTGTATTGGCAGAAATTGTCGGAAAAAGTATTTCGGAAATTAAACGCGAACTTGTAATTTTGGAATTGCAAGGTTTAGTTGAAAAACAAGATAATGGATATGTTCGTCGATAGAAAAAATTATGTCTATACAGTGTATATACAAAGCGCGGGAAACGGGGAAAAAAACGAATCGTGTCAAAAAATAAATTTCAAAAAATTGGTTAAGATTTGGTTGCAAACAGAAATCAATCTTATACATTATCGACCATAGAAAGGTTGGTTCGTAAATTAACAATATCGGTTAGAAGAAGGTTAACAATATAGGCAGAGGGTAGAGTGTAGGGAACATAAAAAGGCGTCAAATAAACAAGGAAAGGTAGAATTTGACGTTTTTATGCGGGTGGCTTTTGCATACTTCGCGTGGGACTTTGCAGGAAACTCTTTGAAAGGAAGGAAAGGAGAAACGGCATGCAGGTGGCAATTCTTAATAAACAGGTTTCGGTGGATGCAATACGTGCGGATATTGCGGACAAAATGGATGCGGCCTGTTTTACTTCTTGGATTGCGCCACTTGATATAGTTGTGTCTGATTCTGAATTATTGTTCAATGCACCGAATCAATTTACCGCCGATTTTGTTAAAAATACATACTCACATATATTAAATGCGGTTGCGAACGAATACGGTTTGAATGTGCGCGTTGCGGTTGCAAATGTCACACCACGTATGGTTAAAACCGCAAACGATAATAATTCGCAAACATATACTGCGCCGGCCACAACAAATGATGCCGGCGATTTTGATTCCTTTGTTTTGTCCGAAGAAAATTCGTTTGTTGTGTCGGCGTGTAAAAAAATGGCGGCGGGGACGGCAAAGTTTTCACCACTGTTTATTTATGGGCCCGCGGGATCGGGTAAATCTTTGCTTGCGCGGTGCATAAATTCGGCGGCTCGTGGGCGCACGGTTATGATGTCGGGGGCGCAATTTGTTTCTGAATTTGCGCGTGCGTTGCATGACCGGACAATTTTCGCTTTCAAAGATTATTGCCGTAACTGTGACACATTCATCTTGGACGATGTTCAGGTACTTTCCGGCAAACGTGCGACGTGCGATGAATTTTTGCAATTGGTTGTTGACCTGCGTAACGCCGGTAAAAATATCGTCTTGGTTGCGGATGCGGCGCCAAGTAATTTAACCGGTTTTGATCATCGTGCACAATCATTGCTTGCGTCCGGGTTGGTTGCGGATGTTGTTGCGCCAACGCGCGTGGTCCGTGCCAAGATGTTCGAACGCGCGGGTGTTGATGCGGCGGTTGCAAATATGATTGCGGGGCGCATGCTTTCCGACGGTCATGTGATTGCGGGTGTGTTAAATAAAATAAATGCATATCGTGAAATTATGGGCGAATCGATTGATGAAAATGTTGCGGAACGTATTTTGGCCGATACACTTAAAAAATCGCATTCGCCAATTGCGATTGTAAAATCCATGTGTGATAAATTGGGTGTGTCGTATGATGCGGTTTGTGGAACGGGGCGTGCGCGTGCGTTGGTCTTGGCACGGCAAATGATGATGGTTGTGCTTAAAAATGCGACCGGATTGTCACTGACTGAAATAGGGCAATATGTTGGTGGACGCGACCATGCAACGGTTATGTATGGAATTGATAGAATCGAAAAATTAAAGGCGGGTGATTTGGTTTTGTCCGCGCAACTTTCACAAATGATTGATGAATATAAATAAAGAAGTTTCGTTTGTTGTTGAAAAAAATCCCGAGTTTTGTTTCGGGATTTTTTTCATTTCCTTGAAAGGTCACGCAAGACACCGCTTAGACCTTCGATTCTTTTTCGACATTGTTTGTATGTATTATTATAGTCCGCTATGGCGGTTCGACTTAACATAGTTTCAAACCCTGGTTCGTGTACATCTATTCTACCGTTGGGGTATATGGTTACCAATGGTCGGCCCAGTTCAGATGGTTTACAATTGTCGGCAACATATTCTATGATTGTGCAGGCCTCGTTTTTGCCGATAACTGGAAATAATATCGGATATTGTGCAATCATTTGTTCAGCATAACGTTGGGAAAATAACCTTGGGGAAACGGAGTTCGAGATTTGTTGTTTGATTGGTAATTCGCCCCCATTTGTGGTCCATATAATCGGTTGTCCGCCGTTTAATTTTTCCATATCTATTACGTATGTGTTTTTAAAATTATTTTCGGCCATTTTGTCTCCCTTTGGGTTCTTTATTCGCAAACGGGTGAAAGTATAACGCAAAAAAATTCGGTGTCAATATATTACACAAATAAATCTTTTACAAATTGGGCGTGTTCGGTGATAAAGCGGAAACGGAATTCCGGTTTTTTGCCCATAAGTTCCGAAACAATCGTGCGGGTTTTTTCCGTGTCTTCGGCGCCTTCGTCCGTGCGCGGGGGCAAATCAACACGAACAAGACGGCGCGTTTTTGGCGACATGGTTGTTTCTTTTAACTGGTTCGGCATCATTTCGCCAAGCCCCTTAAACCGTGAGATTTCAACCTTTTTATTTTTGTACTTGCCGGATGTCAATTTTTCAAGTTCTTCGTCAGAATCAATATAGAACGATTCGGTTCCGCATGTGAATTTATAAAGTGGCGGGCAGGACAAATACAAATGGCCCCCGTATATCAATTGCGGCATAAACTGATAGAAAAATGTCATCAGCAATGATGCAATATGGCTTCCGTCGACATCGGCATCAGTCATAATAATTATTTTTTCGTAACGCAGTTTTGCGTCGTCCCAATTCTTTGCGGTGCCGGCGCCGATAATATCGATTAAATCGTTAAGTTCACGGTTGTTGCCAAATTTTTCGTCCGAATTTGATACGACATTTAACACCTTGCCGCGCAGGGGCATAATTGCCTGGGTCGCGCGGTCGCGTGCCTGTTTCGCGGTGCCGCCGGCGGATTCCCCCTCTACAATAAACAATTCTGTTCCGGCGACGCCATGTTTGGAACAAT
Organism: uncultured Pseudomonadota bacterium; assembly: GCA_937885575.1. Taxonomy (GTDB): domain Bacteria; phylum Pseudomonadota; class Alphaproteobacteria; order Rs-D84; family Rs-D84; genus Enterousia. The sequence goes on along the minus strand of CALABO010000028.1, from coordinate 21,623 downwards.
CGGCAAGTTTTGCCGGCATACGAATTCGTTTGGTTGGGGTTTTGCGGGCAACCTCTTTGACCTGTTTCACGCGAATGCGCGCATTGGCAAGGTTTATGACAAATTCCAACAGTGCGTTCGCGGTCTTTGGGTCCGATGCCAAAAACATTTCCCACGGGTCGCGCAACGCGTTTTCAGTATATTTTGCAATTTCAGGATTCGAAAGTTTTTCCTTTGTTTGACCCAAAAACTGTGGCGTTTTATAGAACACAGATACAATCGCCGCGACCGAATCGAATACATCTTCGCCGATTATGTTTGCGGCCGATTTGTTATTTACCTTTTCCCCGTACGCCTTTATCCCGCGGGTAATTGCGGATTTGAATCCGGTTTCATGTGTGCCGCCGTCGATTGTCACAATCGTGTTGCAATACGATGCGAAAAATCCATCGTCCGATGCCGCGCCATTTTCGTCGGTTAAAAAGGTCAGCGCCCATTCCACGCGGCCGGAATCGTCCGGAAAATCAATAGTTCCGGAAAAGAGTTTCGGTAAAATTTTTGGCTTGTCGCGTGTCTTTTCGTCCAAGAAATCCGCCACGCCGTTTGGATAGTAAAATGTTGTGTCGGCGGGGATTTCCATGTCGGCGGTCAGCAATTCCGGATTGCAATGCCAATCAATTTTAACACCGCGCGAAAGGAACGCCTTGGCTCGCGCCATGCGGTAAATCTTTATCGGTTTGAAAACCGCCGCTTCGCCAAAGATTTCATCATCGATTGTAAAGCGAATGCAAGTTCCATGCGCCTTGGACGGGTTCCCGCGCGTCATTTTTGTTGTCGGTTTGCCACGCGAAAAAGACTGGTGCCATTCGTAACCGTCGCGCGCGATTGTCACAACCATTTCGGACGAAAGCGCGTTGACAACCGCACTGCCCACGCCGTGCAGGCCGCCACTGGTTTTATAAACATTATTATTAAACTTTCCACCGGAATGCAGGGTGGTGAGTATAACCTCCAACGCCGATTTACCGGGAAATTTCGGGTGTTCGGCAACCGGAATTCCGCGGCCGTCGTCGGTAATTTCAATGGTTTTTGAATCGATTAAACGAACGGTGATTTTCTTGGCAAAACCGGCCACGGCCTCGTCAATTGAGTTATCCATAATTTCAATCGGCAAGTGGTGCCACGCCTTTTCGTCCGTGCCACCAATATACATCCCGGGGCGCAGGCGGACGGGTTCCAGTCCCTCCAATACCTGAATATCCGACGCATCATAAGATTGTGTTTTTTGCTCAGCCATATCCATATTATTATACCATAATTTCGTTTGGCGCAAGCCCAAAAAAGACCAATCAAAATAGCCGCCCGTTTGGGCGGCGACTATAATTTTATTTTTCTTTGTTCGCATATAAATGTGGGAACAGTGGTATGCCAACAAGCATCTTTATGGCCAGTGCGGTGCATCCGCCGGACATTAGATTTTCCAGACATTGAGAACTGGATCTTGCGCCACATTTGCAATGGGAGTTGGAGGCAATATCATGGAAAGTATCCGGCTTCATTATAATTACAAATTCATCAGGCCCACATGATTTGAGGCTGTCTGGCCAGTTACGAAATACATCTATCTTTGCACCAGGTGTCAGCCCTACATCGTATAACCGTGTGTTGCCATATTCAACACCAAAACTGCATCCACAACGATCGTTTTTTTGGGGTTGAAAATTGAACAAAGTGTGCAAAAAATCTTGTTGTTGTTTATCAGACCAAGAACAAATGCTATATTTGACTTGTTCGAATGAATCAAACGGGGGACAAGGCTCATTCATTAAAACCACTGTCCTTGGTGCTACTGTCTTTGTTGTCATGACGTTTCCTTTGTTTTTTTGTTATATTAATTATTCTGTGAATAACATAATACAAAAATTACAACTTGTCAAGCGAATATAAGAATTTTAGGGGCTTGATTTTGTGAGTATACGGACTATATTTTATGCAAATAGAAATACGGACGTATGAATATGAATAAAAATCCTTATGAAGTTTTGGGTGTCGCGCGCGATGCGTCGGATGCCGATATTAAAAAGGCATATCATAAATTGGTGATGAAGTATCATCCGGATAAAAATCCGGGGGATAAAACCGCCGAAGAAAAATTCAAGGAAGTAAATAACGCCTTTGATATACTAAAAGACCCGCAAAAGCGTGCGGCGTATGACCGGTATGGTGATGCGGCGTTCGCTGGTGGAAACGGGGCTTCGGCCGGTATGGGCGGAAATCCGTTCGGAAACGGCGCGTTCCACTTTGATATGGGCGGTGGCAATGGCATGGAAGATATCTTGCGCGAGGCGATGCGTGGTTTTGGCTTTGGTGGGTTCGATGGTGGTGGTCGCGGCGGTCAAACGGCGCAGGCGCGTGGGCGCGATTTGTTGGACGAGGTTGTAATTACTCTGCGTGATGCGTATTTCGGGAAAACGCATACTGTGAAATTTGCAAGTAATGTAAAATGTGAAAAATGTAATGGATACGGAACGGCGGATGGAAAGCCGGCGCCCGTTTGTCCGCGTTGTCATGGGACGGGGTATGTGAATATGCAACGTGGGTTCTTTGCAATGCAAACACCGTGTCCGGAATGCAATGGACTTGGACATAAAATTGATAAAAAATGTTCTGAATGTGATGGGACGGGTGCGGTACACAAAAACCGAACGATTGATGTGAAAATTCCGGCGGGAATCGAAGACGGCGCACGGCTAAGGTTGGCGGGTCAGGGTGAGGCCGGCGTTAACGGTGGCCCGGCGGGTGATTTCTATTTGGATGTGCGTGTGAAACCGGATAATCGCTTTGAACGCGATGGGGCGAATCTGATTATGCATGTTGATTTACCATTTACGACACTTGCGCTGGGTGATGAAATCGAAATTGAAACAATCGATGATAAAAAATTATCGGTCAAGGTGCCGGCGGGAACCCAGGTTGGCGAAAAACTGCGTGTGCGCGGACATGGTATGCCGACGGGGCGTGGGTCATCTTTTGGTGATTTGTATATCAGTATCGGTGTTGTAATTCCAACAAAACTTACCGAAAAACAAAAGAAGATTTTAACCGAATTTGCCGATACAAAAAGTGCGAAAAAAGGTTGGTTTTAAATCTGTCTATACGTCGGAAACCGGCGTATAGGAATTTGTATGTTTTTTTGTTGACAAAATAAATCGTTTTGCTATTTTTTCTGTGTGAATGACCAAAGGAGGTCTGTATGCATACGTCGGAATTGATGCAAAACATATTGAACAGCAATTCTAATTATACTGTTTTATCATTACTATACGGCCCTGGAGCCAAAGGGCAGGCTTATGATATTTGTTTAATAAATAATAAGTCTGACGGAATAAAATCTGTTTTTTGTTTTGGATATTATCCTGATGATGGGTGGCGCGCGTTTTGTGGGCGTGATATTATAGATGCTGGTAATTTGAAAGAACTATTTGACAGTCTATCTAAATACGTAAAGTCAAATCCATATATTCCCTGTTGTGCTTCGGAATCTGTTGCGACTTACAACTTGATTAACGAAGTATTAAAACGTGATGATTTGTACATACAGACGGATGCTTATTTTGTTTCGTCCGAAGAATATAGAATGATTGGTGGAGAGGTTACGGTTGGTGATGAAACAACTGACATATTTTATGGTACTTATAATGATCATAAAAGGGGGTTCGAGCGTCCAGTGCAAGAGCCCCATACTAAAGCACGTCAAACGGTGCCGTTGAATGTGACAGAAGGTATGGCCGCTTTGATAGAATATCATTTATGTGCCATAGTGATAAATAGGGAACGTGAGAAGCGCGCCAAGCCACAGGCAGAAAATAACTGGTTGAAGCAGTTTGTGCTTCCTGTAAATGGCAAATAAAAACGTTGATGCGTTTTTTGTTATTTTATTTTCTTTAGTTTTTGTGCAAAATCACGCGTGTATGAAACCGCCGACCAGATACTTGCCGCCAATGCGAACCACAAACAGAATATACCAATGTTTGGTAACGCGTAAATCGCATAGACCAATGCGGTGCCATCCGATGATGCGCCGATTGACGCGCCAAGTGCGAACAGTGCAAGGAACGCGGTTATTGAAATCATCTGCATCGCGGTTTTGATTTTTCCCATTGAAAAGCGTGCGTGTGGAACGGGCATAGGAATCTTTTGTGTGCCCAAAAATTCGCGCAGGCCACTGATATACAATTCGCGCGAAATCATTATGATAATCGGAATTACCGTGAACCAAACCGGCATCATGATACACAGTAATACAAATGTGTTCACGACCAATAACTTGTCGCCGATATGGTCCATGACGCCACCGAGTTTCGTGCATACATCGTATTTGCGCGCAAGGTATCCGTCAAAGAAATCCGTAAGTGCCGCGATTAAAAATAATATAAGTGTCGTCATATACATGCCCGACATCAATGTGCCGATGATTGCGAACGATGCAAAAATTCTGAATCCCGATAAAAAGTTTACGAAAAATTTCATTTTGTTCTCCTTTTGTTGTCACATTATAGCATATATCAATGAAAATGTTCGTATATTTTTTTTGCCGCCGTGTCCCCAAGTCCCGGAACGCGTTTTAATGTTTGAATGTCCGCATCCATAATTGCGTGTACAGAACCAAAATGATTCAGCAATAATTTTTTGCGCATCGGGCCAATGCCTTCGATTTCATCAAGACATGAACCGGTCATTGCCTTGGCACGGGTGGTGCGATGATATGTTATAACAAAACGGTGCGCTTCGTCACGGACACGGCGCAATAATAAAAATAACTTTGAATCTTTTGGCATGTCGCGATATTCCGTGCCGTCCGGCATTATAAAGTGTTCATCACCATTTCGGACTTCGCCCTTTGTCACGCCAAGAATTGGGATGTTCGGTGCGGTTTGGTGCGCGATGTTCCACTGCGCACGACCGCCGTCAACAATTATTAAATCAAGTTCGGGACTGTTTCCTACCGCGCGTTCAACAAATTCCGCCATCATCGCAATATCGTTTCCGGCGCGTGCGCGGTCGCGTAATTTGAAATGCCGATACCCAGATTTTATAAAACCGTCGTGGCCAAATGTTATCATCGCACCAACGGGATTTGTTCCAAACAAATGTGAATTATCAAACACGCCGGCATAGGTTATTTTTTTACCAATCCATTTTTCCATGTCGATGATTGTTGTATTCCAATCGTTTGATGGATTCGCGCTATACGCCGGATATGTGCGTATACCGCGAATTGATGTTTTTGTCATTGCGGAAATTTTATCGCGTAAAATTGCGGCGTTTTCAAAATCCATTTTTTCCGAACATATTTTCATTTGTGTCGATAATTCATTTATGATTGGTTCACTATCGCCCGTCAAAATCCGTCGTGCAAGTTTTACATTTTCGTCATAACCCGGAACATCTTGTGTGCATGGTGCGCTGCATCGGCCAATTTGATAAAGCAGGCATGGACGCGCGCGATTTTTCATAAATGTATCGGTGCATGTGCGAATGCGACATACCTTTTGAATCATTTTTATTGTTTCGTTTAACGCGTGGACCGACGGATATGGACCGTATACATCGCGCCGTTGTGAAATTTTTCCACGAAATTTTAACAGACGCGGATATTTATGATTGGTCAATGCCAACATAGGATACATTTTCCCATCGGTTAGCATGATGTTATATTTCGGTTTTTCGGTTTTAATAATTTTTTCTTCGAGTATAAGTGCATCTGATTCTGTAGGTGTGATTTCCCATTCGACCCGCGCGACAAGTGTGCGCATAACCTGTTTATGCAATTCCAGTTTTGAAATGTCCACATATTGGTGCAACCGATTCGCTAAATTTTTTGCTTTGCCCACATAAAGCAAATTCCCGTCCGCATCATACATGCGGTAAATGCCGGGGGAATTTGGCGCATTTTTTATTAAATCACAGAATTGAATATTCATATCTTTTATGATAAAATAAAAGAAATTAAATAGCAAATAAAGGATTGAAAAATGAAAATGGAATCTGGACGTTCTATGATTGAAATGCTTGGGGTGCTTGCCATTATGGGAGTGTTGACGGTTGGCGCAATTGGCCTTATATCCACGGCAATGCGCACGCAAAAGCGCAACACGGTCAACGAAGAAGTGCTGCAGATGGTGACCGGGGTGCGGCAATTGCTTGGTGAATATGACGATTTTTCGCACATAGATAATACAACTATATTCGGTGCAATTGGAATGTCGGCGAAAAATCCGTATGGCGGAACGTATGAGTTGGCCGTTGACCCGGCGAATAGTCGCCAATTTATCGTGACTATAAATGGACTTTCACAGGGTGATTGTGAATATTTTATTACCAAGGCGTGGTCTGATTCCGTTGGATATTTGGCAACCGACGGCAAGCAGAGTGGCGCAAGTGGCAATTGTCGCATGGAAGACGGTAAAAATGTTATCAAAATAACCTATGGTGAATGATTCTGATGGCGGATTCCGTGACTGTTTCGGCGGTGGAAGATGGAACAAGGCTTTTGCGGTGGTTCGGACGAAATTTTCCATCAATGCCGCATCGTGAATTTTATCGACTTTGTCGGGGGGGGCAGTTGCGTGTGAATTCTGCGCGGTGCCGGGGAAACGAAATTTTGCATGCCGGCGATGTTATTCGTATTCCGCCAACAATTCGAAAATTTGCCGAAGTGCCGAAAAAGACCGAATCCGGGGAACAATTTTCTTTGTCAGATTTGGAAAAGTTGCGGCATACGATAATTTATAACGATGATGATATTGTTGTGTTTAACAAGCCCGCGGGACTTGCGGTGCAGGGCGGCAGTGGTATTAGAAAGTCCATTGATAAAATGGCGGCGGCGTTGTTTCCGTATTATAAAATTTCACTTGTTCATCGTTTGGATAGGGAAACAAGTGGTCTGTTGGTTGTTGCAAAAAATCAAAAGGCGGCGCAATTTTTGTCGCGTGCTTTTCAAAGTAAAACCGCAAAAAAAGAATATGTTGCACTGTTAAATGGTGATGTGAAAAATTCGCATGGTGTTATAGATAATTATTTGTTAAAGGGTCGCGTGTTTGATTCACCGGAACGCGAAAATGGAACGGGCGCGCGTCCCGTCCACGCAATCACAGAGTATAAGGTTTTGTCGCGGGTTGGTGGTGCGTTGACCTGGGTTGCGTTTTCACCAAAGACAGGGCGGACACATCAGTTGCGTCTGCATAGCGCGTTTGTGTTGAATGCGCCGATTGTTGGTGATGATTTATATGGGCGGAATAAAAAAATGGCGGATGGATTGGATTCTATGTTTGCGACAAACAATTTGTTTTTGTTCGCATACAAGATTACATTTCAGCATCCGTCCACCGGTCGCATGGTCACATTTCGTGCGCCGGTGCCGGATTTTATGGCCGCTGTTATGAAATTATTGGAATTTGAATTGCCGTAAAGTGAGTTCGAAAATGAAAAAGAAAAAAAGAAAATTTTTTGTATTCGCGCGCGCAATATTTTTGTTCTTTGCGGTGTTGATTGTTGCGATTGTTGCGGCGTTGTCCAAAATGGATATGAATGTTTTGCGTAAAAATTTACTTGAAGTATTGCGATCATCAACTGGGTTGCAGATTGAAATTATGGGTGATGTTTCGTGGAAACTTTCATTGCGGCCACGTGTGACGATGCGACAGGTCACGGTTCCGAATGCCACCGGTGCAAAGCATAAAAATTTGTTAGAGGCCGAAACCATAGAAGTAAATCTTGATTTGATTTCACTGTTTTCAAATCGACCGACGATTCAGCGTGTTCGCGTAAATGATGCAAAAGTTTTTATTGATAAAGATGCCAAGGGTGAATTGATTTTACCAAAATTTGGAAATGATGAAGAATCGTCCTATACGCCGGAATCCGGCGTAGAGGGCGAAAATGAAATTCCAGAATATCCGTTTGTTGATCCCGGCCTTGGTGGGTTAAATGTTGATAAGTTTGTTGTAAATATTGCGGGGACAGAATACAAAGTTCCGGGTATAAACATACGTTATGTTGCGGGTGATGATACGCGTGAATATCGTGGGTGGATAAAATTAGATGAATCAAATTTAATACCTTTTATTATATCACTTGATAAATACAATGCGGAACGCAAGGTTTACCCTGTTAGTTTTGCGTTTTCTTCGGACGGCGATGCGCTGACCGCGAATGTTGCGTTGGAAGGCACAAGCAAAATGCCCATAGATTTTGTTATACGGGGCGATATTCCGGATATTCGTCCGATTGGAAAATTGTTGAATCTTGATTTCCCGAATATGCCGGAAATGCATGTCGATATATCGGGCGGATTGGACAGAAAAAAATTTACTTTGCACAAGTCATCTATTTCTGTGCGGGGCAGTGATATAAATCTGTCCGGCCATATTGATTGGTCGAAAAAGAAGCATGATATAAGTTTGAATTTGTCGTCAAAGAAAATAAACCTGAAAGAATTATTCCCGGAAATTTATGGCGGCGTGCGGCCAAAGAATCGTGAATTAAATGTGTTTCATGATATGCCACTTTTTGGAAAACATTTGTATGACAATCGATTGTCGATAAATGTTGATTTGGGAAAGTTGATTGTTTATCGCAACTTGTCGCTTGATAATTTTAGGGTGAAATTTAATTCGCGTGATGGTACGGTTCGTGCGGACGCGAATGCTAAATTTGCGGCGGGAAATATCAGGGCGGCGATCGACGGAACGGTTGATACGGATGGTCACCTTTATCTGGAAATGGGCGGAATCGGTAAAGACATTACGGTTGGCCAGATATTGAAACAGATAAATGTGAATAATTTTATATCTGATTTGCCACTTAGTTTTGAAACCTATGTTCGTGCCGATGGATTCGATATGTCGGGCATAATGCGGACACTGACCGGGCCAGTGCGCGTGTATTCGACCGACAAGGGTTATGCACATTCTGAATTGGTTTCGTATATGTATGGTGCAGATTTTCTTACCACACTGCGGCACAGTATCCAAGATATGTTCACGTCCGACAAAAAGTATAATCAGATGACAATCAGTTGTGCAGTGGCAAATTTAATGTTCCGTGATGGCGTGGCGGAAATAAAAAACGGCGTCGCCATTGAAACGAACGCGATAAATATTCGCCTTGGCGGTGATATAAATTTGGGTGATGAAACATTGAACCTTTCACTTACGACGGTGCCGGTGCGTGGGATAAAGTTGTCGATAACCGGCAGTGTTGTGAACACGATAACCATAACCGGTAACTTGGCCGAACCAGATATTCAAATAAGTGGCGCGGCCGTTGCAGGCAAGGCGCTTTCGGCGACTGGTATCGGGCTTTTGCTTGCGCCGTTTACTGGTGGACTTGGGCTTGTTGCGGGCGCAGGCGTTGGATTGCTTGCCGGCGATTTGTTGGAAAATTGGCTGGCGGATGATCATCCGTGCGAAACCGCGTTGGAAAAGGGCGCACCCGTACACCGTGATGATCCCGAATGGATGCGCGAAACGGCCGAAAATTTGGCAAACGGTGTTTTGAATGCGGCCACAAAATAATGCTTTTTGTCAATATGTGCGGGCGCGTCTTTTGCCCTTGCACCGAATCGGCATTTTTTGATAGAATACCCCCAGGAATGTAGAAACAGGAATAACAAACAGGAGTGTGAAATGGAATTTTCTGTGTTTCGTCAGGTTTTAATTCGGGCACTGGGGCACATGCAATCGATTGTGGAAAAGCGCGCGACTTTGCCGATTTTGATGAATGTAAAGTTGGATGTCGGGGACGATTTGGTTCTGTCTGCGACTAATGTTGATTTGGAATTGATTGAACATGTTGCGGCCGATGTGACATTGGGTGGCAAAATAACCGTGCCGGTTCAGATGTTGTATGACATTGTGCGCAAATTGCCGGACGATGCCGAAATTTCATTCAAGCAATCGGGTGATTCACTGGTGGTGTCCAGTGGCCGTGCCGTGTTTCATTTGCCGACTTTGCCGGCGGAAAATTTCCCGGCCATGGCGGGCAGTAATTTAACGACCAAGTTTCAAATGACAACTGGGGATTTGGCGCATCTTATCAATCAGACGAAGTTTGCAATTCCAACGGACGATGTGCGTTATCACTTGGGTGGAATCTATTTTCATATCGCAAATGATGATGGTTCAAATAAATTGACCGCGGTTGCGACAGATGCCCAGCGTATGGCCCTGTGTGCGATGCCGGCGCCGGCGGGGTCTGCGGAAATGCCGTCGGTGATTTTGCCGCGACGCGTGATTGGTGAATTGTCAAAGTTGCTGGAAGACGCGACGGTTGATGATGTAAATGTCGAACTTTCGGATACCAAGGCGCGCTTTACAATCGGGGCGGCGATTTTGACAAGTAAACTTGTTGATGCGCAATATCCGAATTATCGCGTTGTTATTCCAAAGGGCAACGATAAAATCGCGATTATGGACCGCAAGCAATTCCTTAACGCCGTCGATTTGGTTTCGGTGGCAAGTGTTGACAAGACGAAATCGGTGCAGTTGACTTTTTCAATGAACAAATTGGTTGTCAATGCGTCAAGTCCGGATGCCGGAACCGCGACCCAGGAATTAGATGTCGAATATAATGGCGATGCATCATTCACGGTGACATTTAATGTGAAATTCCTTATGGATGTTGCGGGCCAGGTCGAAGGTGAAAAATTCCAAATGGAAATGCAGGACCCACTTTCGCCAACAATTATCAAGTCCACGAACAAAGATACGGACGCGTTGTTCATCCTTATGCCAATGCGGATGTAGGGTATAGTGGTTAGTGTAAGTGGATAGTGTTAGTGAAAACGGCGCATTGCGCCGTTTTTTTGTTGCGGGGGTAAGTTCTCCTCCTGCGGAGGAGTACCCGAAGGGGGAGGTGGTCTTTCATAAATGTAAAATTTCTAGAATAAAAAAGACCACCTCGTCGCCGTTCGGCGCCACCCCTCCACAGGAGGGGAACTTTTTTCTCTGGAAATTTTTATTTTGAATAAAGTCAAATATGTGATAAAATGCGTATGACGTGGCGGGTTGCCATGTTGAGGCGTCAGAACCTCTAATTCATAGCGTCTATGGTCGACGAAAAAAACCTCCAACCAAAAGTGGTTGGAGGGCGGTGAATATATAGAATACATCCGCGCTATTTTTCTATGAGTTAATAGTTCTGAACCTCCAACCACTTAGAGCAGTTTAAGTGGTTTTTCATTAGTGTTTTTTGCCGTCATACCGCCGCAGGGCGGTATCTGGTGGTTTCAGGTGTGACGGGGGGATCCCGCTTTTCAGCGGGATGACGTAGAAAAAACGGGATGACAAGAAAAACATGAAAAAAGTTTTGGTGATTTTTTTAATTCTTTTTTCGCCGGTGGCGGTGTGGGCGGATGATACTGGTGTTATGGACGCGGATATGGCGCGACAAATGGAACTTTCGAAATTAAAACGGGAGGTAAGTGAACTTGAAATCAAACTTTCCGAATGCAAACGAAAGAATAAAAATTGGAAAACCGCAACTTGGATTGGTGCGGCGGGAACCGTTGCAACCGGTACCGCGGCGATAGTGCAGGGTGTAAAACTAAATAATTTAAAGAAAGAAAAAGCGAACGCAAAACAAAATGAAAAATAAAATTGTAATTTTGATTGGAATGTTTGCGTGCTTTGCGGTGCATGCGGAAACAGATTATATCGATATACAAATTCATGAATTACAACAACGTCGTGACGCATTACAGGCGGAATTGGACGCGTGTGAAGAAAATACGAGCAAATTCAAAATCGCTGGTATTGCAACCCTTGGCGCGACGGGTGTTGGTGTTGTTGGAAATATCGCACTGCATAACGAGATTAAAAAAATTGAACAATCAAAGTCCGGTGGTGGGTACCGTGGTCGTGTTGATAGTGGTGGACATGGGCTTGTTCATATGAGTCAGGAACAAAAAGAAGATACACAATGTAAAATGTTTTGTTCCGAAGATCAGGAAATGGCGGAATTGTATGAATGTAACTGTTAATAAAAAAAGGAGAAAAAAATGAAAAAAACTTTGTTTTCTGTAATTGCCGCGGTTGCGGTGGTTAGTTCTGTGTGTGCGGCGCCAGATGCGTCAAGAAAGAGAGAAATATGTGAGAAACATCCAGAAAAATATGTTTGGGTGGAAAAAGACGAATTTTGTGCGCCAATAAATCCGTGCGAATCAAAAGATGAAACGATTAGGAAAGCGTATTGTGTTTCTTTTGGAAGTGGTAATATGGCATTTTATAGTATGACACAAGAAGGTTTGGAAATGTTGGGACGTAAATATGCCGAAACAGTGTTAAAGCATGGGGTTAATTCAATCGTTAGAATAAGAGATTATACTAGCATTAACGATGATAACACAGCCATGGGTTTCAAGACATCTGATGGTGGTTATTTTGCTGTCATAGGTGGTCCAGTATTTGATAATAATGCCGATACAATTTGTAAATGGACGGTGGTCGACGCTGTGAACGCGCATGGTGGCTATGGCACACATATGCATGATATAGATGATGTTGTCGAGGATTATGAATCTAATGGAATACGTACTATTAGTGTTACGCAATTTTATAGAATGAATAGTGATACTTGTCAAAAAATTAGAGATTTTGCACAGAATTTGATTGGGGTTGAATTACCCCATAATGATACAGAGATGGAAAATACTTATGATTTCGATACTTCAAAGTGTGCTTTGAAATGCATTATAAATATATTGCATTAGAAAACTGGTGATTCTTTGGTGTTGAATAAAACCGGGCGCGAATGCGCCCGGTACTAATCACTAACACTTATCACTAAAACTATGGACAGGTGGCGATTTGATCCAAAACATTTTGAACATCGTCATTGATTGCAACCGTCACTTCGCGTTGCAGGCCATCAATATATGTCCAATAAAATGGTGATGCTTCGAATTCCGGACTCATATTCCACAAATCTACAAATGGTGCCAGCATCGCGGTAAACCATTGCCGCCCGCGGCACAGGCATCCGTTGCGGACGTCCGCGATTGTTGCCGCCGTTGCGGTGCCGGAATACTTTTCATCGATTTCCGCGTCCGACATCATTAAACAACGACCGCCGATGTTATAGAAATTTGCATCGTCCGCCAAAAATTTATAAATCAATCCGTCTGATGCGCCCGCCTGTTTTAACGAATACTTCATACCTTCGGTGCAACACGCCGCCGCCGAACGCATCAACATTTTATAGCGTTCCAATAACGGTGCCGCCGCCACAGAATTCGCATCCAAATCACCGGTTTGGTTCACGGTGAAAATAATTTCCGACATATTTATGGCGCGGATTTGCGGACTGCGCGGGGAAACGGTTTCACGAATAACGGGTTTGCGCCGCCAAATGTTGCACTCGGTTTCCGTTTCAAATGGGCAACCGTCATCAATGCCAATAACGCCGGCGCCAAACGCGTTTTGAACGGGAATCGTTAAATCCTGGGCCGTATAGCGTTCATTGCAAGGCGTGCGGAATGTCGTTGTCATCGCGATATCCGGGGCGCGGTCGCATGTTTGAATGTCGGTTGTGGTGACCGATGTGGTTTCTTTATTGCCAAGTAATTCTTCGATGCGCGCGTTGGTTGCGTTGATATCTTCGACCGTTTCGTTATAAAGTGTCACCAATTCTGTGTCATCCGAATCGCGGATATAAAGTTCCGGCAAACGCTTTAACATCCAATCGCGAAAATCCTTGGTTCGGTAATCAGAAATCGAATCGTCCCAAATCGGAACGCCGTTGCGCCAATCAACGGTTTTGACATGCGCCGTCGGTTGATAGTTTCCGTTCGTGCCGTCCCAAACCGGTGGGCGATTGTCAATCGGTGCCGGCTTTATCGAAAGCAATTTTGCATTGCGCATCGGTGTCAAGTTTGCCGCAGAATAACCCCCGGCGCGATTTGTCGCCATTGTGCGATTTGTCTTTGTTCGACCGGGGATATTCGCACTAAGACCACCGTGATTTATCTGAACGCTTTGCTGGCCATCGGTGTTGGTTGCGACAATTGAATACCCATTACCGCGATCGATTTCTACGCGTCCCGTATCTGATGTTTGTTCCACGACCGACACATCGGCCACGTCCAAATCAGGTGCATCAACATAGATGGAAGTTTGCTCGTCACGATAAATTTCGGTTCCGGCGGCATCGGCGACGGGTTCGTAAGTTATCGTTGCATCATCCCATTCATATTCGCTTTCAGACGCGCGCGCACCGCCGATTGCGGCCGCACACAACAGTAATGGTAAAATAAAAATCTTTGTTTTCATGTTTTGAATTATATCATAAAATTTGACATATTAAAATATGAAAATGAAATTCTTGGTTGATATTTTTTTGTGTTTATTTTAATTTTTCTGTGAAAGGAATTTTTTCATTGCGGAATTTTATGCGAATTTTTTTGTGCTTTGTGCCGTGGGGTGCGTTTGCTTATCCAACGGGGACTCAGTTCGGTGTTGGACTGTCCGCGACGACTGGGCTTAATGCCTTTACGGGGTATGTGAATAAAAATGCCGAATCGTTTTGGGGTAAAAGGTTGGGATATCGAATTGACTTTGCCGGGACGAAAATTGTGCGTTCGGGGATAAATTCGGCAATTAATCATTTGGTGGACGACCGGAACATAAAAATCGGTGATTCCATATCGGTCAATGGCGCAGAGATAGAGGCGAAACATTTCGGCGGAATGTTGGATTTTTACCCGTTTGGTAATACTTGGTTCCTTGGTGGGTGGCGGCTTAGTGGTGGATACTATGGCGGGCAATTTGATGCGATGGCGCATGTTGCGGGCGGTGATGAAAATGGTGAGTTCGGCCTGGGGCATAATCGGTACAGGTATGCGGACGGTGCTTTTCGGGCAAGTGCAACCGCAAATTGGAAATACGACGGGCCGTATGTTGGAACGGGTTTTGATTTGGGGTTGATTGCCGGGTTTAAGATTTATTTTGACGCGGGAATTGTCTTTACGCGCAAGGTGGCCAAGATTGGTTTGGATGTGCCGGATGGGGATTTGTTTAAATGGAATGGGTCTGATTGGGCGTTGGTTGACCCGGATGAATTGGAACAGGATAAACAAGATGCACTGCGCGATGCGCAGCGCGAAGCGGACAAGGTTAAATACTTTCCGATTGTAAAGTTGGGGTTGATGTATCGTTTTTAATCAAAAAAACTTGCGTTTTTTGTATAATTCTTTTATTATTTGTCGCGTTAAATTAAACCAAAGGAATTAAAAATGGCATCTGTGACAGCAAATGATATGCGGGTCGGTTGGGTTATTTCGCACAATGGCCGGCGATATACCGTGACATCTATTACTAAGGTTAAACCGGGCAAGGGCGGTGCGTTTGTTCAGGCGGACT
Organism: uncultured Pseudomonadota bacterium; assembly: GCA_937885575.1. Classification (GTDB taxonomy): domain Bacteria; phylum Pseudomonadota; class Alphaproteobacteria; order Rs-D84; family Rs-D84; genus Enterousia. Next base: position 6,225 of record CALABO010000028.1, on the reverse strand, counting down.
TGCGCGATATTGATACGGGAAACAAGGGCGGTGACCGTTGGCGCGCCGAAGACAAGGTTGAAAAGTTGATGGTCGAAGATGTGGAGTGCCAATACCTTTATTCCGATGGAACAGATGCGTATTTCATGAATCTGAATGATTACGAACAATTTACAATGCCACTTGATGCGCTTGGGGAACAGGTTAAATTCCTTGCGCCGGAAATGACCGTAAAGACGAATTTTGTAGAGGGTCAACCGGTGTCTATGTCGTTGCCGAAAACCGTAATCGCAACGGTTGAAGAAACTGAACCGGCGTTAAAGGGCCAAACCGCAACAGGCAGTGGCGGCAAGCCGGCAATTTTGGATAATGGCGTTCGCGTTCAGGTTCCTGTATTCATAGAGCAGGGTGAAAAGATTGTCGTGAATACGGAAACATTAGAGTATGTTGAACGCGCAAAATAAGTGTTAGTGTTAGTGGTTAGTAAAAATCCGCCTATACGGCGGATTTTGTCATATAGAACCATCGCGTTGATATTGGCCACTAACCACTAACACTATCTCAACTTATTCGCCGAACCCATAATGTTTGTTATCTCATTGATTGTGTTTTCATAGACCGCGCTTTGCCCCAGCCCCAGATATTTGCGCGGATTAAATTCATTTGGGTTTTCAGACATTTCTAATCGCACACCGGCCGTGAACGCAAGGCGTGAATCGCTGTCCACATTGATTTTTGTAATGCCCATCAAAACGGCTTGGCGTAATTGGTCTGTGGAAATGCCACGGGCCGCGTCTATGTCGCCACCATTTTCGTTGATTGTGTCGACAAGGATTTGCGGAATGCTGGACGCGCCGTGCAGGACAAGTGGAAAGCCCGCCAGGCGATGTGAAATTTCACGCAAGATATCGAATCGCAACTGTTCCGAATCGGATCGGCGTTTGTATGCGCCGTGGGTTGTCCCGATTGCGATGGCAAGTGAATCTATGTTTGTGCGCGCGACAAATTCCACCGCGTCATTTGGGTTTGTGTAAAGTTGATGTGCGGCGTGTGTGTTTTCATCTTCGTGGCCGCCGATGATGCCGAGTTCCGCCTCGGTCGTGACATCGTGGGTGTGTGCGTATTGGGCGACGCGCGCGGAAAGTGCGATGTTTTCTTCAAATGGCAGGTTGCTTGCGTCAATCATGACACTTGAAAATCCGATGTCAATTGCGTGGGCGCATGATTCAAACGAATGTCCGTGGTCCAGGTGTAATGCGACCTGTTCGTTCGGCGATAGCCCCAGGCCCGCAATCATGCCCATTAACATATCATCGCCCATGTATTCCAATGCCGATTCGGATACCGCCAATATAATTGGTGAATTTGTTTCGCGTGCGGCGGCGGATATAGCAATCAATGTTTCCATGTTATAGAAATTAAACGCGCCGATTGCGTACCGATGCGCCATCGCGTGTGCGAACATTTCCGCCGTATTCACAAGACCAAATTTTTCGTAAAACATGAAAGTTCCCTCGCCATAAAAGTTAGAGCAGATTGCTTTTTTATGCAAGAAGTTTTTGCAGTGTTAGTGGTTAGTGTAAGTGGTTAGTAGTGTCTGGAATTTGTTCGTGATTGTGAATTTATTCCAGAAAGCAAAGTTCCCCTCTAGAGAGGGGTGCCAGGTAGCACCCGGCGGGGTGTGGTTTACTAACCACTAACACTGGCCACTAACACTATAAAAAATTATTGACATGGCGGGTGGTTGTGCAACAATACGGTTGAACGAATCGGGGGCCGGAGAGTTTTAACAAACAAAGGAAAGAAAATGCAAAAAATTTTGTCTTTTATGATTGTCGCCGGCGTGATTACCGGATGTTCGTACTATGATTATTATCGTGGCGGTGTTCGCTATGTTCAGCGCGGTGATAATTGTGTGTATTATTCGGAAGAATCTTCGGAAGAACAATTTTCTGAAAAGGTCGAAGAATTCGATGACGAAAACCGTATCGTCTATAAGAATACTCGCTGTGAAGATTTGTTTGGGCGCGATAATGCGGTTCGTATGGAACGCAACAGCCGTCATGTTTTGACCCCTGTGACGGTTGCAAGCCGTAAACCAAAGCCGGTCGCAAAACCGGTCGCGGTTGCACCAAAACCGGCGGACAAGCCGTGCTGTGATTGCAAGGCGGAATTGGTTCCGGTTTCGGGTCAGTTTTTCGCGCTTACCGAAAAATAAGTTTTGTTTGTTGTTGGTTGAAACGCCACCCGCATGGGTGGCGTTTTTTTAGTGTAAGTGATAAGTGCAAGTGGTTAGCAGAACCTGGAATTAGTCCATAATTGTGGGTTTGTTCCAGAAAACTAAAGTTCCCCTCTAGAGAGGGGTGGCGGGTAGCACCCGCCGGGGTGTGGTAAAAAGACCACCTCGGCACTTCGTGCCACTCCTCCGCAGGAGGAGAACTTCGCACTCTGGAATAATCGCCAACTTTTCTATTTGAAACTGTGTTTGTTTTGTGATAAAATTGGGGGGAAAAAGGAGATTTAATATGAAAAAGAAAATTTCAAAGTATTTTTTAATTGTGACAACTTTTGTTATGGCGAATTTACCGGCGTTCGCGGTGGAAAACAAGGGTGCCTGTGATTTGATTGACAGTTTAAAGCCGGTAATTCAAACATTACGGACACTTGCATTTATTGGTGCGGCGTTTGTTTTGATGGATATGGCTTGGGGTTGGATTAAAAAACCCGATGATTTGACCAAGGATAAATTAAAGGATACTGGTATCGGTATGTTTGTTGGGTTCTTTTTGTTGTTTAGCGTTGGGCTTATACTGCAATTTGTTGGGTCAAAGGCGGGCGCAGAATATTTTGGTTGTGTTGTCAAGGCGTTGGGGTAAAAACCAAACAGAAAAAAATTCAACGGCGCGTTTGCGCCGTTTTCTTTTTATCTTACTTTTTCTTGAATGTATTTATTTACAAATTCTTGTTCGCGCCGGGTGCGGTCTTTTTGGACGGCCTCAACCGATGCGGTGCACATATTTAGTGCGGAATCGTCGTTGTTGGTTGTGAAAATTTTTCGGGTCGCAACCATTTCTTGTTTTGCGATTTCATAAAGGGTGTTATAATTTTTATATGTTGATTTATCGTATCGCTGAACAATGTTTTTTAGTGCGGTGGCAAATGCGGTCATAAGTGTGTCGTTCATATAATCGGCGATGGGCTTGTTTTCAGGTATGCGATAGTAGTTTTGTATTTTTGTGATTTTTGTTGTTCCGAATAACCATGTGAACAATTGTTCGTGAAAGTCAGTGAAATATTTTTGCCGCTTTGTTAAGTGTCCCAAAATTCCGTTTACTTGTTTGTAATATTTTGTAACTTGTTCCCGTTCGGTGATTCGGCAAATGTGGCGAACGTGAGTATGAATTTGGTCAAAGTTTTGGTTTGGGCAGATGAAATATTCCTGGTGAAAGGTTGTATTGTTGTGTTTTCCGATTTCTTTTATAATTGCCCATGCGGCATAGCGGGATATTTCCGCTTTTAACTGTTCATCGCCAATTTCAATGACATGGACATGATTATCAAAAAGTTTGAATTTTTCATTTGGCAACATATTTGCCGGTGCGTATTCGTGCAAAATGTTTCCGATTGTTGATTGGTATTGATATGTTTCGGTGTCTAGATTCTTTACAGCGCCAAGGACATCGTTTAGTAACCAAAAATTGTTCACGGTAATGGTTGTTTTTTGTGGTTTCTTGTCCGGCCAGAATGGAATCAGGGTTTCAACGCATTCGCGTGTTGTACGGCGGGTGGAATTTAATGTGTCGAAAATATTTTGGTATTCCTGGATTTGCATTTTTTACCCCTTGTCTTCGTCCGTGTTCGCGATTGAAAACAGGACCGATGAAATAAGTGATTGATATGGAACGTGATGTGTGTCTGCAAGTTCTTTTAACTTGTCCAATATCGGACGTGGAATTCGCATATTTATAACCGCATCTGATTTATTAAAGGCGCGATATGCCGCATATTCCCGAAGCAGGGATTCGATGTTCATCACAAAGAGTTGCTGCATCACATTTGGCATGAGATTTTATCCTATACAAGATTCAATACTGTTGTATCCACAAGGCACTATACCAATGTATTTACAATTGTCAATACAAATGTCTAGATCCTTGTGTTTACTGGGGTGTGGACGATTGTGGGGGCGTTTGTGTTTATACTGAATTTTCCGTTTTGTCCGCTTGCACTTTTTTTATTTGTATCCTAGAATGCGGTCGAAGGTATTTTTAAAAAGGAAGGAAAAATGTTAAAACGAATTCTCGCTCTGGCGTTTGCCATATTGTCTTTTGTAAATGTTGCACATGCGGAATTAAAGGTTGATATCGTTGCGGGGGGAATGGAACCGACATCAATCGCCGTGCAAAAATTTGAACTGGCGGGTGGGGCGCCGGCGGCGGATGCGGCGACGATTCGCGATGTGGTAGAAGCGGACCTGAAGCGCACTGGATTTTTTCATATTGTAAATCACAACGCGTTTCCGGAATTTGTAAAGTTGGATAAAATGCCGTCGTTCAAATCTTGGGCGGCGATAAAGGCGCAAATTTTGGTGACATCGAAACTGACCAAGCAAAAAGATGGACAATATAAACTTGAATTCTTTGTGTGGGATATCGCGTCCCAAGAACAGATAGAAGCGCAAAGTTTGGTCGCGTCGAAAAAGTCTGTGCGGCGCTTGGGTCACATTATGGCGGACGCGATTTATGAAAGGTTAACGGGCGAGGTTGGGTATTTCGATACGCAAATCGTCTTTATCGCCGAAACGGGCCCAATCGATAATCGCGTAAAGCGTATGGCGATTATGGACCAAGACGGATATGGTTTGCGCTATCTGTCCGATACAAAAACATTTGTTATGTCGCCGCATTTTTCGCCGAATATGCAATCGGTGGTGTTCTTGTCATATTATAATGATGATCCGATGGTTTGGATTTTGGATTTGAACACGGGCGCGCAAAGGCGGCTTGGGAAATTCGGGGGCATGAATTTTGCACCGCGCTTTTCGCCGGACGGGTCACATGTGGCGTTGTCTTTGGTAAAGGACGGAATTACACATATATATGAATACGATATTGAAAATAATTTGCTGCGCCAATTGACCAGTGGTAATTCAATAAACACCAGCCCGACGTATTCCCCCGATGGACGCAAAATTGCGTTTAATTCCGACCGCAGCGGCAGTCAGCAAATTCACGTTTTGGATCTGAATACATTGGCGGAAGAACGCATCACATACGGGGCGGGGCGGTATGCAACGCCGGCATGGTCACCGGATGGGCAGTTTATCGCGTTCACAAAGATGGCGGACGATACGTTCTATGTCGGGGTGATGGATCCGCGCGGGAAAAACGAAAAGATTCTTGCCGGTGGTTGGTTTATGGAGGCCCCATCATGGGCGCCCGGTTCGCGCAGGTTGGTTTATTATGAAACGGAACGCACCGATGATGATATGGAACGCGTAAGCCATATTCGCAGTGTTGATATCACCGGTCAGAATTTATATGAAATCGATTTGCCCGATGGTGTGAACGGTTTGGAACCAACCTGGTCGCCAAGGTTGCCGTGATGAAGTGGTTTTGTGTCGCCGTTTTGGTGTTTGCCTGGGGCGCATCGGCGTTTGCCGTGCCAGCGCGGGTAGGGCACATTTTGGACGGTGACACTTTTTCTGCGGTGGTTAGTTTGGATGCGGATACGACCGTTTCGGTGCGTGTTCGGTTGCGTAATGTTGATACCCCGGAAATGAACGGCGATTGTGAATACGAACGCGCGCGTGCGGTTGCGGCGCGCGACCGACTTGCCGAAATTATTCCGGTGGGTTCAACGGTTGAACTTAGTAATGTCAAAGATGATAAGTACCTTGGTCGAATCGATGCCAATGTGAAAAACGCGGCGGGCGATGATGTCGGTGAAGTTTTAATTCGTGAAAAATTTGGCCGCAAATATAACGGCGGCCGGCGTAAACCGTGGTGCGGGAAATAAGTGTAAGTGGAAAGTGTTAGTGAAACGGGCGCATTCGCGCCCGTTGTTATGCGCTGTGTTTATTGATTGCGGCGTGGACTTCGGCCAATGTTGCGGTGGACGGTAAAATGTCTTCGAAATAAATTTTTGCCGTGCCGGGTGTCATCTTGCCGCGTTTTGGCCAATAAAGACCGGTATCGACACCGACAGGTGTAATTGGCAACTTTAACTGTTCCGCCAAGAATAACA
>CALABO010000027.1 GCA_937885575.1 uncultured Pseudomonadota bacterium | reverse complement strand
TTGGGTCACTAAGCAGGGCAAACGATGGCCACGCCGCAGCGATCTTGTTTTGTTTCAGCGCCAAACTTTGTGCAAGGGTTTTGACAGTCACCAATACTTCGCCCTCATACGCACCAAGTGCTGACGCGCCTGGCCAATTACCATCCGTGTGCGTTGGTCCGGAATCAAACGTTGTGCTGTAACTATTAATCGCACTGGTAAGTTGTGCACCAGTATATGGTGGGTTACCATTACTGGGGAACCAATATAACTTCTTTAAGTGTCGGCCAAGCAATCCTAATGTCGGAACAACGTTATCCATACCCGCCTGCCATCCTGCCTCGTCCCCAGATAACGTATCCCAATCAAGCGGATAATCATTGTCCTTAGCGGCAGTTAAAACACCAACGGTATTTGCAACCAGGCCATCATTCGTTGTAAATTCATACGACGCCAAAGCAGGTAATGTAACCGTATTATCAGCGGACAGCGTTACACCAACCATGCCAGTGGTAATAGTATCTTGCATTGACCCCACCAATTCAACCGATGCTATGTCATTACCGTTGGCAATGGTTGTCTCACCATTTTCCGTCTGATATGTTATTGAATGCGCAACTGGTAATTCACTATACAACGGAACACCATCGGAATTGACACCACTGTATATCACGGCGGATCCGGCCGTTCCGGTCGGATTTCTTACTTCTTTGTAAACATCACGCAATAATTCCAATGATACCAGTGCACCTTTGGACCGCGGAATACCGTAATTTGATGTCCCATCATTAAAATTAGAAGATGCAAAAGTCATATATTCGCGTCCATTCGGAAGGGTTGAACGTAATAAATCACCAACGGTATTGATAATAGATGAAGAATAAGGATTAGGAAAAGTCGTCAATTTATCGCCGATACCCTTGGTGATATAGCGCATTTCTGTTTCACCGGCGGTTGTGGTTAACCCAATCGTTTGACCACCCGTTGGCGGATATAATTTATTGGTGGCATCATCGGTAAGGGTTTTTGTTGGCAATATCCGCTGTTTCAATGCAAGGGAATTAGCAAATGTGGTGCCGTTCACCAGTTTATTTGCGCCCT
>CALABO010000026.1 GCA_937885575.1 uncultured Pseudomonadota bacterium | reverse complement strand
GTATCGACACCGACAGGTGTAATTGGCAACTTTAACTGTTCCGCCAAGAATAACAGACCGCGTTTTAACTGGATTTTTTGTCCGGGTTTTACACGTGTGCCTTCGGGAAAGATAATCAATGTTTGTCCATTCATAATGCGCGACGCCACCGTCGCAGAAAGTTTTTTCATATTCGTTGCGCCACGGGTTCTATTTACTGGTTGCAATCCCATGCGCCAAAATGACCAACCGTAAACCGGTATCCAAAACAATTCGCGCTTTACAATAAAAAATGGATTTTGAATGTTGGTGACCAAGATAGCGACCTCCATAATCGACATATGTTTCGATGCGATAATCGCCTTGCCATCGGTTCGGATATTGTCGTTCGGTTGAACGGGGATTCCGTTTTCTTCGGTCGGGGGATAGAATATGTGATACTTTATCCCGCATATTATTTGCGCAAGTTTTAATACGCCGCGTGCGTCCGCAACAATTGCGCGTAGTGTCATTTTGCGCGACGGCAACACGAGCAACAATATCGGCGCCCACAAAATGAAATATATGCCAAGTACGATTTTGAAAATAACGGTCCTAAACATTTTTTACCTTTTTATTTGTATGATGATTCCGGGCCTTCCTTAATACCCACCATTGTGACCAAGAATTTTGCGTATTCCACAAGCCAACGTTCCAATCGGCGCGCGGCCCGCATTTCATGCAATGCAACCGGGCATGACACGATTTGTGTTTCAGGCAATTCGGATTTAACCAAAAATGTCGCGCGTTGTATGTGATCTTCGGTTGTAATAAGGACGATGCGGTCCAGGCCTGATTTTTCCACGATATTTTTTATCGCCAATGCGTTTTGATATGTGGACTTTGATTCCGATTCAATTATTGCGCGTTCGTTGTCGATATATGGTGCCCCCGGCCCCGCGCCGATTATGTAAAGGTCCGCATCGGGAAATTCTTCAATTTGTTTCATGGCAAACGGAACGCGGCGAAAATCACCGGTCAGGACGAAAATGCTGTCGTTATTCAAAATGAAATCGCAATCGTTCGGTGATGTCAATTTGAAAATAATTCCGCCAAGGACGAATATGCCAAGCAATAAAAATGACGGGCGCAGAAGTTTCATGATTCACTTAATATCTTTAATGTTGTTCGTTTTGTTACCATTATCGCAAACAGCACGATTACAAATGGAACAAGTAAAAGTGCAATCCACCCCGCGCTGGATATTTCAAGCATCGCCATCAATCCAACGCGGGCGGACCGCGCAAGCCCCAATGTCATAAGTAATATTGGGCATGCGATAACAAAACCAATTGTGCATGCGATGGTGCAAATCTTTGCGACAATCATTTGCATTTGTTTTGTGATAAATTTGTCACTGGCGCCGATCTGGTTCAAAATTTCAAGTTCGCGACGATGCAAAATTGCCGTGTTGCGTGCGATGAACGACACGCATGTGCCAATTGTCACGATGATAAGCCCCAGCAGTAATGTAAGTATCGTCACCATTTTCCATCCCGCGGATATTGACGGCCGCAGCGCGTCATAGTGCGGAATAAATCGCGCATTGTTTCCAATCAAATCGCCGACCGTGCTCATATCAGATTTTGATTTAAACTTAACCTCAAACATAACGGGTAAATATTTTTTCAATACGCCTTTATCGCCGCCCATCCACGGCCGCATCAGCATTGACATTTCGTCATCGTTAATTTGGCGCATAGTATCGATTTTATCCTGGTTCGTTTCAAAGATTTTCTTTATCGTATCGGTTTTTTCGGTGTTTGTGACCTGAACCGTGGCGTGGACGTCCCATTGCCGATTCCAATTCACAATTCCGGTGCCAATCGCCAGTGCCAGACCCAATGCCAGCACCGCCAAAAATGTCATAATGCCCATAATCGCCGTCATAAATACGGACTGGTCATGAAACAGTGAAAATACAATCGGCCTTTTCATTTCTATACATTTCCAATTTTGTTAAATTGTTTCGATAGTTCCGCAAAATATTTTGTGTCATGAATTTCGGGCGTTGTTTTCCTGGCGGCTGTATGCGCGTGTGCCGGCCCCATGAATGTTAGTTTATGATTTTCAACATGCATAATTGGAAACTTATATGTTTCCATTAATTTTGAATTGTGCGTTGCAAGGATTATCGTCGTTCCAAACATTTTGTTCATCTGAATAAACAGTTCCATCAATCGTGACGCGTTTTCATCGTCCAGATTTCCCGTCGGTTCGTCCGCAAGCATAATTGATGGCTGCACAATAATTGCGCGCGCAACGGAAACGCGTTGCTGTTGTCCGCCACTTAAACTTTTTGGGTTCGCATTTGCGTATTTGGCAAGTCCGACCCATTCCAATGTTTTTGTGACAAGTTTTTTAATCTTTGTCTCGTCCACACCGCGCACACGCAGTGGCAATGCGACATTATCAAACACCGATATGTGCGAAAGCAAAGAATATTCTTGGAACACAATCGCCATTTTATGGCGCATTTCGGTTATTTCATCGCGCGACATAGAATTTGTTGGCACGCCAAAAATCTTTATCGTTCCGCGGCAAGGCCGGTGCAAATGATAAATAAGTCGCAACAGTGTCGTTTTCCCCGCACCCGATGCACCTGACAGAAAATAAAAAGATCCCGCATTTATATTAAAAGAAACATCGGTCAATATATCCGGATCGTTGTCGTAACGTGCGCCGACATTCATAAAAGAAATCACTGTATTGTCTTCCATGCCATGCATACTAGTAAAAAAAATTTTTGCGGTCAAGGGCGTTGGAAACTAAACAAAAATATTTTTGTCTTTTATAAAATTTCCAAATGTGTTATAGTTTTATGAAAGGAAGTATTTAGGAGAAAATGATGAAGCAAGTTTTTGGCGGATTTGTGGCGGTTTGCGCCGTTTTGTGTTATGGGGCGGCGAATGCGGTGTGTGATAATGCGGGCGGGTGTCAAAATATTCGTATGACGCCCGGCACCCCCCAGGTTGTTTCTAATACCTTTACGATGGGTGGTGGTTGTTCAATGGGTGGATGTTCGAATGGTGGGGCACGTTATGTTGTTGGAACGCCGGTCGTGTCATCGGGGTATGCACAACGTGGCTATGTTTCGACCCAACCGACTTATTATCGCCAGCCAACAAGTTATCAGCGCACAAATTATGTGGCCCAGCCGAACGGTACCGTTGCAAATACCCGAACGGCGATGTATCAGCAATCGCGCACCAGTGGTGAAACCGGCGGAACTTCGGGGGCATATGTGTATAACAAGGGCGGAAGTGGTTATGTCGGTATGGCTTTGGATATCAATTTGCTGAATTGGCGCAACAAGTACAAGGCGTTGCCTGTGGCGTACAATGATGCGTTTGATCATGATGATTATAGATTTAAACCGTTGATTGGTGGCCACATTGTCGCGGGTTATCGGTTTAATCCTGGGTGGCGCGCCGATGTGGAGGGCGGATTTACATCGGAATTCGAAGATTCTGATAATGGTATAAGTTTTAAGTTTTCGGTGCCGTATGTGACGGCGAATGTTTATCATGATTTTAAAAATGGACTTTATTTGGGTGTCGGAGGTGGCGCCGCGTTTCCGACGATTAAGATGGAATGGGAACATTTCACGGCGAATGATTCAAGCAAGACCGAGGCATCACTTATGGGTGCGGCGATGCTTGGGTATGCGTATTATCTTTCGGAAAATTTGATTTTGGATGTGCGGTATCGCTTTGCGGGGTTCAATGGGCCAAAACTTAAACGCGGTGTAACGGGGCACAGCATTCAAATCGGTGACCAAGAAGTGGCGTTACAGTCTGTGGAAACCAAGGTTGGCTTTGTGATGGATAATTCGATTTCAATCGGACTTAAATACGAATTCTAAGGTTGACGAAAAATTAAAACAAAATTTCCGCGATTTTTTCGCGGGAATTTTTTTCGAAAAACGAATCGGTTTTCCGCGGAAATCCGATTCGTTTTAGGAATAAAAAGCGAATCGGCTATTTGACAAAAAAACATAAAAATCGATTCGTTTTATCGCGTGCATCCCACGGAATCCGTGGCATAGAAAAAATTTGCTGGACAAATTTTGTGAACGGCCAAACCAGTGATATAATATGTGGTGAGGAAGAGAGATGAAGTTCACAGTTCATACATCTTTGTTAGCGTTGATTTTTGCGGTTGGTGTGACGGATGTTTTTGCGGCACCGGCGGTGCGTCAACTTGGTTTGCCAAGTCAGCTTAGTGGTGGGGCTACCGGATCCAATTCCGAAGATACATCTGCGAGTGTGCCATCTGGGAACATGGTTACAAAACCATCTGCATCATCTGCGCCATCGGGTATAACATCTTCGCGTGCGGGGTCGATACGAACCAATCCGACGATGCGTACGAATCCATCAAATAATTCTGTGGCGTCGGTTGCATCGGGTACCGGAACACCGGGGCGGACAGCATCGACATCGCAACGTTTGTCAATTGGACCCTATATTGGTGCGCCACAGAAGATCAGCAGCGGCGGCGGTGGTGATACCACAGAGATTACCAACGACATCAAAAATATTAATAACGAGATTCAAAATATCACGAATATATTGGAAGGTGTAGAAACAGATATTTCCGGCAAGGTCGATATTGCCCAAGGCACACAGTATACCGGCAAGGCATTGGTTGTCGATACCCAGGGTAATGTTAAACCGATTGGTGAATTTGTGACGCCCGATGAATTGAATGTTGATCTTGATGGTAAGGTTGATAAAGACCAAGGCATTGGTGCCGCGGGTCATGTTTTGTCTGTTGATGCCGATGGTATGGTTACTAATGCGAACGAAGTTTATTACAAACCGGAAATGGATACCAAGTTGGCGGAAAAGGTTGATATATTGCAAGGTCGCCAATACAAAGGCAAGGCATTGGTTGTTGATAATGACGGAAAGGTAAAGCCGATTGGTGTAATTCCGGATGACGTTAATATTGATGGCAAGGTTGACAAGTTGCAAGGTGCTGCCTATGCCAATCATGTTTTATCGATTGATCCTGCGGGTTGGGTCACCAATACAGAAGAGGTTTATTTTAAACCAGAAATGGATGCTAAATTGGCGGAAAAATTGGACAACACGGCGGATCCAGATCTGTATATGGGTTATGCGTTGGTTGTGAACGAAGATGGTGACATTGTTCCGGCCGATGCGTTTGTAAAGGAAAATCAGGGCACGGATTTTGCGCAGCGTGTCTTGACGGTTGATAATACCGGGCATGTAAAACCGGACAAGATTGTGTATTCTGTGTCGGAAACGGATACGTTATTAAGTGCAAAATTGGATAATACCGCGGATCCTGAAGAACACGGAGGCAAGGTGTTGATTGTTGATCCGGACACCGGTGAAATCAGACCGGGTGCGGTTGACTTTGAAGGGTTCGATGTCAATTTGGACGGCAAGGTTGATAAATTCCAAACCACGGATAATGCCGATACCGTTTTGGTCGTTAATGAAGAAGGTTGGGTTGCCGATGAAAAGATAAAGAATATCCATGTTGCAGACGATGCGGCGTTAGAGCGCAAAAAGATGGCGGCGGATATAACGGATACGCTTGATTGGGTTGATGCGTGGAAGAATCAGGCCGAGGACGCGACGTCGGGTGATTACAAACTGGATTCGGATGCGCGTTATGTTATGGCATTGGATGAATACGGTGAAAAGGCATGGTTTAAGGTCATCGTGACAGGTAACGAGTAAAGAGAGTTTCGAACAACAACGAACAAACAAAAAGGATGAAAAAGTAAAAAAGTAGAGGGGAAATCAAAAATTTAATTTGTCGGATGGGGGCCATCACCTTTCCCCGGGCCCCGAAAAATGCGCAACATTTTTTGGGTGGTTCACTGGAAAGGGGGCCGGCGGAACCGCCGGGGGGTGCGGCTTTATCCTATGACATTGGCATGCCTGTTTGGTGTGGTGGTGGATTTTACGATTAATTACCACGTCACACTTCGTGTGCCACCCCTTCTTGGGAAGAAGGGGATTGGGAGAGCTTTGGTAGTAAAAAGGGACACAATAACCTTTGAATACCACGGAAAGCGCATTAAACCGCCGTGTTCAATTGACACGCGGGGTGGTGCAAAACAACAACAAACGAAAAAGGGAAAAAAATGAGAACTAAAATAAGAGGATTGGTTTTTGTCGGCTTTGCCGCGACGGTGTTCGCGCAGAGCGCGTTGGCTGTTAGTGCCGATGACAAAACCGTTACATCTAAAACATACGTTGATACGAATTTCCAGAATCTGACCGAAAAAGATCCGACCACTGGAACGGCTCCAAATGATGTCACGTCTATTGACGATGAATCAACAAATAATGAGTATCCAACATCAAGGAACGTTTACAAGTTCGTGAAAAGCGAGTTGATAGAAGCGGGTGCTACGGGAAATATAACCGGTAACATAAGCAAACATACGCAAAAAATTGCGGTATTTGAAACAGGGTATAATGGAAACGCGACAAGCCCAACTTCGACCGATTTAGAGCATTTGGATCATTGGGAACTTATCGTTCCGGATTCGGTTGTTGCGGAAAGTGGTTCGGACATTGGTGGAACTGCGTCGAATCCTGGACCGGCAAATGGTGAAGGAAGCAACCTTACTACCGCTCAGGCTGTGTATGATTTTGTGACCGGTGGTGACGGTACCGGTTTTCAAAGAAAGTTGGAATCTGGTGAAAAGCCGAGTTTAGGTGTCTACAATGCTGATGGAACAAGTGTTTGGAAACAGGCGGCGGGTGGAACATACGTCAGTGTTAGTGAACCGCAAAACGGAAACTCTATTGACTTTGACATCAAGGGAGACAAAATTGCATCGCATGGTGTCGATGATACATCGGGAAATAATGCGTATAGCAATCAAATAGTGCCCAATTCAACTAACCTAACTACCGCGAACGCCGTATATGAATATGTTCAAAGTGCGGTTGTCAATGGCGATTTGTATCAGCCGAAAGTAGATAGCGCAGGTTTGAAAGTTGGTGTTAGAACTGGTGATGCTACGAATGGTTATAATTCGACGTGGTACACTATAACAAATGGATACCGGATCATAGATCCGAATACCGGCCAACCAGCTGCAGTTGGAACCCCAAGGTATGTAGAATTTGAACAAGTTACTGATCAGTCCGGTAATACAACGGTATATGTTGATTTGAAAGATAACCGCATATTAAGTGGTAGTGGCAATGGTGAACAGATAAATCAAAATGCTGGGGATAGCTTGACAACTGGGGTTGCGGTGTATAATTATGCGGTGCCTATGAACTGGACTGAAAGGGAGCCCAGTGATTATGCCAACAAGAAACTTGTGACCGACGACAGTGGTAATGTTATCTTGGCGGATGATACTGGTGATGTTATCCCGCCAGAATCGGAAATGCCGTCGGCGTGTACAGAATCGAGTGCAAACGGTGGCGGGCATGTCTGTGCATTGGTTGCGTATTATGATGCGAATGCCGGTGGTACAGGTATTGGTGGTGTCAAATACGAATGGACCGTCATGGCACCAACTAACTAAGTTAGTTTAATGAGAGTGGTATTGAATAAACCATAGGAGTGTGAATAGAAAAAGAAAAATGTTGTTTTAAATTGTGTCCTTAATTGATGGTGGGCTTCCTCTCCCGCCATCATTTTTTTGTTGTTCCCCTTCGTGGGCGAAGGGGTGGCGCCGAACGGCGCCAGGGTAGTGGTGGCGACACCCCGTCCGCTTCGCGTCCACCCCTCTAGCCAGAGGGGAATTTTCGGCCGCAACAGAATGCAATAAAATTCTCCTCTGGTCAGAGGAGTACGGCGAAGCCGGGAGGTGTCGCAATCAACAAGGGCTGGTGCGTTTTTTTTCTTGTCATTGCGGGAGCTGGTAGAAAGGGGATAAAAAAATTTCATTTTTTTGAAAAAATATGAAAAAAGCACTTGTGGGTGATTCGGTGTTTGTGATATAATACAACCGTGAAGGACACAAAAGTACCCCCGTTGAAAATCGGCAAAACCGGCGGAAATGTGGGGAGAGAGGCGTTATGAATACTTACCCAATCGGAAAAGATTCGTGCGCAAAACAACAACAAACAAAGAGGAAAAAAAATGAAAGTAAAAGTGAAAGGCCTGGTCTTTGTTGGATTCGCCGCGGCCGTTTTTGCCCAAAGTGC
>CALABO010000025.1 GCA_937885575.1 uncultured Pseudomonadota bacterium | reverse complement strand
TTTCAATGGAGTTTTTGCGTCTACGGTTGATTATTGTTTATCAAGACAGCAAATTTAATCCTAAGAATCTAGCGGATGGTGGATTTTTGTGGTTGAAAGTGTTATAATGGCCTTAGGGTTTATTTTCAACAAGCAAGATAAAAAGGATTAACACATGACAAAAGCCAATGTCTACCGCAAAGGTATAGAAAAAATCACAGAAAGAACCGGCCATTTTGAAGACGAGGAACATTATATGTCTGATATGAAAAATTGGATTTGTGTGCATGTAACTAGTTATGCGCCAGAACGAAATAAATCAGGCAAATACTTTATTAAAACGACATCAATGACCACAGATTATGACTATGCACGCGCGACTGTTCATATGACATTGAACAATGTAGTTGGAAATCACCTGGCGGGTAATTGGGATGATGCATCTTTTGTTATTCTGGCCCCGTATAATGATATTGTCAAAGAAAATGGTAATCCCCAGGAAGTGGCTGTTGATGATACATATTTTATTCCAAATCCAGATACAGGGTTGGTTTTGCCAAAAAACACATACATTGTAAAACCTGATAATGGTTCGTTATTTAATCTTGGTAAGGGCATCGCAACGTATAAAACGGACAATTTTACCGACGAAGAAAAAGAGATTATTTTATCACACGTTACACAATACGAAAAACAAAAATATGAAGAAACTACTTTGGAAAAAGATAAACAGTCAATGTTAGCGGTCTTTTTGCGTAATATGGTTGTTCGTATGGTTATGGCAGAAATGGGGTATAGATATACGAATGCATTCCAAAACTGTATAACAAAAAAAGTAGCAGAGGTGGCGGAAAAGAATAGTGTTCGGGGAAATAGTAGCAATACAGGGCATAGTGCATCAATAGAATATGATATGGAAAAAACCGGTCAATCTATCTTGGGGCTATTATGCTATATAGAAACCGAGGAAGATATAGGCAATATTTATAAGGCAATACTTGGTACCCACTATTCGCACGTAGAAAACGCCTTTGTTGAAAGTATCGTATCAAACACCCCTATTGATGTTTATAAAATATATGAAAATCAACTTAAAGACAATATTGAAACAAAAAAGCTTATGGCGAATATAGAGTCCGAAGAGAATGAAAAAGCAAAATATCTTAAAGAAATCGCGATATTAGAGCAAAAAGGAATTGCCGGATATAACCAGAATTTAGATATTGTTTTGCATCGAAACGCTAAAAAATTAGTTCAGAAATATTCTAATGTTATAAAAAAATTGAAGCAGAATTCGCAGTATTCGCTATTAAAACAAATGCTGACGGATTTTATGAAAACTGGAGAAAAGTGGGTAAAGATACAAGGTTGTTGGCAACCTAAGAAAGACCCTAGTAATAGCACGTTACCGAAAAATTTTCGCATACGTGGTTTGAGTTTATAAATATTTTCCACGTTAAAATATAAACCCCAAAATTCCCCTTGCCCCGGGGGGCAAAAATGCGATAAAATGCGTGCACAGGATCAGGGGGGAATTTTGACACTAAACGGGTTATCTTTGGCGGCCGTCGCGCAAAATCGCAAGAAATATGGATCGAACACTATGCCTGATCCGCGGGTCAAAAGTGTGTGGGATTTCTTGGTTGATGTTTTCCGTACGAAAATAAACCTAATTTTACTGATAATGGCGGTGATATTTATCATTCTTGCGATGCTTGGCTATGGCGATATTACCGATGCGATTGGCATTGGCATTGTTGTTATCATCGTCGCGGTTGTAAATGTTATCACGCACCTGCGCAGCCAACACAGCGCAATCGAACTACGCCGGCGGGCATCGGCCTTGCGGTGCAATGTAATTCGTGGCGGTCACATCCGCAATATAGACAGCACCGAAATCGTCGTTGGCGATATAGTATTGCTCCAGGCCGGCGAAAGAATCCCTGCGGATGGATACTTGGTTCATGGGCATATTTCGGTGAATAATTCCGTTCTAAACGGCGAAAGCGAGGAAGTACATAAATCCCCAATTCCAAATTTCAAATATGATCGAAACGCCCCAATAACCGCAAATGACTATACAAACGCGAACTATGTCTTTGCCGGGACGACGGTTCACGGTGGCGGTGGTGCGATGCGTGTGACGCGCATTGGCTTGGACACCGAAAATGCCAAGATATTAAAGACACTGACCGATATTGGCGAAGAAAAAACGGCGTTGCAAACGGGGCTTGATAAACTTGCCGGCCTTATTGGCAAGATTGGCGGCGGTTGCGCCTTTGGCATAGTAATAATGATGATATTTATGCATTGGTATATCTATGGCTTTGCGGACGTTGGCGATATGGTGTTCAGCGTGGCCCAGGCGGTGACATTGGGCCTGACTATCTTCGTGGCGGCGGTGCCCGAAGGTTTGCCGTTCATAATCGAAATCATAACCGCCCAAAACGCGCATAAAATGACACGCGAAAACCTGCTTGCGAAAAATCCCGCAAAAATCCCAGAGGCCGGCAATATCCAATTACTCTGCACCGATAAAACCGGCACAATCACATATGGGAAAATGCAGCCCGTGGCGAACTATATGGGCGATGGCACGAATATTGGTTTTGATCACACCACGGGCGGCGCGGTCGTGCGATTGGTGACGAATAATATTGTGCTGAACGGTCGTGCAATGCTTGATGCGGCGGGGCAAATTGTTGGTGGGAACAGTACGGAACGCGCACTGTTTGGCGCATTGGGGTTGAACCATAAAATGGTGGCGGCAATAAAGCGTGAAAATCCGATTGTGAATAAAACCTTGTTCGACAGTGCGACCAAGTTTTCCGCCACAACGGTTAAAACCAAGTCGGGGCCGCGCACCTATGTCATGGCGGCCCCGGAAATCATACTTGCGCATTCGCGGTTTTATGTTGATGCGACCGGCAATACGCATCCGTTAAATCGCGCAATCGTGCGGCGAATTATCGTGTCGAACGCCCGCCGCGCCATGCGTGTTATCGCGACGGCGTATTATGATGGAACACATAAATCGGGCGAAATGCCAAACAATTTAGTATTCATCGGTGTTTCCGCGTTGCGTGACGATGTGCGCCCCGGTGTTGCGGATATGGTGACGGAATTGCAAGGTTCAGGTGTGTCTGTTATGATGATAACGGGCGATATATTGGAAACGGCGCGTGTTATCGCCCGCGAAAGTAAAATTTTGCAAAGCGCGGATGATATCGCCATAACCGCAACCGAATTTGATAAAATGTCCGACGCGGCGGTCAAACGCATTTTGCCGAAAATTCGTGTTATTGCGCGCGCAACCCCGCATACAAAATTACGCCTTGTTCAAATTGCCCAAGAAATGGGGCTTTGTATCGGTATGTGTGGCGATGGCACAAACGATGCGCCGGCGTTAAAGGGTGCGGATGTCGGATACGCCATGGGCGACAGCACCGATGTATGCAAGGAAGCAAGTGATATCATAATCACGGACAATAACTTTGTTTCCATTGGCAACAGTATTCTGGTTGGTCGGACATTTATGCACAATGTGACGGGATTCTTGCGATTCCAATTGCCGATAAACTTTATTTTGGTCGCATTGTGCGTCCTGTTTCTGTTTGCGGTGGGCGTGCCCGCATTTATGGCGGTTCAGATATTGATAATAAACATTGTTATCGACAGTTTGAATTCCCTTGCATTTGGTGGCGAACCGGCGCGCAAGGAATATATGAACGAACCACCGGCGGGCAAAAATGCAAAACTTATTACCGGCGATACAATCGCGGGGGTTATATGGACAACAATTGCGGGTGTGTTTATATTCACACTGACCCTTACCGAACCATTTGTTGCAATTTTTGGCGATGCGGCAATGTCCGCCCGGTTTGCGTTGATAATAATTATGGCAATGCTAAATGGATTCTGTGTTCGGGTGCGTGGTTTTGATATATTTTCAGGCCTATCCAAAAATCCAATGTTTTTGATTGTGATATTTGTTGTTTTTGCCGGCCTTTATGCATGTGTGACGTTCGGCGGTAATGTTTTGTCACTTGAACCGCTAAGCCCGATTCAATGGCTGGCCACCGCCGGCCTGGCATTGCTTATCGTGCCAATAAACTTTATTTACAAAATGTTGCGATAGAAAAATCTTGAAATCAGGCTTTTTTATGATACGATGCGCTGCGGACACAAAAAAGGATAACAATATGATTTATGAAAACGAACTTATGCAAATGTATTCCGAATTGGAAAAAAATCCCGTTAAAATATCATATCCCGAAGGGCAGCCGTCGAATTACCCAATGAATCCGGAAGTAAAACAAAAATTGAAAGGTTTTATGTGGGATAACCGTTTTGAAACGAGTTACAGTTTTGGACCGTGCAAGATTGTGCATTATGAGTCTAAGAAAAAGTATGGGGATCTTGGGGTTCAAGAATTACGGTTTTACACGGACGGTGATAATCTTGATTTTGCATCACTGCGGTATTATCAACAAACTGACGAGATGTTAGATCCTGATAAAAAACAGTTAATGCAGTTATACCAAAATGTTAAAAATAAACTTTTTAACAGAAACTTTACAAATCCGTTTCAACTACAAAAATAAAAAAATATAAAAGCGGGGCGATTGCCCCGCTCACTAACCACTAACACTACCCACTATTTTCTTGCTTTTTCAAAAAAAATAGTTTATTATGCGCCTGCTGAATAGAATCAGAACTGATTAAGCATCGGTGCATTTTGGTCCCGGCGTGATAAGGTTTCTGTCAAATGTTCGGCCAAATAAAAAAACCAAAAGGATTAAATTATGGCAAGAAGTGGTGCAAAACGCAGTACCCGTAAACTTAAAATCGGACGCAGCCTTGGCGTTAATTTGTGGGGCCAGGCAAAATCCCCGTTTAACAAACGTAAATACAAACCGGGCCAGCATGGACCTACATCGCGTGGCGGTAATATGACCGACTATGCAAAGCAGATGCGCGCCAAGCAGACATTGAAAAACTACTATGGTAATATCGGCGAAAAGAAATTCCGTGCGTATTATCTGGAGGCCGACAATATGCGTGGCGATACGCCGGATAACCTTATCGGGTTGTTGGAACGCCGTTTGGACGCGGTTGTATATCGTGCAAAGTTTGCGCCGACCGTCTTTTCATCGCGCCAGTTGGTTAGCCACGGGCACATCTATGTCAATGGCAAGCGCGTGAAAATCTCATCGTACCAGGTTAAACCGGGCGATGTTATCACGGTCAGTGACAAGGCAAAACAAATGCCATTGGTTGTGTTGGCGTTGGAATCTGGCGAACGCAATACGCCGGACTATATCAATGTGGACAGTGCGAATTTCGTTGCGACATTTACGCGCGTACCCGCATTTGCGGATGTTCCGTATCCGGTTCAAATGTTTCCTGAATTGGTCGTCGAATTTTATTCACGTTAAGTTCGGAATTGTTTGGAAAAAATTCGAAAATCCGCCACCCGGCGGATTTTTCATTCCCCTCTGGCTAGAGGGGTGCCCGCAGGGCGGGGTGTCGCAATTTAAGCCCGCTATTGATTTCCCTATAAAAAAAGGTTATAATATCGAAAACAAACAGGTTAAAAGATGTCTGAATCGAAAGTATTTTTAACAGGAATAAAGCCGACCGGAACGGTGCATTTGGGCAACTATATCGGTGCCTTGCGTCAAATTCGCGATATTTCGGCGACGCACAAGACAATCGTTTTTGTTGCAGATTTGCATGCGCTAAACATTATGCACGATGCCGATTTGGTGCGCGAACACACCTATGAAATCGCCGCAATTATTATGTCGATTGGGGTAAATATGGATAATGTCTTGCTGTTTCGGCAATCGGATGTACCGGCGGTTTGCGAATTGTCCACGATATTGACCAATGTCACGCCAAAGGGATTGATGGACCGCGCGCATTCGTACAAGGCGGCGGTTGACCGTAATATGGCGGCGGGTGCGGATGCGGACGCCGGTGTAAATATGGGACTTTATACTTACCCGATTTTGATGGCGGCGGATATCTTGCTTTATGGGGCGGATGTTGTACCCGTCGGCGCGGATCAAAAGCAACATGTCGAATTTGCACGCGATATTGCCGGACACTTTAATACGATTTATGGTAATGTTTTGAAATTGCCCGATGCACAAATTTCCCCCGATGCGGGAATTATCCCGGGGCTTGATGGCCGGAAAATGAGTAAATCTTATGATAATGTAATTCCACTTATGGCGAATTCTGGGGAGTTAAAAAAGAAAATTATGCGCATTATTACTGATAGTAAAACGCCCGAAGAATCAAAAGACCCCGAAACTTCAACCATATTCCAATTGTATAAACACTTTGCGGACGCGGGCGAAATTGAAAAGTTTGCCGAAATGTTTCGCGCGGGCGGCATGGGATATGGTATGGCGAAAACGATGCTGTTTGAAAAAATGGATTCGGTGTTGGCGCCAATGCGCGAAAAATACGAATACCTGATGTCGCACCGCGATGAATTGGATGCGGCGCTGGCAAATTGTGCGGAAATTGCGCGAAAAATCGCCGATAAAACTTTATCACGCGTGCGGCGTGTGACACTTGGAAAAAAATAAAATGAAAAAGAAAGGAGAAAAGAAAATGAATAACAAATTACTTGGGTGTGCGGTTGCGGTCGTGTGCGTGTTGGTGTTGGGCTGGGTCGCAATTGACCGTTTTGCGGAACCCCGGACAATTAGTGTTGACGGCGAATGCCTGACAAGTGTGCCAAAGGATCGGACGGCAATAACACTGCGCGTAAGTGTGACGGATAAATCCGCGGCAAAATCTATGAAAATCGCATCGGCCAAGGTTGCGGAAATGAACGCGTTTCTAAAAACATTGGATGTAAAGGTGCAAACCAGTGAATTTAATTCATACGAAAAATCCGAATGGAACCACACGAAACAAAAATCTGAATTTGTCGGAATCGAAACAACAATTGCACTGGATGTGTCGGCGAATGATATTGACACGATTGAAACCGTCCTGAACAAATTTGCCGGTGCCGAAGATGTTTTTGTGACGAACCTGCGTATGTTTACATCGGCCGAAACGATGAAGCCGGTTTTGGAATCGTGCCTTGGGACCGCGGTGGAAAACGCGCGTGACCGTGCAAACGGCCTTGCCGCGGGGGTCGGCAAACGGGCCGGCAAATTACTTGCGGTGTCTTATACAAATGGTGGCGCATACACCGCACCAGTCGCAAATTTTAGATTGGCCAAGGCGGAAATGATGACGATGGACGCCGGCGCGGGCTATGCCGGCGGCGCAATAACGGGCAAAGATACCGATGTTTCCGTCCGTGTTTCCGCAATCTTTGAAATAAAATAAGATATGCAGGATATAATTGACGAATTTATTGAATACCTGACCGCGACCAAGAATTATTCAGCGCACACGGCGATTGCGTACCGGTCGGATATTGCGGATTTTATGGAATTTATGACACGCTTTTCGGGGGGCGTGCCGACCGTGGCGGATGCGGCGAAAATCGATACAATCGCGTTTCGTTCGTGGCTTGCCGATCGGCAACGGCGCGAACTTTCGTTCAAATCGACGGCGCGGGCGTTGTCATCGGTGCGCGGATTATTTAAGTATATTGCCAAATATCACGGCATAAAAAACGAAGCGATTGATTTAATATCTTCACCAAAAATCCCCAAGAAATTATCCAAGGCGATTGAACCGTCGGACGTTGACGATATGCATGGCGCGATAAACGCAATCGATGAAAACGAACCATGGATTGCCGCACGCGATTGGGCATTGGTGACATTGCTGTTCGGTTGCGGCCTTCGTATATCAGAGGCATTATCGCTAAAAAACAGTGACATCGCCGGCGCCCCCAGCGCGTTGCGCATAATGGGCAAGGGGTCCAAGGAACGAATTGTCCCGGTTCTGCCCGCCGTTCATCGCGCGATTGAAAAATATATTGCCGTGTGTCCGTTTGGAAACGCCCCGACCGACCCACTGTTCCGCAGTGTCCGGGGCCTGGCCATGTCGGCACGTATGGCGGAAAAGGTTATTGAAAAAGTGCGTGCGTTTTTACAATTGCCGGATTATGTCACGCCACACGCGTTGCGCCATACATTTGCGACGGCACTCCTCGCCGACGGTGCGGATTTGCGCAGTTTGCAAGAATTACTGGGCCATTCATCACTTTCCACAACGCAACTTTATACCAAGGTAAATATGTCCGAAATTATGAATATATACGAAAAGTGCCATCCGCTTTCGGATGATGCAGAAAATTAGGTCTTTATACTGTTGCAAAAAATTATTTATTGTTATATGATATACGGACAACGAAAGGTTTTATATTATGTCACTTCGAATTTATAATGTTATGTCACGGCAAAAGGAAGAATTTGCCCCGCTAACCCCGGGCAGGGTTAAAATGTACGCCTGTGGAATTACTGTTTCCGGCGATGCACATGTTGGACACGCCTACCAATCGGTGGTTTTTGATGTAATAACCCGCTATTTGGCATATCGGGGTTATGATGTGACATATGTTCGGAATTATACCGATGTTGATGATAATATAATCAAAAATGCCAACGCTATCGGTGTGGACCCGATGCGGTTTGCCGAAGAACATATTGTCACAACCGATGCACAAATGGATGCATTGGGTAATAATCGGCCAACCGTTATGGCGCGCGCCACACGTTGCATTGACGATATCATAGAATTTATCAAAAAATTGATAGATGGCGGTCATGCATATGTTGCCGATACCGGTGATGTATATTTTAAATTGGATACTTTCCCGGGATACGGTAAATTGTCACACATAAATTTGGATAAAAATGAAATTGCGGTGCGTAAAGACACTGAACCCGGCAAGCAAAATGAACTTGACTTTGCACTGTGGAAATCGGCAAAGCCCGGGGAAATTTACTGGGAATCGCCATGGGGACGTGGCCGCCCGGGATGGCATATTGAATGCAGTGCAATGAACATGCGATTCCTTGGTGAACAAATTGATATTCATGGCGGTGGACGCGATTTGGTTTTCCCGCACCATGAAAACGAAATTGCACAAACGGAATCTGTGACCGGCAAACAGTTTGCAAAATATTGGGTGCATTGCGGATTGGTGAAAATAAATGGTCAAAAAATGAGTAAATCTTTGGGAAATGGTATATTATTGCGTGATATGCTTGCCCAATATGATGCCGACACGATAAGGTTCGCATTACTTCGAAATACATATTCAAATGATATTGATATAACGGATGACTTTTTCCCGGTGGCACATAGGCACGTTTACCGTATGTATTCAACGCTTGCCGCCGCAAAAGACGCGGATAAATCAAAGGTTGATGACACCAAAACCGCACAAAAAATTGCCGAAATCACATTGGAATTTGAAAGCGCGATGGACGACAATTTTAATACATCGCACCTTATCGCGAATGCGTTCGGGTGGTTTGATTTTATTGATGCCGAATTGCGCAAGCCACAACCAACATACGATGTGAAAGCAATCGGTGAACATATTGTGAAATTGTTCGGTGTGCTGAATATCTTGCAACAAGATGCGACAAAATATGTGTCGGATACCAAGAATGCATTTTTGCGCGATAAAAATATGAGTGAAGATTTTATAAACGAACGCATTGCCGAACGTGCACACGCGAAACAGGAACGCGACTTTGCGCGTTCGGACGCGGTGCGCGATGAATTACTGGCAATGGGATTAAGTATTCGCGACACCCCCACCGGAACCGTTTGGGATGTAAAAATCTAAAAATTTTTTACAAAAAACCGCTTGAATATGGTGCCGGTTGTGCTATATTTAAGCACAGAATACAAAGAGGATACCTTATGAATTACCCGTATATGCCGAAATCTACTGCGTTGTGGCTGATTGAAAACACGGCGCTGACCTTTGAACAGATTGCTGATTTTTGCGGTCTGCATGAATTAGAGGTTAAAAATATCGCCGATGCCGAAACCCAAAAGATTCAAGGTCTGAATCCCATTTTAAATGGCCAGGTCACACGCGAAGATATCGCACTTTGCGAATCTGACCCGACGGCGCGTCTTACACTCCAAGAAAGCATCGTTCGTGCGCAAAATGCCCAAAACAAAAAGGGAATTGGTTATACGCCAAAGATTTTGCGCCAAAACCGTCTTGGGGGAATTTTGTGGATTTTGAAAAATTGCCCTGAATTGACCGATGGACAAATTGCCCGCCTTATGCGCAGCACAAACAACACGGTTGCATCTGTCCGTAATAAAACGCATAAAAGTTATACGGAAATTCAAATTCAAAGCCCGATTGTGTTGGGGCTTGTTTCTGAATCTGCGCTGCACGATGCGATTGCCAAGGCCGCCAAGGAAAGCGCAAAGGCCACAAAAACCAAAAAAAAGAAATAAATTAAAAAATCATAAGGGTTTTTTATGTCCAAAAAACTTGATGATGCAACAAGGTTATTGGTTGATTCATTGCCGGAAAATCTGCAAAAACTTGCGGTTTCTTCGATGGAAAACGGGTATTTGTCACAAATGGATTTTAATGCCGCCTGCGGTTCTGACGAAATTCCCGAAGAAGAACACCAAGAAGTCCTTGATTTCTTTAAACAGGACTTGGGACTAGAGGTTTTAGAGACCGGCAATTATCAAAAGGATATAGAACGGTATTATGATGACGATTCCGACGAAAATGCGGAAAAATATCGCAATTTGCTAAATAATGACGCGGAACAGGTGGATAACGACGAAGATTACGAACATTATGCCAAGCAGTTAGAGCGCAGTCAAACCGGCACACTTGTTTTGGGCGTCCAAGATTCCGTCCAATCATATTTAAAACAAATCGGCACGGTGCAATTACTAACCGCCGCGGGCGAGGTTGCAATCGCCCAGCGTATAGAGGCCGCATCCCGTTTAATGATTTACGGCCTGTGCGAAAGCCCAATGACGATTAAGGCGATGCTTGATTGGTACCAGCAATTGTTGAATGAAGAAGTTCGTCTGCGCTATATCATTAACCTAGAAGCGATGTATTCCAGTGAATCTGAACAAAAATCGGTGGCGGCACTTTCCGAAACCCTGAAATCCAAAGGTGTAGAGCAGGTTGATGATTTGTCGGATGAAGATTTCGAAGATTTAACCGAACCAACCGTCGAAGATGATATGGAAGATGAAGACGAAGATGAGGATGATGAAGACGAAGAAATAAAACGCGACGACAGCCCGCGCAGCACATCTGGTGTACCGATTCCGGTGATGGAAGAAGCACTGATGCCGACTATTACGGAACTATTTGCCAAAATAAAACGCACATTTAACAGCATGCAAAAATTGCAGGCGATGCGTATGGAAAAATTGCTGACTTCTTCGAAACCTGATGAAGCGTTAGAGGCGAAATATAATAAAATGCGCCTTACACTGTTCGAAAGCGTTAGCAAGATTCGCATGAACGACGACCGTATCGCGGAAATTATGGACCGCCTGACCCAGCGCGACCAATTGCTAATGGGGCTTGAGGGGAAATTGTTGCGTCTTGCACTTGCGAACAAGATTAAACGCGAAGATTTCTTGGCGGAATATGTTGGTAACGAATTAAACCGCAATTGGGTAAAAAAGTTGTTAAAGCACAAGAATCCGCATTGGGTGAGTTTTGCGAAAAAGCATGGCGACGATATATTAAAGATTCAATCTGAAATTACCGCAATTGCCGATGAAACCGGGCAACCAACCGCGGAATATAAAAAGGTTGTTGAACTTGTTCGCCGTGGCCAAACCGAGGCCGCACGCGCAAAGCGCGAAATGATAGAGGCGAATTTGCGTCTTGTCATAAAATTTGCGAAAAAGAGTAGTAATAGGGGACTCGGACTTGATTTTTCGGATTTGGTCCAAGACGGAAATATTGGCCTTATGAAGGCGGTTGACAAATTCGACTATCGTTTGGGTAATAAATTTTCAACATACGCCACAAATTGGATTCAACAGGCGATTTTGCGCAGTATTGCGGACCAGGCACGCACAATTCGTATCCCGGTTCATATGATTGATAACATACACAAAATTCAACGCGCATCGCGTCAGTTTATGCATAAATACGGGCGCCAGCCAACCGCCGAAGAATTGTCCAAGATAATATATTTGCCGGTTGATAAAATTCACAAGGCGATGAAGGTCAATGTCCGCCCAATTTCTTTGGAGGCCCCAGTCGGTACCGAAGACGATAGTTCGCGTATGGAAATAATTGCGGACGAAACGGCGAAGAATCCGTTCACATCGGCGGCGCAAAAGAATCTGCGCAAAATTGTGACACAAATCTTGTCCGAACTGGATCCCAAGGAAGAAACTGTCCTGCGTCAACGCTTTGGGATGAGCACTAATAAAACCAGCACATTGGAAGAGGTCGGCGAATACATCGGCGTGACGCGTGAACGTATAAGACAGATTGAACAAAAAGCACTGAACAAGTTAAAGCACCCAACGCGGGCGCGCAAACTACGCAGCTTTTTGGAAGATTGATAACCACGGTCACCTTTTGGTGACCGTTATTTTAATCAAATAAGATGCAAACACATAAACATTAAACCTGGGCCGAAAGGGCGGAATATATAATTCCTAAATCGGTTTTTATCAGTGCGGCGGTCAGTTTGTCCGCCGTATCTGTTTGTTTTGCCGCATTGATAATACGGTCAAACGCGCGCACGAATTGGGCCGCCTGGGACCGGAATACAGAATCATTCTTTAACAAATCGCGAATTTGTTTTTTGTTTGTGGCCTTTACAACCTTGGCCATCCATTTGGCAAAGATTGTTTTATCGCCGTCGTGATATTTTTTCCAAACAACATCCGGAATATCAGTCCCCATCGCGCGCGTCAGGTCAATCGTCTGCTCATACATTTTATCAAATTCACGCGAAGATTGCGCAACGAAATCGCGACTGCTGGCCGCGGGCGCGGGGTTGCCCCGCGTCACGGCACTAATTGCCTCCATCGGGGCGGCGGCGCGCGCAACGGCCATTTGCTTGTTCAATGTCTGCATCGTATCAACCGCCTTGGCATAGTCGGACATCAAATCTATCATTTGTTGACGCGACGCGCCGGCAAGTGTATCAAGTTTCGCCGCAGATTCAGAAACGGATTCCGTTGCCCCCGCGACCGTATCGCGCATACTCGAAATCTTGGCATCCAATTCGGCAACAATCGCCCCCAGGCGCGCGCCGGCATCATCCGAACTTTGCGCCAACGCGGGCAAGGCGGCATAATATTTTTCAATCAATTCAGATAACGGCTTTAACTGCGCGGTCGTGTCTACGGACATTTTGATAAGGCCTTCGGACTGACCGGACAATTGCGTGTGCGCCGCGTTCATTTCAATAAGTGTTTCGCGCACGCCGGTCGCCATGGATTTAACCGACTCCGAAAACGCACCGGCCGCCGCCTTGGTATCTTTGAGTGTTGTATTCGCAACCCCAGATACAGTTTGCAATTCGGACACAACATCAGTCGCAAATTCTTTAATTTCCGTTTCAAAATGATTGGTAAGGCCGGACAGTTCACTTGATATACCACGCACCGAACTTTCCGTTTCTGTCGCACTCTTGATAACCGTTTCAACAATTTCGGTAAGTTTACGCAATTGCTTTTCAACCGAAGATTCAGTAAGCATAACCTGGGCCCCGACAATGTTTGCGGTGTTAGTCAGCGTGTTCATCTGGCTTGTCAATTGTTTCTTGCTTTGCCTATCGAAAGTTTCAAGTTTCGTAAGGTATGTATTCAATATTTTGTTGTTATTGTTCAGCGTGTTTTCATAATTCGTGGCGGATGTTTTGATATTCCCGAACCCTTCGACCGCGGCTTTGGCAAGTTCGGAAATTTCGTTTTTCATACCATCTGATTCACTTGTCATTTGTTGAAATTTTTCTGTGCTGGTATCAATTGCGCTGTTTAATTCGGTTGCAAGATGATTCGTATTTTCGGTCCAATTTGCAATCTTTTCATCAATTGTCGCAATTTTATCTGATGAATCCTTGGTTGTTGCGGTAATTTTCGTAAGTGTTTCATCAACAGTCGCGGCGAACCTATCGGTCGCGTTCGCAACATCACCCCATGCATCAGAATCAATAACCCCGCGCAACCCCGTCACGGTATTATCGACACGGTCCGTCATTTGTGAAACGCGCATAACCGCATCATTTGCGATGTTAACCAACGCCTCGTTACGCGTGGCAAGTTCGCCGCGCAACTTTTCCGCCACCCCGATTTGCGCCTTTAATGTCTCGCGAATTTCGGCAAAGCAGGCAGAAATCTTTGCAATTTCGTCCGCCATTATCGTTTGTAAAACACGCGAAGCATCAACAATTTTTGCACGATCGGGCGCGGTTATAATATCAAGCATGGATTGCATCACACGCTGTGACCGGCGGGAAATAAAGAACAGAGCAATCAACACCCCGACAAGCAATGCGCCAATTATTGAACCAATCATAATCCATATATCTGTCAAAGTCATCTTTTTCCCCCCAGTAATGTGATTTTATTATCCCTTGCAGTTCGGTCTTATTTATAATAAAATTTAAACAATAAAGCAAGGACATAAATGATAAAAAAAGACCAACTTTCACCCGAACAAGAATTTGCCGCCGAACCAACAAGAAATGTCTGGGTCCAGGCAAACGCCGGCACCGGAAAAACAAGTGTTTTAATCGAACGATTGTTGCGAATTCTGTTTCGTGATAATTCGCCAAGTTCTGGAATTTTATGCCTTACTTATACCAACGCGGCGGCGGGCGAAATGCGCGGGCGCATACTTGGTGCCTTGCGAAATTGGGCAATGGCAAATGATGATGAATTACGCGAATTGCTTGTCGGCGTATCAAAAAATACCATGCCTACGGACACTGATCTTGCACATGCGCGGGCGGTTTTTTTTAAGTATATTGATAACCCCGACTTGCTTAAAATAAAAACTATACACGGGTTTTGTGAAGAAATTTTACATCGTTTCCCGACCGAGGCGGGCATATCACCGTCATGGTCACTGATATCTGATGCGCCACAAAGGGTTCTATTGCACGATGCACTCGATAAACTTGTTAACTCTTCGAATAATGATGCGCGGGTTGGCGATGCATTTGATTACCTTGTTGGAACAATATCAGAACATAAAATCGATGATTTATTAAAACACCTTGAACAACAGGTAAAGTATTTTTTTATGATAAAGGATTTTATTAAATATAGGAATTATTTCATTGATACAATTAAGAAAAATCTTAATTTATGTTTTAACAAAAACGATACTTGTTCTGATGTCTCTGTTGAAAAATTAAAAGAAATAATCGAAAAAGCCAGGGTCGAAAAAAAGATTGGAACAAAACTTGCGAACTTGATTACTTTGACCGAACAGTATATTAATAGGACAATAGATTTCGAACAATACAAACGCGCATATTTAACCAGCGAAGGAACGCCGATAAAAACCGGTTTGAATTATTTGTATCTGGCCGAAGAAAGTAGACGGGTTTTTGAATTAAATATTCGACATATAAACGAGAAGATCTATTATGATTCACTCGCGCTTTTTGATTTGTCTGCGGCGTTCGCACAAAAATATCGCGAATTAAAGATGGCGCAAAATGTCCTCGATTTTGAAGATTTGATTTTATACACGCACCGTTTGTTTTCTAACCCCGAAACCATGGGTTGGGTTTTGTCGGGGCTTGATTTGTCTTTGTCGCATATTTTGGTGGACGAAGCGCAAGATACCGGCCCCATACAATGGGAAATTTTGCAAATGTTGGCGGGTGACTTTTTTACCGAAGGTGATGCGTCTGATATGCCACATTCGTTGTTTGTTGTTGGGGATACAAAGCAATCTATCTATGGTTTCCAAGGCGCAGACGCAAATGCATTTATAAAGAGCAAGCAAGAAATATCAAAATATATCAAAAACAGTGTTCGTGAAATTATGGAGGTCCCGCTTACGCAAAGTTTTCGTTCGGCCGAACCGATTCTGCACACGGTCGATATGTTTTTCAGTGATGAAAATGTCGCGCATGAAACAGGGTTTATAAACAACCCACACAAATGTTTTCGTGTCGGTGCGCCGGGTTTGGTTGAAATGCATGAATTGGTATCGGCACGTGATTCTGAACTTTCGGCGGATAAAGTTCGCAGACAATATGTGTCGGGCATAGCCGATAAAATCGCCACACTTTTATCAACCGGAAAATATAAACCAGATGATTTTATGATTTTGGTACGCCAGCGCGCGCCGCTTGTTGCGCCCATGACTTTTGCCCTTAAACAGCGCGGAATACCGGTCGCAGGCAGTGACAGGATTATTTTGCCCGAATTCCCTGTTATCAAAGATTTAATGAATCTGCTGCGATTTTGTATGGATACAAAAGATGATTACAGTTTGTGTTGCGTACTAAAAAGCCCGATGTTTAGGTTTTCTGAAAACGATATTTATAAATTATGCGCGAACCGAAACAAAGATGAAAATGTTTTTGATTTGCTGACCGAAAAACATACGGATGTCTTTGAAATTCTTTCGGATTTTATAAATGTTTATGCCGCCTCTGGCCCATATACTTTTTTTAGTTATGTTTTGAACCACTGTAATATGCGTGAAAAAATGGTTGCGGCATTGGGTGCGCATATACTTGACCCGTTGGAAGAATTTATGACTATTTGTTTATCTTATGAACGGACGCGCCCTGGAACACTGCGGCACTTTATCAAATGGTTCATAACGGGCGCGGCAGAGATAAAGCGCGACTTGGATTCCGGCGATGGCGTTAGAATTGTCACCGTGCATGGCAGCAAGGGTTTGCAATCGCGCGTTGTGTTTTTAATCGATACGGTGTCAATGCCGCGCCCGGTATCGCTATATAACATTGCGGGTGATGCCGATGATGCACCTGTTTGGCTCTGGACGGCGCGCGCACCAAAAGAATATAGTCCTGAATTCGAAGCGATTAAAACGCACGCGGTGCGTGCATCGACCGAAGAAAACTTTCGTTTGCTATATGTTGCGATGACGCGCGCACGTGACGAACTTTATATATACGGGCTGTCACCAAACACAAGCGCGCCGGAACTTTCATGGCACAATATGTTATGGAAAACTTTATCGGCTATGGTTGGCGTAACCGATGGTGTAATAAGGATTTCAAATGAAACAAAATAAATTAAACAAAATTATTCATGATATTGAATCGGCGGAATTTGCGACCGCCACCGGTACAGATATGCACGCGCGTATGTCAAAAATCAAATTTCAAAACGGCGATTTTGTCGGCGACAAAGAAATTATTTCAAAGATAAAAACCAATACGGAATTATGTGAAATTATGGGACCGCTTTCACGTGCGGAAGTTCCATTGGCGGGATATATTGATGGCACGTTCCTAAGTCGTCGCGTTGACAGGTTATATGTAAACGAAACTGTAAAAACCGTTATTGTTTTAGATTATAAAACAGATATTGATAAAAAACTGTATTATGAAAAATATCGCGTGCAATTAACGGAATACTATAAGTTATTAAAGGAAATTTTTCCAAACTTTGACATTAAATGTAAAATTCTTTGGTTAAACGATTTTACACTGGAAAATGTAATATAAAGGGTTATTATTGTATTGATATGCTGACACATTTAACGATTTCTAACATAGTTCTCATTGATAAACTAAATCTTGAATTTGGTTCGGGGCTGAATATTCTGACTGGTGAAACGGGTGCCGGGAAAAGTATATTGCTTGATGCGTTGTCGCTTGCACTTGGAGCACGTTCTGATACGGGCCTTATTCGCCATGGCGCGGACGGCGCATCGGTTACGGCGGAATTTGATTTATGTCCCGTGGCTGCGACCGCGATTCTGGACGACGCGGGAATTGAGTGTGATGGTACAATCATATTGCGTCGAACGCTTGGCACGGACGGCAAAAGTCGCGCATGGATAAACGACACGCCGGTTTCGGTGCGCGTTCTTAAATCGATTGGCGATTTATTATTAGAAATTCATGGCCAGTTTGCAAATCATACATTGCTTGATCCGACAACGCACCGCGTGGCACTTGATAATTTTGCAACCAAGAACATTGATGGTTTCACAGACGTTTTGAAAAAAGTGGCGGACACATATAGCGAATATCATTCGGCAACGAAAAAATTGCAAGAAGTGCAAGATTTCCTTAATAAAAACGCGGCGGAACAGGAATATTTGGAACACAATATCGCGGAACTGCGCGCATTAAATGTGCGGCCCGGCGAAGAAACCGAACTTGCGGACAAACGCGCCGACATGATAAACGCCGAAAAGAACGCGACGGTTTTGGCGGACGCGGCGGCGGCAATTGGACGCGATGGCGACACATTGGACGCACAAATTTTCACGGTCGCGCATATCTTGGAACGGGTGCGGGGCGAACCAAATCCGTATTCAGAGCAAATTGATAGCCTGTATAATGCGGCGGAAATTGTTGCACGTGTATCCGCGCAAATTGCACCAAACGAAATTGATACCGATACGGTCGATTCAATCGAAGAACGACTTTTTGCAATTCGTGCGGCGGCACGCAAACATCATGTCGCGGCCGATGATTTGCCACAAAAATTGGTTGAAATGGAATCGCAGTTAAATACGATAACTAATTCAGATGACGAATTAAAAAGGTTAAAGTCAATTGTTGCGCGCACACACGAGGCATACCAATCGGCGGCGCGTGAACTTACGAACCAACGCAAACATGCGGCGGCGGAATTGCGGTCGCGGTTGCTCCGCGAATTGCCGGATTTAAAACTTGGAAACGCGGATTTTAATGTCGAAATCACACCGCGCGAACCATCGGCGACGGGCGCGGACGAAGTATTATTTATGATAAAGACCAATCCCGGAATGCCGTTTGCACCATTACACCGCGCGGCATCGGGTGGTGAACTGGCACGTTTAATGCTTGCCATGCGGGTGGTTTTGGCGGACAACGATTCTTCGCATACCTTTGTTTTTGACGAGGTTGATACCGGCATCAGCGGCGCCACCGCAAGTGCAGTTGGCGGTCGCCTGGACCGCCTTGCACATGATTCACAGGCAATTGTTATAACCCATTCAGCCCAAGTTGCGGGCTTTGCCGACCGCCATTTCAAAATTGAAAAAACAACAAACGGCGAAACCACAACAACTGGTGTGCGCGAAATTTCCGGCGATGAAAGATTAAACGAAATTGCGCGAATAATTAGTGGCGCCGAAATAACCCCTGAATCAATCGCCACCGCAAAAACATTGATTAAATAGTCACAACCCCATCTGCAAATTCAACCGATGCGATTTTGGATGGCGTCGTCGCACTTGATATGATTGCGCCGTCCGCCGCACGTGCAATGGCATAGCCGCGCGCCAACACGTTTTTATACCCCAATGAATTCAGCATTTGCCCCATATGTTCCAATCCACGCCGCAGGTTTAACATTTTATTGTTTAGTATATCCGGCATACGCGCGACAATTTCCATTTTATGTTTTGCACCCGTCATTTTTGCGTTTATTATAACGCCCATTGTCCGCGTAACATCGTCAATCCTTTGCATCCGTTCCATCAGCATTTGCCGTGGGCTTTTTACATTTATATTTTCGATTTTCTGTCTAAGGTTCTGAAATTTTGTGGCAAAACCAACCGACAACCGATGGAACATGTTTTCAAGATCCTGAATCAATGATATTTTTGTTGGAACCACGGCTTCGGCCGCACCGGTTGGTGTGGGCGCGCGGTGGTCCGCCGCAAAATCAACCAGCATCCAATCCGGTTCGTGTCCAACGCCCGTTATAACCGGAATTTTACTGTTTGCAACCGCGCGCACAACGATTTCTTCGGAAAAAGGCAACAAATCTTCCAATGCCCCACCGCCACGCGCAACAATTATAACATCGACATTTTTTGCGCGGTTAAAATATTCAACACCGGCGGCAACCTCCGCCGCGGCGGTCGCCCCTTGGACGGTCGCAGGATACAAAATCACATGCACCGGAAACCGTTCGCGCAAGCGGTTCTGAATATCTTGAAACGCGGCACCGGTCGGACTGGTGACAACCCCGATCGTAGTTGGCAATTTCGGTAGCGGCTTTTTACGCGATGCGTCAAATAACCCCTCGGCCGCCAATTTCTGTTTGCGTTCTTCTAGCATTTTAAGGATTGCACCAACGCCGGCCATTTCAATACTGTTCGCCACAATCTGGTAATTGCTGCGCGCCGGGTAAGTTGTAAGTTTTCCGGTAATTATAACCTCTAGTCCATCGGACAGTGCAAAATTCACCGGCGTTCCGCGCCAAATAATCACGGACATTGCGGCACCGGAATCCTTTATCGTCATATACATATGCCCCGAAGTCGCACGCGTAATTTGCGACAGTTCACCACGAATCTTTATCACCGGAAACGCGGTTTCGACCACGTTTTTAAGCAACGCCGAAGCATCGGTCACAGAAAAAATCATATCAGGTTTAACAAACGGTTCCGGTTTTTGCATAATAAAAATCTCTTGGAATATTTTGCTATGCGATTGTACCACCAGACATACAAAAAATCAACATATGGTTTTTGTTTGCAAAAAAATGAAAAAATGGTAAAATTATTACCAGCATGACAGAAACTAAACTTTACCATATAATATCAAACCCGATGACCGCAGAACAAACGGCCGATTATAAACTAACCGCGGAAAGCATAGCATCAAAACAGGTCCCGTTGGGCAATCAATCGGGCGGATATTTCTTTTTTACAACGCGCGATGGCGTGGCTGATCATGCAAAATTTAGCCAAGAAACTTCTGGTCTTACTACGGATTCAAATAAAAATATATACGTTGTTCAGGCAAAAGTCGATATCAACGATATTAAATATCCCGCTTGGCAATTGGATTACGAGGCAACACGTGATTACTTTTTTGATTTGTTTTTGGCGCGTGCTGCGATTGGCCCAATCGAATTTGATGATATTACTATATCGGCCAAGGATAAAATTCTGGAAATTCAAAACGGTAAAAAGTTTATTAAATTGCGCGGGTTTATGCCGGAACATTCTGGGCTAATTGAAAAAATAGTGGCACATTTGTACGCGAAAGAAAAATCTTTTCAAAACAAGTACGATGAATTTTTGCAAAAGGTTGTGCTCGGTGCGGATACGGATACAACATACTTTGCCATAAAAACAACAAAGTGCCCAACATTAGTATCGTATGAAAAGATAGAAAACACTATAAAACCGGTGCAAAGTTCCCAGATTGCCAAATGGCGCGCAAGGTATCAAAAATCATAATTCCGTAAGTGGCCAACGCGGGCGCGGGGCAATCGGTTCGTGGACGATTTTGTGGGTGCGGTAATTTTCAATCCCTGCCCAGGCAATCATCGCGCCATTATCGGTACACAGGTTCATCGGCGGTGCGGCAAAAATCATATCGTGCCGGCGCGCCAAATCCTCCATCGCCGCGCGTATCGCACTATTTTTCGCAACGCCGCCTGCAACAACCAATGTCTTTGGCGCGCACGCACGAACGGCGGGCGATTTCATCGCGTTATTCAAACGGTTTATAATACAATCAACAACCGATGCCTGAAACGAAGCGCAAAAATCATTTATAAATTCATCGGAATAGGGGGCTTCATGTTTGGCCAGCATTGCACGCGCCGCGGTTTTAATGCCGCTAAACGAAAAATCACATCCCGGCTTGTCACACAGCGGCCGCGGAAAATCAAATGCCCGCGGGTTACCCAACTTTGCGTGCGCGTCCACAATCGGCCCGCCGGGATACCCAAGGCCCAACATCTTTGCAACCTTGTCAAACGCTTCACCCGCACTATCGTCCAACGTTTGCCCAATCAGTTCGTATTGCCCAACGCCGCGCACCAATAAAATCTGACAATGACCGCCAGACGCAAGCATTAATAAATACGGAAATTCCACATCGACATTTGCCCGTGTGTCGTCCGCCGTTGTCGCGCATAGGCGCGGCACCAGTGCATGCCCCTCCAGATGATTTACGGCCACCAGTGGTTTGCCGGTCGCCTGGGCCATGCCGGTCGCCGCCATCCACCCGACCAAGACCCCACCAATCAGGCCCGGCCCCGCGGTCGCCGCGATAACATTGATATCCGCCAATCGTTTTCCCGCCCGCGAAAGAGCCAAATTTATCACTTCATCAATGGCCAGTATATGCGCCCGCGCCGCCAATTCCGGCACCACACCACCATATTTTTGATGCTCCGGAATTTGTGAATAAATTATATGTGAAAGTATATTTCGATTTGAATCGACGATTGCCGCACTGGTTTCGTCACACGAAGATTCAATGCCCAAACATAAAACGGCCGCGCCATCCGACGTATCACCAATGGCCGCGCCCATATCCATTTTAATAATTGTATCGTTCGTCATTTCTTTATTTCCAAAATCATTATACCCAAATTTTTTTCACTTTCCATCATTCTTTGCACATATTCACGAAATGGTGTTTCAACAACCGCGCCCGTGCGCCGCGATGCATGACGGAGAACACCATTCGGTAACAAAAATCCCATATGCCGAACCGCCAAATCCGTTCCGATTTTATCACGAATCTTTGGATTGTCGCGCAAGAATAAAACCACAACCGGCCGTTCAACCTTTATATCGGCGGCATATTTATACGGAATATATTCCAAACGCGCGGTACGCGGCGAAAAGTCCGTGTCCATATTGTGCATAACCCGAAACCAATTCTTTTTATCAATTGTGACCGTATGTATGGCGGTTGGTGCATAACGATTACTTACATTTTGAACAATGTCGGAATTGTTGGAAAGCCAATCTGTTTCAATAAAATGGTTTCGCCGAACAAGGTCCGGCACGCCGTCCGCATACCTAATTTTATTTAATTTTTGCACATCGCCGTCCGCCAAAACCGTTTCGACAAAGGTTGCGCAATCAAACGCATCAAACCGAATAAGTGGATCGGTGTCCGGCGCGTGTCCTTCACCCAATGGGTCCAACACATATTTCGCACCAACATATTTTGCGCCAAAATCCGGGTCCACATTGCCGCCCACGCATCCAAACAAAAGAAACAAAAATATCGCCCGCCACATTATTCTTGATATGTATTATTCTTTAATTGTATTCCGACAAAACAAAGTTCCATCGCGTCGCGCACCGGCATATCCGCCGAATCCGGCAAAGTTGCCATTTTATCAACACATGCCACCAACAGTTCAAGATTATTTTCCGATGCGGTTAAAACACGCGCGGCGGCAATTCGCCGTTCAACCGTCGCACCGCGCCAATCTTTTAAATATGCACTTTCCAACGCGGCATCTTTGCGCGGCAATGTAAAGAAAACGAATATGGCCAAAAGCAACACGCCAACACCAACCACAAAAACGATACTACGAACAAGAATTTTTTTCATACCGCCCCCGTTTTACATTATTCGCACCGCACAAGCCAAATGTCATAGTCGGCATTTTGTACCGGGTTTTTACCGGGATTATTCCGATCCAACCAATTGCTATAAATCATACCCCCGTCGGGGAGTGAAATTTCCGTAAACGCATAAAAATTTTCCGCCTCAAACGGGTCAGATTGCTTGCACGCGCGCACCAAAAAGTTCAATTTTTCAAAACGAACCGGCCGCCCCACAGGTGCCATAATCGTCTGGGTCTTGCCGGCGGCCTTGTTCATAACCTGTAAAACCGCGGTGTCGCGATCAATATACGCATGCGCCCCAAACGCGGTAAATAGGGTCAATAAAGAAACAAGAATTTTTTTCATCACCCATATACTACCGCCATATCGCCGGCAAGTCAAATTAAAAAAAGTGTAACCGCGGCACGACATGTCGTGACGGGTGTTAGTGCAAGTAGGGGTATTTATCGTTGACTTGCCGTGATTTTATAGTACCATACCCACAAAACCAAAGGATATCAAAATGGCGAATAACGATAATTTTGAAAAAGAAAAAATACAATCAGATGATCCAATGATCCAAAAATGTTTGGATATTATCCGTGATAAAAGGGCCCGGGTAGAAGATTTATGTGATCATGGTATTTACAGTGTATATATTGGTAGGAAAAAATATTTTCAAATTCAGAGATGTTATAATAATGGTACGAAATACAATATAGACATAAATTACCAAACTTATATGTTTTATGGGGAACGGCCGGATTTGGAAGAATTGTATAGGTTGTGTAATTCTAAATATGCCGATAAATCAAAAGAAAGACAACAAAACGCACTTGATTTTTTGCGTATCGAAGAACGAAAAAAGACAGATAGAAAACATCTGACCCCGGGACAACAAATCGGTATTGCCTTCATGTTGTGGGGATCGATTATTATAGCTATAGGTATAATAAGCTATGTAGAGAATAAAAAAACGCAACGCGTGGAAGAAAAAGTTAAAGCATATGAAAAAACTCTGCCGGCGGATTACTTGGAATATAAACAGGCGGTCGAACACTATCGCGACAGTTTGATGCACGCCAAAGGCCGGTAAAAATAAAAAAGGAGTGAAAAATGGCTCAAAATAATAAACACAATTATGTTAATTATGTTGATATGGGTGATGGTTGGTTTGTCCCAGAAATAAACGCTGCTTCTTTGTTTGAAAAGGAACTTGATAAGAAATTGAAGTTCTTGATGGGTGCCATGGAGAAGAAAAAATAAAAAAGGTATTAAAATGTGTGATAACGAAGTAAATAAAGTTATTCGTTCTATATTAGAACATAAGCCAATAAAGTTTCGTCCGAGTATAGAATATTTGGGAAAGAAAGTGGCAAGATCAGAACTTTTTGATATTCCGTATCCATTTAGGTATAATTGTAATGTTTTGCATTTAGGCAAAAAAATAAAACTATCTTTTACTATGTTAGACACGTGTCAACGTTGTAAAAATGAAATCAGTATAATTACAACGTTAACGGAATTGGACTTTGTATCAGGATTACTGCAACATCACACCATTCAACCGGGCAATTATAGTATGGAAGCAGATACTAAGAAAATGGTGATCAAGGCGTTTATACAGCAAAGGAACAAAGATATTCGTATCAGAAAGTTGCAAGACAGAGTTTATTCTGTATTTTATCAGTTGGCGCACTTTGGTAAAAAAACACAAACAAATAATCGATAAAAAAGGAAAATAAAAATGTCTTCTTGGTTTTGGGATGATTTCGAGAGTATGTCGTATTGGTTTGTGCCCCATGAGACTGCTAGTGATTATGGTTTAATATATTTCTCGGAACCTAAAATACCCTTTTTGTTTGAGTTTGATAAGAATTTTGAAAAAAGTAACAATTACATGCGTAAATCGTGCAAAAAATCTTTCAAAAGCGACACGTCAGTCGGCACTACGCCTTTGCCGTCGAGAATCATAATCGAGGAAAAAATTGACGGTTTGTCGAATGAAAACAATACCGCACAACCGACAAAAAAAACTGACGAGATCACCGAAGAACAAAATAAAAAGTTTACTAAAATTCCATGGATTTTAATGCGCGCCAATTCTCTAAAAAGTTGGTGTTACTGGTTGGTGGGGGCCGCCGCTAATGCAGGACTGACCAAATTTATCGAAACTGCACGCGCCCCATACAACCCGAATGACCCTGTTCAACTTATTGTTCCGCTTAGTTGGTGTGTTATCGTTTTCTGGGCCTTGGCTAATTCATATTTTGATTGTCAACAATATTTCGAGGTAGATAATATCCGCAAAAAAATGTTAAAATATAAAGAAAACATGGATGATAGTTTGTCTTTTGATGATATTGGTGGGTATGGTATCAATCGTGGTGCAATTGTTCGTTATTTATCAAAAAAGAACCCGGAAATATTTGATAGAATGATAACCACCCCCGCATCTGTCAAGGATGACAAGATTACCGAAAACATAATGCTTGGGCATGTAAGGGCGTGCCCGACTGATGCACAACGTGCACTCGATACATTTGGCAAATCTTTATCGACCAAGGTTTCTCGGCGCGTCCAAAGGTACAATAACCGACAAAGATAAAAAAGGACAGAAAATGGATTTACAAACAAAAGTTTCTTTTCGTTTAACAACAAATCGTGTGATGGAAAATTATACTCCAAACGGTCGTTTTATCGGCACACACGAGTATGGCACCAATGTGAAAAATTTGTCAGAATTTCGCGATTTTGTAACAAATTTTGCGAAAGCAGCACGATTTGGTCGGTTGGATGTTGATAAGGTAACTTATCTTA
Source organism: uncultured Pseudomonadota bacterium (assembly GCA_937885575.1). GTDB lineage: Bacteria > Pseudomonadota > Alphaproteobacteria > Rs-D84 > Rs-D84 > Enterousia. Next base: position 1,452 of record CALABO010000025.1, on the reverse strand, counting down.
TAAACATTCAACGCAATGTCATGGTGTATGATGCAGATGACCGGAAAAATTTCAAGTCATCCACTTTCCCGGACAAGTCAATGTACGTAATTTTATCCACCAGTGATAAATTGCTTTATATATCGGATATCGAACCATTACTACAAAAAAAAGCCAACGATTTCTATATGCCAAAGGGTAAATTTGATGAAACTGGCCCAATATACATTGAATCTTTTGATGGACATGTTGCAAAATATCGCCCTTTAACACAAAACGGCGTGACAAAAGATGTTGTCATAGATACAAATCTGAATCAGATTTGGCCGATTGCTAACGGCGAATCTTATGTTGCGGCATTCCTGGATGGTAAAATGCCCAATTTAATGAACGAAATTATGGAAACCGCCGAAAAGTTCAACAATGATGTTCGTAAATCCGATATTCCAAATACAGAATACATAACAATAAACGCCAATGGTATCTTTGTTGGTGGTAAACCATCGACACATTACCGTGATGAAAAAATAAAGTCCTCGGACTTTGCGATTAGCATTTTTGGTTCCATACAAAGAGAAATCAATCCAAATGTTCAAGAATTACATGTTTTGTCATCTGAAACCAGGGGGCATCGTGCGCAAACTGGGAAACCAAGCGCCAAAGCTGGCGAAAATGCATGGTATCGTGTAAAATTTAATGATGGAACAATATCTGATTGGGTTTATCTTTCCTCACAAGGCAGTGCACCCAGTTGTGCACGAATTTGCGCATATATTTGTGCGGATGATGCCCGCTATGGCCACCAATTTCTTCCTATAGAAAAACCGGAAGAAACAATGTCCGCTTGCGAAAGAATAAAAAGATTTTTTGATAAAAAATCAACCGAAATCCAAAAATAAAAAGGCAAAACATGTCGAATTCATATGATAAATATGTCTATGGGGTTGGCTCGGATGAACAGCTGGCAAAAATTGCGGCCGATGAATGGGATGAATTTTACGAACAACAAACAATCGAACTGAATAAAGAATTGGACCGGCATAAAACCGAACTCGATCAATTGCCGGAAATATTTCGTGTCCGAATTGGTGCCTTGCAAGAAGTCAACCCAGAAAAATTTTCGGATTGCCCCGAACTTACCCTGGCCAGTTTGGTGGCCGCACGTCTGGTTCGAACAGTGCCTGAAAAATTTCGGGATATTTCAAACACATATTATAACGAGGTTATTTTTAAATATGGGATATTGTGGGACGTTATCAAACCGAACGAGGTGTCAAAATTATTTTTCGCGTATCGCGATGATGTAAAAAGCGGCGCAATTGATAAAAATGGCGGGGTTAAAAATCTTGCAAAATCTAAACTTATGACACTTTGTCACGATTCCGAAGAATACGGCCGGCCGTGTGATGCCAATGGTATATATTTTCGGTTTAACTGTAAAAAGCCAAAATCGGGAATAACCCTTAAACAAAT
>CALABO010000024.1 GCA_937885575.1 uncultured Pseudomonadota bacterium | reverse complement strand
TGTTGCAACCGCAACCTTTTCCGCCATGCTGGACAACGATCCACAGTTTTAATTAAACATAACCAAAGGAAGGAAAAGATGAAATTTTTATTTGCTTTGTTCGTGTTGTTTGGGCTTGTCGCATGCCAAGAGCAACCAATATACACCACAGAAAATTTGCATTGTGGCGACGCGAACGAATCTGCAAAAGTAGAAATTTATAAAAATTATGTGGTTGTCTATTCTGATTTGTTCAAAGAATATGTGATGGGTTATTCTGATGAAATGGGGCACCGCATGGATTTAGCAAGACAGTTTGATTATATGAATGTATACGAAAAAGATGGTCCAGCACTTGTTGTTCATGGTAATCCTGATTCTGCAACTATTGGTATTACATTGATGAATTATGTGTGCTTTTTTGATATTTCCGATGGTGACGTATTCAAAGAAAAAGAATATTCTTTGCAATCGCAAACTAAAAAAGTCGATGACAAAATCATAGAAAAAATTTTTGTATTATCTGATATTGAAAAAACAAATAAATGTATAAGTGAAATTGCTGGGCTTACAACTTTGGACAGATTGTGTGATGAACCTGTTGGTGTTAATGGTGTGGATATTAATGTTGATGGGGAAGTAAAACACTATTCACAGGTAGAGGCACAAGAGAAAGGTATTTATAATTGTTCTGAACCCGCAAAATATGTGGTTGTTGTCGATAATTATGGCGCATTGACCCAAGAAGAGGCATTGAAAATTACTAAAAATTGGGATTACAATAATATTAAACTTTATAATCACCAAGACCAGAAATTGCAAGAGCATGAAAAAGATGCGTGTGATGTTTTGCAGCGCTTAAACGATTTTATAAAAAAACACTCTGAATCAAATAAATAAGTTACGCCCCGTTCGGGGCGTATCAAATCTCCACGCCAAAGAAAAATTTTGCGGCTTCGCCAATAAGGAATGCACTGACGGTCACAACGCCGCAGATAGTTAGCATTTCAAAAAATCGTGGCCAAAAATCTTCGTGGCACAGGCGCGATTTTACATAGTTAAAGAAAAATATAACCGATATCGCGACAACATATGTCATGCCCAATGCCAAAAAAGGATTCACAATAAATATAAATGGCACCAGCAACATTCCGGCGGTAAACACATACGCCGCGCCGGTTGCCAAACCTTGCCATATTGCAAAGTCCGTGTCGCCATTTGTGCGCGCCGCCAAATATTCTGATGCCGCCATGGAAAGTCCCGCCGCAACCGATGCGATAACGCCCGTCAAAACAACCACTGAATGTTCGGCGGATGCGAACACCAATCCCGTAATCAGCCCCAGCGTTGAAACCAACGCATCATGCATACCCAAAATAATCGAACGCCAAAAATAGTTTTTCATATAAAAATAATACCCCGGCCAACCGGGGTAAATACACAAGAACAAATTCCGAATTTACCATGTTGGCGCATGGTCGCCTTCTTTGACAATTGGGCGTTCGTCTTCCCACACGGAAAGTCCGGTTTTGATATCGGTAAGTGTCATTTGCAAATAGTATTCTACACGCGAATCAACCGACGAAAACCACCCCGATTGCAATTTCATATTGCGTTGAATCATTTTCCCCGAAAGTGACATATTCGGCGCAACCAAAGTTCCCTTTGACACAATCGTTGACCCATCGTATTCGTCATCGCCGCGTGCCGCACGCACCGCATATGTCGATGTATCTTCGGACGGGGCGTTATTTTCGAATGCCGTTGAAACCTGCGCCCGACCGGAATTGATAAGTGTCATACGAATCTTTTTAACCAAGATATCCGTGTCGAACCGTTGCATAGTATCGTTCTTTATTTCGCCAATTCCAATCACAGGATTTTTTACACGCGCGAACACATTACTTGCCAACATAGATTTCGTCATCGCTTCGGCCGTTTCGGTCCAATCGCGATATTCCAATTCCATCACATGTTGCATATCGGCAACTTCATCCGCATCGTTCAAATCAACAACGCGCACTTCGCCACACCCAACCAGCGCGGCACACACCGCAATCGGTAAAAGTTTTTTCATATTTTCCCCCTTTGGTTTTTATTTTGTTTTCATTGGTTTTATATCTTGCCGACCGTCCGCCAAACGGACATAGACCAAATAATTTCCATCGCGCGGCAAATCAACCCTTGCCACAACATTACCATGCGACCGCAATTCAATCAAGCCATTATTCGTCGCACGCAACACCGATATGGTTTTCGGCAGTGTCGCCCATGTTCGCACTTCGGCGTTTGTGGTTGCTTCGGAATAAATCAAGGATAACAGCCCAAGCAACGGTGCCGCATCAGAATTCGAATTATACATCGTTGTTTGCAACGCCGTTCGCCCCGCCGCGGATGTGAATGCACGCAAAACTTCGTTCGTGTGATATTCGTTGTATTCCGTCATGAACATTGCATCAACATTTGCAATTTGTTCTGCGCCATCAATCGTTGTTGTGCCGTCCAATAAAATCGGTTGCGATGTTGCAATCGTCACCCACGATATCCCGTTTGACATCAACAATGGCAAACTGGTGCGGTGTTCGGTTAGTTTCGGCGCAAACCCATCTTCGATAAAAACCCAAACCGTGTTTTTAGGTTTTTGCTTTGCGCGTGCAAGGTTCAAATCATCAACAACAAAATCATTTTCCGGCGCCATGCCATGCGCGCGTTCCAAATATGTTGTTGCATCATTAAAATCGCCTGCCGTTAAAAAGTAAATGCCCGACAAATACATCAGCGCCGGATTCATAATATCGCGATATGCGGTCCACCTTTCGATTTTATCGGCGATTTCCGTGTGCTTTGCAATTTCGTCCCGTGTTGATTCAATCAGTTTTTTATATTCAATCGACATATCTTGTTGTCGCGCATAGGACTGATTGATAATTACGCGCGCATCGTTCCAACGGCCGTCCGCAATCGCCGCCCAAAGTTGATAATAAGACACGAACAATGTGTCCATCATAAAAGGCCGATAATCATTTGCGTTTGCACCAAATGCAAAGTTCGCCGCTTCGCGCCAAATATCGCCAGATGTGACATCTTTGTTTTTCTGATTAAATTCTTCATACAACGCATCCGCGCCGGCAATATCGCCATCGTGAAATTTTTTGTCGGCACCAATCAGTAAATCAAGATTCCCATCGCCGTCGTCATGCGCGGCGGCGGTCGTCATATAATTCCCACGCACCGAATCAAGACGCGATTCAACCGTCGCACTGCACGCGGAAAGCAAAACACCGACCAATAAAAAGCGTAAAATTTTTAACATGTGACGTCATTTTACCACAGGTGACAATTCTTTCAATTCATTTGTTTGCGGATTATAATAGCGCGGATTTCCATTATATTCCAAAATCGCATGATGCATAGGAATCAAGAATTCTGGCAATGGCGACGACCGCCCCATTTTTATTAGCGGGGCCAACCTTGGGTCGGCAAATGCCATTCTCAATTCGCCTTTGATTGGTCGATGATACCAACCTTCATAAATAATAAGTTCTTCGCCCGGCTTTTCACCCTTGGCATCTTTCAGTTTCATAATATCATATTCGCTAAACAACGGCTCTGTTTTTGGAACTTCCGTTTCTTTGCCGTCGGGACCTTTTTCCTTTTTCATTGTTATTTTTGTGCCCATCATTTCGGAAAAACGTTTCGCTGTTTCTGGGTCGTTTTGTCGCAGGACAATTTTCGCGGCGGTGGTTGATATAATGGTTTTTGATGCGTCCGCACCATATTTTTCGGCAATCTGGTGCAAATCCTGACCGATGAACAGGTACGATATCTGTTGCCCACGACCGACATCGGGCCCTTGGATAACCGCCTGCATCTTTTGCATTTTCGGCATTTCATCAAGCAAGAATAACACCGGATACGGCCCCATCTTTTCGCCACTGCGCCCCACATGTTCCGGCGGATTGGCAAGCAAGAAATTCGACATCGTTTCAATAAACATCGCGGTAATCGGATTTAACGCCTTGGCATCAACCATATTGATAGACAGATAAACCGTCACCGGTTTCATCTTTCCGTCCCTTGGGTCAATCATTCCGCGCATATCGGCAAAATGAAAGTCGGAATGCGATGTCCGATTACGCACGGCGGCATTACGGAAAATCGCAAGTCCCGTCAGAATTGTTGAAAGAATTGACCCGCGTTCGGTTGCCGGTGTGTTGGCCAATTTTGTAAGTTCCGCAACCGCACGATTTGAATATGCAAACGCGCGACATTCGGCAACCGCAGATTCCAACCAATCTTTCATTGGGTCGGCCATCATAACGGTTTGGTCACCTTGCTTTTGACGTTCCGCCAAACTCGCGGCGACGGCAATCTGCGCCTCCGTAATCCAATCAAGCATCATGGAAAAAGACGCTTCTTTGCCCAACCACATTTGCGGTATGTTTGCCCACGTTCCAATATGAACATAATTCATCGCGTTTAATTCGCCGTTCTTGATAAGTCCCTGCGCCGCGAACGCATTCGGGTCATTTACCATTGAAAAATAGTAATCGGACAAAACGGCGGCATCTTCGGCATCAAATGTTCCGGATTGCAACCGGCCATAGAAATAATCGTCCGCCTTGGCACGTTCAATTTTTGAAACTATAAATTGAATAAACCCGGCAAGCCCCGCACGCCCCGATTGTGTCCAGTGTGGGTCGGCACTGCTGCCCGTGGCATCGGGAACAAGTACATCACAAATATAATCAACATACAATTCGCGTTGTTCGGTGCTAAACGGTATGTGCCCCGGCGAAAGCGGGTTCCATGACGGATAATAAATACCCTTTTCCGGTTCATCTTGGCCGCCCCAATCCATAATGAACACTGGTCCAACTTTTTCAGAACGATAACCGCTGGACATGCCGTCCAATTCGGGTTTGGGGTCATTTATAATCATTGATACCTTATCACATTCAAAAATTGTTGGCAATACTATGCCTTGGGTTTTACCGGTTCCCGGGGGCGCAAGACACAAAACCGACAATGTTTTTGGTAATTTTAACGGTTTCTTTTTGAAATACCCAAGTACCATCATAAACCCGTCGAACAGCCCCATTGCCTTTACATCCGCCTCGTTCGCTTCACGTGAAGATTTTTTATCAAATTTATCCTTGCCGTGCGGGTTAAATTCGCCCTTTAATGTATCGTCAACCAACAGGTAATACGCCAATACCGGAATCAACGGCACAATACACATAAAATCAGGGTGCATTAAACAGCGCAAAACCCAATACGGAATTTCCGCGATGACCGAAAGACCCGCGCTTTGAACCATATTGATTAAATAGATTTTCATCCAATTTGCGGTTGCCGGCGACCATCCATATCGCCACAAATGTTCGAACAAAAACGAAAAGCAAAACACCAACGCGCATATCAACCACACGCCAACCGACCAACGCAGCGCCCAAAAAACCTGGGCCATGGGGGTTTGTTCGTGTTCTTTATACGCAGATGATTTGAATATATTCAAACCCTTGCTGTCTTTGCCCGCAGATAAAATCTTGAACTTTTGAACCATCGTGCTATGATTATATCAGAAAAAAGCAAAACAATAAAGCATGGAAACAAAAATTATATGAAAAACATTCCGCGCATTTTTATCGACCATAAAATCAAAACCGGCGACACATTTCCGGCTGATAAATCGGTGGCGCACTATTTGTCGCATGTTATGCGCACCAACAAATGTATTGTCTTTGGATTTGGTCATGAATTTAACGCGGAACTGTCGCCCGACGGCAAAAGTATCACCGTTGGTGCGGATACGGGACGCGGGGATGTCGTGTCCGATATCACGCTTTACTTTGCACCGATAAAGCGCACCGATGATTTGATTGCGATGGCGACCCAGATGGGAATTAAACGCTTTGTGCCGGTTATAACAGAACGCACGGTAAATCATCATGTGAATTGGGCGCGTATGCAAAAGATTGCGATTGAATCCGCCGAACAATCAAATTGCAACAGTGTCCCCGAAATCGCCATGCCGATAAAATTTGCCGAACTTGATTTATTATCGCTTTGTTTCGCGGACGAAAGGTTTGCATACGATGATAAATCGGTACCCAAAATTCCGGCAAACGCAAATGCGATTCTTGTCGGGCCCGAAGGCGGATTTTCCGATTCTGAATTTGCGGCACTGGACGGCGCGGGCGCGGTGCCGGTGTCACTTGGGAAAACAATTTTGCGCGCCGAAGTTGCCGCGGTCATCGCCATAGAGAAAATAAGAAAATGAAAATACGAATTGCAAAATTTATCGCCGACAGTGGTATCACTTCGCGCCGCGGTGCGGAACAAATGATTGCCGATGGCAAAGTTTTTGTGAACGGCGCGATTGCTACAACCCCGGTGATGTTTGTTGATGACGCGGATGAAATTATTGTGAACGGCAAGAAAGTTGAACCGCGCACGGACACGGAACTTTACGCGTTTCATAAACCAATCGGCACAATGACAACGACGCATGACCCGCGCGGGCGCAATACAATTTATGATATCTTGCCGCGCGAATATCGGAATTTGCGTTATGTTGGGCGACTTGATTTCAAAACGACGGGTTTGTTGCTTATGACGAATGATGGATTGCTTGCGCGGAAATTGACGGCACCAAGTGCGAATATTCCGCGCGTCTATATCGCCGATGTCGATGGCAACAATATGTCGCGGTTGGACAAGGCGCGCCAAGGTGTCACGATTGATGGTATTCACTATCGCCCGATGAAAATTGAAATTACGCGCGACAAAAAATTGCGCATCACAATTACCGAAGGTAAAAAGAATGAAATCCGCATTGTGTTAAAGCACTGTGGCCTGCCGGTGCGGACTTTGCACCGTGTTGAATATGGCACGATAAGTTTGAAAAATATCCCGACCGGAAAAATTGTTAAATTGGATGAAAAAACTGTTGACGACTTTATCAAAACTTATCTATAATCGATGCATAAGGAAGGGAGAATTCACATGAAAAAGAAAACCACAAAACCCACGAAAGCCAAATCAGCCGCAACGCGCAGCGTGAATGTGAAAACGGCGCATCGTGCGACGGGCGCATCGTCTTGGTCGATGTCGATTTATGTTTATTGGTTTATAATCTTATTCTTTATTGCGGCAACATTTTTCATCCTGGGGCGCAGTCAGTTCACATCTGAATCGCGTGGCGGATTGAAAAACGGTATCGCCGAAGAGGTTTTAATGCGCGCGAACGATTACTATAACAACGGCAAGAACGAAATTTTGGCGGGTAATTTGGACGGTGCGATTGCGGATTTAACGTCGGCGATAACAACCGACGGCAATATGGTTTCGGCATACATCTTGCGTGGCGAAGCATATATGCAGGCGGGCGATTATCGCGCGGCGTTGAATGACTTTAACACGGCGATTAAAATGGACCCGCAAAATTCCGTGGCGTATTATGACCGTTCATTGTTGAATACTCGGTTGGAAGATTTTGAATCGGCGATGACGGATATAAACAACGCGCTTGCAACATATGCGGCGAATCCAAACGAAATTCTGCAAATGCGCGATTTGTATGCGAAACGTGGTCAATTAAACCTTTGGCAGAAAAATTGGGAAGGCGCGATTGCGGATTACACAAATTCGCTTGCACGACCCGAAGGAATCGTAAGTCCGTCCGTATATGCGGAACGCGCCGAAGCATACACTGCGATTGGCAACTATGCGGACGCAGTCAATGATTACACATCGGCGATTCGCGTGATTTCAGAACAAATTCAGGGCGCAACGACAATCGAACAGAAAGAAGACCTTTCTATGCGCGCGATGAATTATTTCGAAAAATCGGCGGCGTTGAACCTTAGTATGGGTAATGCGGCGGCGGCGAAGTCCGATTTGGAATCTGCGTATCAAATTGCGGCATCGTTAAATGACCCAGAAACAGTCGAAAGATTCCAAGGGTTATTAGAAGAAATGGAATAAAGAAAGTTTTCGTCCAAAACAAAAGGGCCACCGATTTCGGTGGCCATTTAGTTTTAAAAATACACAATATTATGCCATAAAACTTTTTCGATTTGTTATGAACCATTTAATAAGTAAATTTTTATCCGATTTTGATATGCGCTTTGGGTCAAAATTATAACAGAAATGATTTAAAATATGTTGCTGGATAAAAATAATCTTATCGTCATATGTATTAAACTTATGTTCACTTAACATTTGTATTTTGTAATTCAACATTTTTATTCTAGACAACACCTTTTTATGCGATAATTTTTTGGAATCCAAAGACCCCTTGCGGCGAACATAATGATAACACGTATTATCTATCACGGTAATTTTATTGGTATGCAACACAAGGTTGGATAGAAAAACCGCATCTTGCCCCGTAATAACATCTTCAGGATATAGTATATTGTTTTTTAATAAAAACTTTTTATTATACATCGCGGAACAATGTTCGGAATCAAAATATAAATAATTTGTTTTTACCAGTTCATGTGTTTTCCAATATGTATCGCCGACCTTAAATCTTGCCTTTGCCACGTCAGATTTGGTTTTTGTTATGGCTTTATATAATTTTTCAATAAAATCGTCATCAATATAATCATCAGGATCCAAAAAGCATATATATTTTCCATGGGACTTTTTTAATCCGTAATTCCGTGCGTGCGATACCCCAGTATTTTTATCAAGTTTATACAATAAAATACGCCTATCATATTTCATAAAATCACGAATTTCTTCGACCGTATCATCTGTTGATTTGTCATCCACGCAAATTATTTCAATATCTTTCATTGTTTGATCACGCAAAGATGTGAACATTTTATCCATAAATTTTGAAACATTATAGCATGGCAATATAACGGAAACTTTCGGTGTATTCATTTATATTCCTTTTATTTGTGCGGATTCCAAAAATTCATTTGCTTCCTTGTATGATTTTAATTTCACAACCTGTAATTTTGGGTGTTCTTTGATTGCTTTGTTAATCAAATCATATGGTGCGTCCTTTCTTCGCAACATGTACCAAACATGGTCCCACCGAAAATTTTTTGCAGAAAAACCAGCACGACCATGTCTTTTAGTTTTAGTTATACAAGTTTTTATATAGCACCAAATTCTTTTATGTGCCGGCGATAACAATAAAATCATGGTGTCTGCATGATTTAATCGTTCTTCAAAGGCATACCATTCATATATGCCCTCGATTATCCAACTGTCTTTTTCTACGGTATCTTTGATAACCTGATTTATTTCTTGTTTTCTTTTATCACGTGCCATACCTTTTGGGACAGCATACGGGTCATACAAATCCAAATAAACAACAGGCAAATTAAATTTTTTACTTAAATTCTGTGCCATTGTTGATTTTCCAGAACAAGACCCGCCCATAATTATGATTTTTTTCCCGATATTCATATAAAATCCTTGCTAAAACGTTGCACGCAATCCGGCGGCCAAGAACGGATTTTCCCGCGACATACCAACGGACGACCACACATCAACATACCGATTGTATTTATATCGAAAAGACCCGACAACTGTATGGTCGGCATAATCCGGCGCCCATTTGTGCCATATACCTGTTTCCGAAAATAAATACGAAAGCGACAATGTATAATTCAACACATCGTAACTAAGTCCCGCGCCCGCGACAATACCATCCGAAACCGTTCCAACCGGATTTTTATCATACACCGCGCGCCCGGTCAGTGCGAAAACCCAACTGTTGTATTGAATATTTGTGCCGATTCCAATTTGCCCGCGCCAATCGGCGGTGACAAGCGGACTGAAAGTATCGGTTTCATATCCATCGGGCGAATCAATAAACGACGCCCCCAGTGACAATGCATATTTTGTTTTTGATGACGAATGTTTTATCTTAATCCCGGTGTCCACGTTCATTTTATAATCGCCGGTAATGCCCGCCACCGAAACACCGTATTGTAAATCCGGGTCGTGCGCCGCCACAAGGTTCAAACGCAATGACCCCGACCCCGATGAAATTTCCGGGTTTGCGATAACCGGCCCGTCGGTTCCCATCTTGCGATAAATCAGTGAATCATCGTTCAACCGCAATCCCCCAACATCCGGCAAGCCCAATCCCAATTTATGCGCAACCGAATCCGTAAGTCCGACCTCCACACGCCCAACACCGCGCCATTGCCAGAAACCGAACGCTTCATCAAAATATTCGTCTTCATTTATTGCGTTTTCATCAATTGCATACACCGCACCAAAACTGTGATTTTTAACCCCGTCATATGTCGCCTGACCCCGCACGCGAAAATCGCCAAGGAAGTCTGGCTTGTTAAAATCCGGTTCGATAATTCCGGCGGTTCCATATCCCGTCAGTGCGAAATTAAAATCGCCCGCGCGATAATGCAACGCATGTCCGCATGTTGGCGCGGCCACCGCAACAATTGCAAAGATTGAAATGGTTTTAATTTTATTTATCATCTGTGTTTTCCGTATCGTTTATGATTGCATCGCGCAGTTTATTATATGCGCGTTCTTCGATTTGTCGCACGCGTTCGCGCGAAATTTTATATTTCTTTGCCAATGCGTCCAGTGTCAACGCCGGTTCACTCAGTCGCCGCGCGCGCAGTATTTCGCGGTCGCGTTCCGGCAACGCGGCCAAGTGTTTTTTAAGCAACGCGGACCCGCGCCGCATAAATTCGGACCTTTCAACATTTTCGATGATATCGGGTTGCCCGTCCGACATATTGGACAGCATATCCGCGCCGTCCTGTTCGGTATTCCGTGCCGGCGCATTTAGCGATAAATCGCGCGCAACGATTCGTGTTGACATGCGTTTAACATCTTCGGCCGGCACACTTAGGTAATTTGCGATTTGTTCGGCCTGCGTTTCGGACAAGTTTCCATCCATAATCCCCAGTGCACGCTTTGCCCGCGCCAAATTAAAGAACACACGCTTTTGATTTGCCGATGTTCCAATTTTCACAATTGACCAATTATTCAAAATCGTTTCATAAATCTCCGCACGAATCCAAAACATAGCATAGGTCGAAAACCGAAAACCCTTTTCCGGATCAAACTTTTGCAATGCCTGCATCAGGCCCATATTGCCACTTGCCACCAATTCTTGGACCGGAATGCCATAGTTCCGAAAATCATACGCGACCGACACGACAAGGCGCAAATGACTTACCAACAATTTTTCCGCCGCATCATTATCCTGATTTTTCGCCCAACGCGACGCATAGTCATATTCTTCGTCGGCGGAAAGTATCGGAAATTGCGCAATTGTGCGCAGGTAATTCGCAAAACCGGCGTCATCGGTGACATTTGGTGCGACCAAACTGGTTCCGGTTTTTGTTGGCAAAGCACTCTTGATTTGTTTTTTCATTATGTTTATAGTATAGCAAGAAAATATAAATTATCAAGATGCCAAACCACAGGAGTTTTCAAATGGCAAATATGTTGGAAAGAAATAAAAAGGTCAAAGCCCCACAAAAAACTATGCAAGACCACGCCGAAGACGCGCTGTATCGCGAGGTATGGGAAGACGTGAACAACGAAAAGACGCAACAGTTCCTTAAAAAATACGGTCGCTATTTAATTGCGGGCGCGCTTGCCATCATGATTATCGTGACCGGGATTCAGATTGGGATTCGTGCGCACCACGCGGCGCGTATGGCAACGGCGGAAAATTATGAAACCGCGCTTGAAAATTCGGATGTGAACGCACTGGTCGGAATCGCGAAAAACACGGACGGCGCGACGGCGGACCTTGCATTGTTCCAGGCATATGTTTTGGACAAAGATGTTGCAAAATTGGAAGATTTGGTTGCAAATGGCAACACGCCAGAGTTCCGTGATTTGGCGCGTCTGCACATTGTTTCTTTGCGTGGTGATGAAATGGACGCGAACGCCTTGGCGGAATATTTGGCGCCACTTGATACACCGGATTCACCGTTCTATTACACCGCGTTGCTGACCATTGCGCAAAAGTATGTGGCCGCGGGCGATCATGCAAACGCGAATAAATGGATTGAAAAAATAACCGGTGACCCAAATGCGCCGGCGGTGATTCGTGCGGACGCGGAAACATTGAAATAAGGAAAAGATATATGAAAAAGGTTGCAATCTTTATCGCCGCCGCGGTTGCGCTTTGTGCGTGTGATAAACACGACCCGATTTTGCCGGGCGAACGCGTTGGAATTTTTGCAACCGATAATGTGCGCGTGCTGAACGAAAATGTGCCAAACGTGCCGGAAAATGTGGCCGAATACAAACCAAATGATTGCCCATATAAATTGGATAATCAAAATACAATCTGGAACGGCGATAAAAAAATCTTTGCCGGATTCCCGACGAATAATCATGTAATCGGCGAAAAGATTCCGGTCTGCGATGGCGGGTTTGTTTATGCGGGATTGTCCACCGGTGAATTGGTAAAGGTAAACGCAAAAACGCGCCAAATCGCATGGATTGCGGACGTGTATCGGCAAAGCAATATGACCGGCGGCGCATCGGTTTTGGACATAATCGCACCGATTCAGATTCATGGAAAATACATCTATGCCGGCGGCCTGGGCGGTGCATTTTGCAAGATTTCGGTTGCAACCGGAAACGCCGCATGGTGCGCGTGGATTGGTGTTGAACATCCGTTTATAATCGCGAATGATGTCGCATATGTCTTGGATACGGATAATTATTTGAACGCCGTTCGTCTGCGTGACGGCGCGGTCTATTGGCGCGTGAGTGTCGCGCGGCCCGCCACACCAAAATATGAAAATAAAACTATCATCGTCGCCCACGAAAAATTCGCTGCCGAAAGCGGAAAGTTGGTTAAATAAAGGACAACATATGGCCGGAATAATTCAAAATTATAAAAACTATCGCACGGCAAAAAAAGCCCAAAAAAATCTTGAATCAGATTTGGAAAGATATCTTAAAAGCATAGTTAAACCAATCAGTCTTTCGAAATTTGAAGAATATAACCATCAATTTGAAATGTTTACGACATGTGCAGATTCCGTTTATAAAGACAAAGGCGAAAATGCACTTAAAGAATATTTGCAAGAAAAAGGCCCCCCTTGTCCATGCGCCATCGTGTTTTTGTGTTGTGTCCGTTGGGTTTTACCTGCGCCCGGGGAGTATTCTTGAGGCCATTGTTGCCTTGGATATCGTGGAAAAGGACCGGGATGAAAAAATAAGAAAAAAAGATATCATCAGGTGCCTTCACAATCACAAAAATGGCCTGATAGATGAAAATTGTTGTTCCAATTGCCCGGCGGAGAGATTTAGGGATTTGGTGGAATATCATTCTTTGCGTGGGCAATACACCGACGCGCAAAAGGCGACGGCACTGGCAAAACAAACCCTGCTTGCCCATTTCTCACTTATAAAACAGAAATCATCTCACTAACCACTGACACTTACACTAATCACTAAATGGATTTTCTGCCTTTTTATACTCAATAATTATCGGCAAATGTTCCCAGTGCAACGCGTTTGCAATTCCGCGGCGCAGGTATCGTGTATAAGATTCCGGAATATCGGACGCGCCACCAACATTTATCGTAATGCGCATCGGGTGCCGGCCGGTTTGTGATGCAAATTTTATCTTCATCGGGCGTTTAAGGCGCGACATCGGCGGTTGGCGCGATTCAACCAATTCACCGATGATTTTATTTATCAAACTTGTCGGCGCGGTCGCGGTGGAAATGTCCCACTGTTCATAAATTCGTTTGAACATATTTTGCACGCCCGTTCCCGTTTCCGCGGAAATGGCCAACATCATCGGCTTTATAATTTGATGAAAAGAATTTGTGAAATGGTGTTTCAGTTTCAACAGTTTTTCGTCGCGTTCCTCCGCCAGCACCAAGTCCCATTTGTTCAGTGCAACACACAAAATTTTTCCCGCATCATAAACGCGTGCGGCGATACCCAGTGCCTGGTTTTCAATGTCGCGCGTGGCATCAACAACCAAAATCACAACATCGGACTTTTCGATTGCGTCCAGTGATTTCAGCGCGGACAAAGTTTCCACATCGTCGCGCACATTGGACTTTCGCCGTAATCCCGCCGTATCCATCAGCAATATGTCGCGTCCATAAAACCGCGCAGGAATTTTCACCGTGTCGCGTGTGACACCGGGTTCATCCTTTACAATTTGGCGATTTTCGCCGAGCACCCGATTTACCAATGTCGATTTTCCAACATTCGGTTGACCCAAGATTGCAATTTTTACACGTGTGTCCACGGCCGGTGTATCGTTGGTATTTTCCGCCGGTGCCACACGATTTATAAATTCAAAGATTTCATCAAATCCACGCTTGTGTTCCGCCGAAATCAAAACCGGTTCGCCAAACCCAAGTTTATAAAATTCATGAATGTCGCCAATCCGCCGCCCTGATTCGGTTTTGTTGATAAGCAGTAATATCGGCGCCCGCGTTTTTCGCCGAACGGCACGCGCCCAGTTCATATCGTCGGGCACCAGCCCCGTGCGCCCATCAACCACGAACAGCACCGCGTCCGCGCCCGATATCGCATCAATCGCCATATTTGTTGAATCGGCGGCAATACCCCCGCGCGCGTTTTCCAATCCCGCCGTATCGCACAGCATACAATCATCGCGCCCAAGCATTTTCCCGCAAATCGTGTCGCGTGTGACACCCGGCCGGTCATGCACCAGCGCATCACGCGTTCCGGTCAATGCGTTAAACAAAGTTGACTTGCCGGTGTTTGGCCGTCCGGCGATGGCAATTTTCTTCATGTCTTTTTCCATTGATTTTTTCTAATTATAAAGCAAAAATATAAATAATCAAATAAAGGAAAGGGGCGCATCATGAAGAAAATAAAAAATTGGTTTCGGTCTATCAAAGATATTATCGTGAACCCGCGCAGGTTCTTTTCAAAAATCGTTGCCGATGGCGATATCGAAGAATCTATGTTAAAGGCGTTTATATACGGATTGCTGGGTGGGCTTGCGGTGCTCGGCATAAAACTTATCGGCGGCGCAACGATAACGATAAATTCGGTATTCACGGCGGTGGTAATTGTTCCGGTAATTGCGGTCGCATTGCTGTTTATCGGTGGCGGACTTTTGATGTTGGTGTCGGAAATGACGGGCGGCGAACGCGATTGGGAAATCGCGATAAAGGGCTTGGCATCGATATTCTTTATATACCCGGTGATATTGGTTTTGAACGCGGTCGCGTTTAATTGCCTGTCAATGTGGATAATAAGTATTATCGGCGATGCGTATGTTTTGTTTTTGTTTTACAATATCGCGCTTTATTGCATGCGCGGTCGGCGCGTGGCGGTTGCGGTCGTTGTCGGCATATTCGCGATATTTATGGTGACCGTGTATTTAACAAATTATCACATCGGTTGGTTTTTATTAAAGAACACCAGTGCCGCCCTTTCGTGTTTGATATAGATTTAGTGGTTAGTGTAAGTGAACAGTGGTTAGTGACAGCAAATAACAAAAACCGCCGGATTTCCGGCGGTTCACTAACACTAATCACTAACACTAACCACTAATTCAAACTTGTTAAAAATGTTGGGAAATTTTGTTCTTCGTCCGTGTCGGAATTTTCCGGATTCGCGGGTTGTGCGCCATTTTCAGTCGCCGGCGGGATATCCGGAATCGGCGTTTTGTCGCCCGGCGCGCGCGAAGAATCAATCTTGGCCTGTTCTTCGTTCACAATGCGACCGTAATGTTCCGCCGATTGCAACAACCGTTCGCGTTCGATTTCATCGGTCGCAAGGCGTGCCTGGTCCATGTATTGTTTGCGTTTCATACGCCATTTATGGCACCGCTGAATCATTGCGATAACCGGCGATTGATTTCGTGAATTATTGGACGATTGCCCACGTGAATTCGTTTGATTTCTTCTTGGTTGCATAATATTTCTTTTGTTTGGAAGTAAACTCTTTATAAACCTTGTTCGACCAATCGAACAATTAAACCAATGGGAATGTTAAAACATCTTAAAACCGATTGCAATAAATTTTTTCTGTTGCTATGCTTACCGTATCAGGAGAGGGCGTATGTCGTCAGAACGCGGAAGTTTCTTAATCCAAGCCTTGCTTGCGTTGACATTGGTATTCGTGTTTATACCATTTTTGGCGCATCGGCTTGCGACCCGTGATGTAAATGCGCAAATGTATTCTGCCACTCGCCAAATCGACACAATCCGGACCGCCGCCAAGATTTACATCCAAGAAAATGTTTCAAACCTTGCATACGACCAAACAAAGATATCAGGCGATAAATTATCGGACTTGCTTGAACCATATGGGTTGCCGATTGGGTTTATGACACGAACCGCATTCGACCAAGATATAAGTTTGATAATCAATAAAGATGCCCAAGAAGTTTCTGCGTTTATTCGTGTTAGTGGTGGAAAACTAAATACGATGCAGCGCGCGGAACTTGCACGGCGAATCGGTTTCTATGCGTTTTTTGATCCCGAAGATACAACCGGAAATATCGATGTTGGTATTCATCTTGGCGAAATGTATTCGGATGTTGTTCGCCGAAACGATGGAAATTTTTCTTATTCGGGATTTTTGACCGATTTAGATATGGATAATTTCAATATAAGCAACATTGCAAACATATTTGCGCGCCGCGCCAAATTTGATGGTGGCGAATCGGTCACACTAACGGTGACCGGAACCGAGGCCGGCCGTAAAGAGCGTAGCAATATTAAATCACTAACCACAAACAAAACGGTGTTTCAATCGGTCGGTGGCGAAGCGGCACTTTCGCTAACGCGCGGTTCATTAAAAGTCGGATCAATGGTTGCGCGGACCGTTGCGAAATTTGGTGACGCAACGAATATGACGGTCACTGATGCCGATGTGGTAAGTTTTGATATGTCGGCGGGGCGCACTGGATTTACGGGCCCAACAAAATGGTCGGTCGGCGGAAATTTGGTTGCAAGTCGTATAACATTTAATGTTGAAAGATTGGACGTTGGGTCTTTTGTGAACCTTACGCGTGGGCAAGATGTGTTCATAGATTCAACAACACTTACATACAGCAGTGCCAGTGGCATCGATGCCAACAGTGTTTATGCCGGTAATATAACTTTGCGCGAACAAACATCGGGTGGTCTTACGCGTGGCGATAGTGGTGGCGCAACACTTTTGGACATAAGGCCTTCGGGAACATCGATTTTGCCAGACGCGTTGGTTGATACGATTGATAACGGCGCGTTTAGCATACTGGCCAATCCGACCGAAGATAATGACGCAACGGTAAATTGCAATTCTATTATATCCGGAATGGGAAATACATATAACGCGAAATCTTTGGCGCAATATATAATTTGCCAGTATGTTTATTGGCAACGTCTTGAACGGCGCATAGATATAAAACAGTGTTTAATCAGGGGGGGCACCAGTTGTGATTAAGATGTTTAGAAAATCTGAAATCATTGCGCAACGCGGTGGCGGATTGGTAGAGGTCTTGCTTGCCATGGTTATTATTGCCGTGGCGGCACCATATACATATTCTATGATTGCCGATACGACACATACCATACACGATATGGCGGTTGCAAATGATATACTAAGTTTGCGCGAAACGATGTTGAACTTTGTCCGGTTGAACCAAGACCTTTGGCCGGAAGAGGCACAAATTAAAATGACCGATGATGAACGCGCAGAAATTTCTGAATCTCTTTCTGCGGGATTTATTGATAAATACAATGTTCGCGGTGGAACGGTAATCGATGTGTACCTTGCTTTTGATTTAGATACAACGGAAAAGCGTGTTGCACGAATTGCATCAAATGTTGGTTCGGATGCGGCGGTCGTTGGTGCAGACGGTGTTGCGTATGGCGATACTTGGGCGGTGACCGCACCTGAATTTTTGCCAGGAAATTTGATATACAGAATCACCCGCAATCAGAGTGATTTTGATACGACGCGGTTTTTACACCGTGGGTCTTCGGGTGACGCCGAATTAAATACGATGAAGCGTGATTTGAATATGGGAAATCACGATATACGCAATGTAGGTGGACTAAATGGAAAGTTTTTGCGTGTTCGTAACCTTAATGCGACATTTGTTGTTGCCGATTCAATCGATACGAAAAATGTTTATTTTTCATCGGGCGCAAATATGAACGGCGACAGCACAACCATCGGAACAATTCGTGTCACCGGCGATATTAGTGGTTTTAGAAATATTACGGCGAAAAAGTTAAGTGGAAATGGAATCGATTTGAATGCGCGTATCATCGCCGACCGTGCAACAGTAAATAATTCTATCAATATTGGGAACGAATTTATCCTTAAATCTACAAGTTTAAAAACGATAAGTGGTTTTGCCGGAATGACAACAGGAACGGTTTATGCGCCATACTTATCTGTGGGCGAATTGACATTTGCGGGGAATTTTGGATTGACGGTGTCTGGGGAATTACTGTTATCATCAAATGCGCCGATAAAATTGGGCAATTGGTCTTATCCGTCAAAAACGCCGCCATCGTTTGCATCTTTGAAATTGGCGCGTTCGCCGATTCCAAGCATTCCCAAAAAAGAAGAATTTGAACCGTTGATGAAAAGTGGTTGGAAAACAAAATGAAAAAAAGAAAATTGATTTTTTCCGTATCTAATGCGTGCCGTGGAACTGTGCTTGTGGAATTTTTGTTAACCATTGCACTTGCGGGGACATTGATTCCGTTTATATACAGTTATCAAACGCGTGCGGTTGCGCGTGCAGAAAGTTTGCGTGTCACCCGTCAAATGCAAAAAATTCAAACAATTTTGGAACACTATATTGTGCAAAATCGTGAAGAAATGTTAAAGACACTGGGGCGCAATATTATAAAAATAAAGTTGACTGATTTGATACCGTATGGATTGGATGAAGATTTTGCAAAAGATATGGCAGATAAATATCAATTGCGCATATTAAAATCAATTGATGTTGGTGGGCAATCAACATTGCAAGGTGTGATTGTGTTCAACGACCCGAACTTGAACGCGATGCGGACTCGGGAAATTGTTAAAATGGGTGATGATAAAATCGGATTTATCGAAGGCACGCGTGCATACGGCGGATTCGGGACTTGGCGCGCCGATACCGTTGATTTGGGCGTGGGAAACACATCGGGCATAGTTCAGACAACCGGTATAACGCGTGATAACGCAATGTATTTATGGCGTGTTCCGTCGGCCAGTGCGTCCGATGCAACAATGGCATCCATTTTGAACCTTGGCAATCGCGATATAAATAATGCGGGTTTTGTAAATGCCGATAGTTTATCATTGGAAGAATCTTTGGAAATAGGTAAATTGACATCTACGGACGTGATATTCAAAAACAGAACAACCATAGATTCCACATACAACACCCAAACCGCACTGGTGTCTGGAACTTTTTCAGGCGATTCAAAAAGTATAAATGTGACAGGGGCATTTAGTGTTGCGGATTTTGCAAAATTATCTTCATTTACGGCGGACAGTTTGTCGGTGACAAATTTGACCCTTGGTGGTTTTTCTGTGCCTTCTGGGTCATTATCAACGATACGAATTGGTGGCTCGCTTGATATGACCGAAGGCCGAATAAGCGCGATGTTTGTGACGGTTGGTTTTACCGGTTCGATAACGCCGCGCCTTGGGGTCAAAGAAAAAATTGTTGATTCGATGAATCCAGCATACTATTGGAATGTAAGCAGTCGCGTTGCAAATCTTGGTGACATAAATTCACCGACACTTTCCGATATGGCGACAAACATTTTGCGACGTGAATCTGTTACTGGGTCAACATCCACACAAATATTTAGTTCGGTCGCGTCAAATAAAAATGCAACTATGGGCGATTTTATGAATGCGATTATCGAAATAGAAAAAAGTGTGCGTGGGAAATATCGACTGTTGAAATTAGAATAATTTGTGATATACATAATGCCAAAGGTGCAATATGAAAATAAAATGTGAAGTTTGTAAAACAGAATATAATTTGCCGGCAAAAACATCGGGCGATGTTCGCTGTGCGATATGTGGACACACATGGACCGTAAAGATGAAGAAAAATCGTTCTGGATTGATGGTGTTCTTTGCGTCTCTTTGTGCGTTGCTTGCGGCGACTGTGTTCGCGGTTGCGGTTATTATTACATCGCGCCATGATAATCCGGACGCCCGACCATTGGTCGCGGTTATCGATGATATTCAAACTGTGACGACAAACGGCGTGTCGCAAATGGTTGTAAAGGGAACGGTGACGAATCGTTCCGATGATATCTATGCTTTCCCTGATTTGGTGATTGTCCTTTATGGCAATGATGATACACCAATCGCGCGCCAACGCTTTATGCCATCGGCAACATTTTTGGATGTTGGGCAATCGGTTGGGTTCACACATAAACTTTCGGGGGATGTTTCGGGGGTTCGGCGTGTTGCGGTTGAACTGATGAATATGGAGGATAAAAAATGATGAAAAAATTTTTGCTTTTTATTTTTGCCGGTGCTTTGTCATTAAACGCGGTTGCGGACGATACACCAACGCCGCCTGCGCCGGTGCCGCGTGTAAGCATTTTTTCAACAACAACCGATTGGGCGGCACTGACCGGGTTGCCACTGCGCCAATATGTTGGGAATTTCAAATGGAATAACGCCGATGTGGGGCGCGGAATTGTTTTATACTACCTTGACGCGTTTCCATGTTATGGTGAGGCCGACAGTGTTCGCATCTGGCTTGGCCCGAATAAACAGTCAACCGGGACATTGCGGCTGGTTTGCGTGCATGCGCCAACGGAAATAAGTTTCACATGGCGTTACGCCACCCGCGATGCAGACCAGGCGGAAAGCACTGGATTGCTAAAATGCCCCGTGACCGGTGACCGCGAATTGGATATAGATTTTTCAAAGTGCGTTCGTGGCCCCGAATGGCGGGAGTATAAGTAATTATGACAGACACGCGCGAATTTATTGTTGCGGGCGAATCGGTCGGCATACGGTTGGATAAATTCTTGGTATCGCAATTGCCGACTTTTTCGCGCAGTGAAATTCAGCGTTTTACTGTCACTCGCGATGGCAAGGGTATAAAGTTTTCTGAAAAAGTAAAAGCGGGTGATAAAATCATTGTGGAAATTCCGCCCGCGCAAACAGATGTAGCAACAGATAACATATCAGACGAACTTGAATTGGAAATTTTATACGAAGACGATGACATAATCGTTGTGAACAAACCGCGTGGCGTTGTGATGTATCCGGCGGCGGGAAATAAAACCGGAACGCTGGTCCAAAACATTTTGTCGCATACGCACCTGTCCACGCTTGGCGGCCCGACACGCCCGGGCGTGGTTCATCGACTTGATAAAGATACCAGTGGTGTCGTCGTTCTGGCGAAGTCCGATGCGGCATATCGCGAATTGGTAAAAACTTTTAGTGCGCATAATCTGATCCGTAAATATATCGCGTTCGTTTGGGGCGTTCCGAATTGGACGGGCGCGGACATAACCGGCAATATCGCCCGGTCTTCGCGCAACCGGCAAAAGATGACAATGGTAAAGGCCGGCGGCAAACCCGCACACACAATTGTCGAAGTTTTGGATGCGTGGCCACGTGACGGCGTTTCGGAATTTCGTTGCACGCTGATGACTGGGCGCACGCATCAAATCAGGGTTCATTTGTCATCGCATGGCTTTCCGGTTTTGTGCGATGGGGTGTATGGCCGTGCGTCGGCGCGCCTTGGGTCGGTTAAGAATCCAGATTTGTTGGAATTTATAAAAACGCACAGCGGTCAAATGCTGCACGCCCAAATTTTAGAGTTCAATCATCCGATAACCGGCGCGCCAATGAAATTCAAAACAAACCTACCCGACGATATGTTGGAATTGCGGGAAGTGTTAGTGTAAGTCCGTCACGACCGCGGCGCGCCGTGCCGCGACGGGTGATTAGTGGTTAGTGAAAGTTCCCCTCTGGCTAGAGGGGTTCGGTGTGGAACACCGGGGGGTGTCGTTTCATTCACACTTCCCACTACCACTTACACTCACACTTGCACTTTTCCCTTTTTTTTACCCAATTTGTATGATATAATAAATCGATACCAAAAGGGGAAAGAGAATGAAATTTCTGACTACTATTATTGGAATTTTGCCGGTTTTGTGCGTGGTTGCGCCTGCGTCGGCGGCGTTGCGTCAAACCACCACGGACAAGACGGGTCGTATATCTGTGTCGCCATCGGTTGGTGTGGCAAGTGCGTCTAACATTGCGGCGGCGCGTCGGTTGCCAACACTAAAAGTGACTGGCACAACAACGACCACAACCACCACAACATCGTCCACATCTTCCCTAATGGAGGAGGTCGAATGTGTCGAAAGATACACAGAGTGCATCAAAGCCAGCGACGTCTGCGATTTCAATTTCGAAGAATGCACAACCAAAGAATTATTCTATGCCAAAAAACCGCAATGCAACAGCGTTTTGTTACAGTGCACATCGGCCGGTATCAACGCCCTTTTTGGCACGACCAGCACGACAAACCTTGCGGCAAAGAATTCCAATGATGAATATGTCTATCCAACCGACGGCAGTATCCTGGGGCAGTTTATCGAGGCCGGCGCCATCAGCAACCGCCTTGACACATCGTCATGCGTGAAACGTTATACATCATGCTTGAAAAAAGATAATGTTTGCGGCGAAGATTTCGAACTTTGCACCACAAACGCCGAATTCAAGAAACAAAAAATCTATTGCGAATCAACGCTTGCCCGTTGTCAGGAAGAAGGCAAAATAGAATTGTTTGGTTCCGCGAATACTGCGGGCAATCCATCGTCAACAAGCCGCCTTGGCGTTATGATATCCGAAGGTGCGGGACTTGCGGCGGTGAACGCGGTTTCGACTTGTTACAAGGTTGCGGACCAATGCGTGCTAAATGCGTGCAGTGCCAACCCATATAAATGTATGGAAAACAGCAGCACCGTTTTGATTAACATAGTTGACGCAATCAACGATGGGCGTAACATACCACCTGAACAGGCGGAAGTGATGGCCGAATCGCTTAGCAAGGCCAATGTTTTGAAATATATCAAAAATGCATGTTTCGATACAATCGGTGGAAATAAATATTGCCACATGACCGTTAATGGCGGCACCATACCGTCGTCCAGGGATTTAATCGACGAAGAAGAACGCGAAGATGTCTATGCCGATATAATATCGCCGACCATAAAGCGTGTTGGAAATCAATTGACGAAAATCTTGGAAAAATTCGACAAGAAAGCCAAAGATACCTGTACCGATACGGTTATGTCGTGCGCAATGCGTTCGTGTGGGGGCGGACTTGGTTCGGCATGTTATTCCAAGGTTTTTGGGTCTACGAACATCTGTTTCACAAGTAGTGGGCTTGGCACTTCGTCTGGTCAAACAACATGTTCGATAAATGCATCCAATACTTATAATGAAATTAAACTTGGGTGCGAAGCAATTGTGAATACAGATGCGAATTGTCAATTTGCGGCGGCATCTGAAAGGTCAGGTACATACAATTATGCGTATTCTGATAACGGAACCTTTGGTGTAGTATTCCCTGAAAAAAGCACAGGAAAAGATCCGATTGGTGTTGTTGCGCGTTTGAACGCATCGTTGCGGCAAAATTACAGCCCGGCGGCAATTGAACAAATGGCCAAAGAATGCAGAACCACCGCGGTCAGTTGTATACGTTCTATGTGTGGGTCGGACTTTACAAAGTGCTATCGTAATCGGACAGATGTTATGACCGATACGTATGCGACGGATGAAAGTACATTTGATCAAAGTATGAACAAAGTTGGCGGGGTATTGGACTTTACAATTGTTCGTGGATTGTGTGTTGCCGCGGTCAAAGGGTCGCCAGCATGTGACGAGCATTTGAAAATCCAAAAAATTGTAAAATATCAAGATGGCAACAATAACACAGGTTGGGGCGATAAGGGAACGGTTCGTGATGCCTGGGTTGATGCGGTCAAGGATGGGTATACAGCTACGGCGGTCGAAGTTGACAGAATACAAGATGGTTGCACGGTTGCGAGTGGTGCAACCGGAACATCTGGTAGTGGTGGCAGCATGTCCGGTATGATTGGCACTTCGGCATGTAACGAATTAGAAGTTCGCGAATGTGGTACAATGGATGAAAATGGCTGTTTATACAATACGCCACATTATGTAAGTATTAACGAGTACCAATTGAATATGGAAGTTACTACATTGTTCCAAGAAGTTATGGCGGACCTTGAATTGGAAGCCCAAGCGAAATACAACGCCAAAATTACCGAGGAACAAAATATGTGCTTGGCGGCAAATTCCGGTGGCATAATGGGTAAAAAAGATATGTCCAGTACATATATGTGGGTAAAGTTGAAAAATAGACGTGTACCGAAAGATTATCAAACCAATGGGTTAAAGGCGGGTGACTTTGCAGCAAGTAACGATTTGTACGGTTCGTTCTGTCGTGCACGTGTCACGTTGCAATCTGATGACCCGGATATACAATCTGTGTTACAAGAAGGTCAGAAATGGGCAACAACGTATTTCGCGGTTGGTGATGTGTTCACCTGTGGTTCGTGGATTCCACAAAAAGAATTGGAAGCGATTGCCGAAAAAGTTGCGACAAGAAAGGTTCGTGGTGCCAATGACGATCAACAAAATGCATTGGCGGAAAAACAGAGACGTAATCGCATCTTGGCAACGATTGGTGGCGTGATTGCTGGTGGTGCGGGTGGGGCATACCTATCAAATGCGGTGCAAAGCAGTAATTTGCTGGGTGGTTTGATTCAGGGGAACAGAAACTCTGATCAACAGAATAGCCGTAATATGATTGCCGCGTCGAATTGCACAACGTATCTTAGAAGGTATAACGCCGCCAGAAGCAACTGGACAACGTATCGTTGCGAGGCAAAGAGTGGTGGGTGTTGCACAGGGATGACTTGTCCTGTTACGTTTGATAACCAACCTGCAACAGCGCGAAATGCTGCCCAGGATGCACTGAATGCTGCGATGGGTATGCGGAACGCGGCAAGTGCGATTATTAACCAACGTGTTGTAACCAAGAAGGATGGTAAAGATGTTTATGTTGATGAGGCTGTGCAGAATTTCCGCAAGGCTAAAGATAGCATAGATACCGCGTGCACGAACGCGGAAACGGCGGTAAGTGATGCGTGTCAAAGTGTTGTTGCGGACTTGGGCAGTTTATGTAGCCAAGTAGAAGACTTTGGCGGTCAATTGGCGAATTATGACAATAACTTTCAGCGCCAAGGAATAAATCTTTTGGGTGCTGTTCTTGGTGCGGGGGCGGCTGGATATGGCGCATACAAATTGACCGAAAGTATCCAATCGACAAACCTTAGTGATGCCGAACGCGAAGCATATGAAACATTTATGCGTGAAGTTGGTAGCAGTATCTATTGCTTTATCGGTGCGGACGAAGCCGGTACCTATGGCGACCTTATCGAAATAAGCGTGGAATAGTGGTAAGTGTTAGTGTAAGTGGTTAGTGCGCGGGGCAAATGCCCCGCGTTTTTGTGCGACACCCCGCCCTGCGGGCACCCCTCTAGCCAGAGGGGAATTTTGTTTTTATCCTTGTTGCGGTCCGGGTTCCCCTCTGGCTAGAGGGGTGGCGGGTGAAACCCGACGGGGTGTCGTCATCGCACGTTCTCATCGACCCCGCCGCAAGGGCGGGTTTTTTCTTCCCGTGTGTAAAGGGGGACTTCGCCGAAATGACGATTCTTGTCCTCCACTACCCACTAACACTAACCACTAACACTAATTCCGAATCGGTTTCGAATCGGATTTTTGCGATTTTTTACATGGAAAAATCAACACTTTTGAAAAAAATCCTGTTGTGTGGGCCAAATAAAAAGTCCCGGTTTTCTGCGGTTTTTTGAAAATTTTTCGCCGCGCACGAAAAAATAAAGAATATTCTTAAAAAAATGCTTGACTTTTTTGGAAGTTAAGTTCATACTATGCGGGCTTTCTAAGTTAGGGCGGTTTTGAAATGCGCAAATCTAACCTCTGGAACGCGGAATCTCCGCAATATTGTGAATAAAAGCAGCTCATCAAAAAAATGATATGATTGAAAAATCATTGTCATGTTCAAGAAGGGATATGCAGACAGTTGAATTTGGAAATATCCAAACTTTGACTAAGTCAAATGTGCATATCCTAGACAGGTAGTAGGTTTACAAAGTAGACCTCGTTAAAACTTGTCTTGCGAATATATATGTAAAGACGAACTGATTTATGTCAGCTTTGTTTTATATGCACGGGACTTAAACCACAGGTTTTTTAAAACTTGAGAGTTTGATCCTGGCTCAGAACGAACGCTGGCGGCAGGTCTTAGGCATGCAAGTCGAACGGGTGAAGCAGGGGCTTGCCCTTGTGGATCTAGTGGCGCACGAGTGAGTAACGCGTGGGAAACTGCCCATTACTGGGGAATAACGTTTGGAAACGAACGCTAATACCGCATACGCCGGAAACGGGAAAGATTTATCGGTGATGGATGTGCCCGCGTTGGATTAGCTTGTTGGTGGGGTAACGGCCTACCAAGGCGATGATCCATAGCTGGTCTGAGAGGACGATCAGCCACGCTGGAACTGAGACACGGTCCAGACTCCTACGGGAGGCAGCAGCTAAGAATATTGGTCAATGGGGGAAACCCTGAACCAGCCATGCCGCGTGAATGAAGAAGGCCTTCGGGTTGTAAAGTTCTTTTAGTCGTGAAGATGATGACAGTAGCGACAGAAAAAGCACCGGCTAACTTCGTGCCAGCAGCCGCGGTAATACGAAGGGTGCAAGCGTTGTTCGGATTTACTGGGCGTAAAGCGTCCGTAGGTGGTCTGTTAAGTCAGGGGTGAAATCCCGGGGCCTAACCCCGGAACTGCCTTTGATACTGGCCGGCTGGAGCGCGATAGAGGAAGATGGAATATCTGGTGTAGGGGTGAAATCCGTAGATATCAGATAGAACACCAATGGCGAAGGCAGTCTTCTGGATCGTTGCTGACACTGAGGGACGAAAGCGTGGGTAGCAAACAGAATTAGATACTCTGGTAGTCCACGCCCTAAACGATGCATGCTTGTTGTTGGTTTCCTTCGGGGAATCAGTGACGAAGCTAACGCGTTAAGCATGCCGCCTGGGGACTACGATCGCAAGATTAAAACTTAAAGGAATTGACGGGGACCCGCACAAGCGGTGGAGTATGTTGTTTAATTCGATGCTACGCGAGAAACCTTACCGACCCTTGACATCTTGGTCGCGAGATCCAGAGATGGATTTCTTCAATTCGGTTGGACCAAAGACAGATGCTGCATGGCTGTCGTCAGCTCGTGTCGTGAGATGTTAGGTTAAGTCCTGCAACGAGCGCAACCCATGCCCTATGTTGCCAGCGGGTAATGCCGGGAACTCTTAGGGGACTGCCTGCGTCAAGCAGGAGGAAGGTGTGGATGACGTCAAGTCATCATGGTTCTTACGGGTCGGGCTACAAACGTACTACAATGGTGACAACAATGGGTCGCAATGTCGCAAGGCAAAGCTAATCCTTAAAAGTCGTCTCAGTTCGGATTGTCCTCTGCAACTCGAGGGCATGAAGTTGGAATCGCTAGTAATCGCTGATCAGAATGCAGCGGTGAATTCGTTCCCGGGTCTTGTACACACCGCCTGTCAAACCATGAGAGTCGATTTCACCCAAAGTCGGTAGTTTAACGCAAGAGGACGCCGCCTACGGTGGGATTGGTGATTGGGGTTAAGTCATAACAAGGTAGCAGTACCGGAAGGTGCGGCTGGATCACCTCCTTTATAGAGAATACCGTTATCACGAAAACGGTCAAATCCGAATGCGACTGTCTGAATATCTCTTTTTGAACAAAGATTCTGGTATCAGCGGAATTACTGCCTGTTTCAGAATTTTTTACGATTGGGTCAGTAGTTCAGTTGGTTAGAATGTCGCTCTGATACAGCGAAGGTCGAAGATTCGAGTTCTTCCTGACCCACCAAATTTCGTTATTTGTTTCGCAAATTAAGAAATTTGAGTGTCTCGCCGTAGCCCATCGGGCGAAGGCGGACAAAATTCCAGATAATGATTTTGATGAGGTTGGAATCAGAAACGAGTTTTAATCGTTTATGATTCCAGATATTCCACGGAATATTCTATGGAATCTGCTTTTATGCAATACATTGTAAATCGGTTTTTATGTCTCGAATTAAATTTTCGCAGAAATGTGATTGTTTGATTCGAAGAACATCGTAATCTCAAAAATCTTTCTAACAGAGTAATCACGAAAGTGATAATTCAATTAGATAGCAAGAATCAACTAATGCTTAAAAACTCATTTAAGTTATTTTGATGTGCGCGAAGACATTCTCTTCAAGCATAGATAAAAAGTAACAAAGGGTGTTTAGTGGATGCCTTGGCAATCAGAGGCGATGAAGGACGTGAAAGACTGCGATAAGCCCGGGTGAGGCGTCAATATCCTTTGACCCCGGGATTTCCGAATGGGGAAACCCAGGTCGTATGACCTATCTGCGCCTGAATACATAGGGTGTAGAGGCAAACGCGGAGAAGTGAAACATCTCAGTAGCCGCAGGAAAAGAAAGCAACAGCGATTCCCTTAGTAGTGGCGAGCGAAACGGGACCAGCCCAGTAACCGAGATTTTAGATAGCAAAACGCGATGGAAAGCGCGGCGATAATAGGTGATAGCCCTGTATGCGAAATCTAGTTTTTTGGTGCAAGAGTAGAGCCGGACACGTGAAATCCGGTTTGAACACGGGGGGACCTTCCCCCAAGGCTAAATACTCCTGATTGACCGATAGTGAACAAGTACCGTGAGGGAAAGGTGAAAAGAACCCCGAAGGGGGAGTGAAATAGACACTGAAACTGAATACCTACAAGCTGTCAGAGCCGGTTTTCCGGTGATGGCGTACCTTTTGTATAATGAGCCAACGAGTTATTATTGCATGCAAGCCTAAGCCGTTAGGTGTAAGCGAAGGGAAACCGAGTCTGAATAGGGCGTCTTTGAGTATGCAGTAATAGACCCGAAGCGGGGTGATCTAGGTATGAGCAGGCTGAAGGCGGCGTAACAGTCGCTGGAGGGCCGAACCCACTAGTATGGCAACACTAGGGGATGACTTGTGTCTAGGGGTGAAAAGCCAATCGAACCCCGTTATAGCTGGTTCTCCGCGAAAACTATAGAGGTAGTGTCTCTGGTGTTCGTCGTTGGGGGTAAAGCACTGAAATGGCTAGGGGGAGTAAAATCTTACCAAACCATATCAAACTCTGAATACCAACGAATTATAGCCAGGGAAACAGTCCATCGGTGCTAAGGTCGGTGGACGAGAGGGCAACAGCCCAGACCGCCAACTAAGGTCCCAAAATGATGATTAAGTGGGAAAGTGAGTCGAAATTCCAAAACAACCAGGATGTTGGCTTGGAAGCAGCCATCGTTTAAAGAAAGCGTAATAGCTCACTGGTCTATTAGCGTTTCGGCAACCAAAATGTAACGGGGCTAAAATCATCTACCGAAGTTGCGGGTGGCACTTTTGTGCCGCGGTAGCGGAGCATTCTGTAGGCCTGTGAAGCGTAAGGCGTGAGCCGGCGTGGAGGTATCAGAAGCGCGAATGTTGGCATGAGTAGCAGCTAATCAAGGCGAGAAACCTTGACGCCGTAAGAGCAAGGGTTCCTATCCAATGTTAATCAGGGTAGGGTGAGTCGACCCCTAAGGCGAGGCCGAAAGGCGTAGTCGATGGGAACACGGTTAATATTCCGTGACCTGCGTGAGGTGACGAATTTGGTAAATTGTTGTGCCTTATTGGATTGGCGCGGCAGTGAACAAGTTCCAGGAAATAGCCCACGCGTATAGATCGTACCCAGAACCAACACAGGTGCTCGAGTCGAGTAGACTAAGGCGGTTGAGAGAACTATGTTGAAGGAACTAGGCAAAATGCATCCGTAACTTCGGAATAAGGATGACCTGTTTCAAGGCAACTTTAATCAGGTGACACAAACCAGGTGGGGGCGACTGTTTACTTAAAACCCAGGTCTCTGCTAAATCGTATAAGATGATGTATAGGGACTGACGCCTGCCCAGTGCTGGAAGGTTAAGCAGAGGTGTGCAAGCATTGATGTGAAGCCCCAGTAAACGGCGGCCGTAACTCTAACGGTCCTAAGGTAGCGAAATTCCTTGTCGGGTAAGTTCCGACCCGCATGAATGGCGTAACGATCTCCACACTGTCTCCAACATAGACTCAGCGAAATTGAATTCTCGGTGAAAATGCCGGGTACCCGCAGCTAGACGGAAAGACCCTATGAAGCTTTACTGCAGTTTCGTAATGGCACTAGGGCACATTTGCGTAGGATAGGTGGGACGCTTTGAAGTGCGGATTTTGGTTCGCATGGAGCGGTTGGTGAAATACCACCCTGATGTGTTTTAGTGTCTAACCCGTGTTCTTGAACCAGGGCAGGGGACATTGCGTGATGGGCAGTTTGACTGGGGTGGTCGCCTCCCAAAGTGTACCGGAGGCGCGCAATGGTCTGCTCAGGCTGGTCGGAAATCAGCCGGTGAGTGCAATGGCAAAAGCAGGCCTGACTGCAAGGCGGACACGCCGAGCAGAGACGAAAGTCGGTCATAGTGACCCGGTGGCTCCACATGGAAGGGCCATCGCACACGGATAAAAGCTACTCTAGGGATAACAGGCTGATGCTACCCAAGCGTCCATAGCGACGGTAGTGTTTGGCACCTCGATGTCGACTCATCGCATCCTGGGGCTGGAGCAGGTCCCAAGGGTATGGCTGTTCGCCATTTAAAGAGGTACGTGAGCTGGGTTTAAAACGTCGTGAGACAGTTTGGTCCCTATCTGCCGTGGGCGCTGGAAGATTGACGGGGGCTGCTCCTAGTACGAGAGGACCGGAGTGGACAGACCGCTGGTGTACCGGTTGTGATGCCAATTGCATTGCCGGGTAGCTATGTCTGGAAGAGATAACCGCTGAAAGCATCTAAGCGGGAAACTTGCCTGAAGATAAGTCTTCCCGGAGGTATAACCTCCATAAAGAGTCGTTCGAGACCAGGACGTTGATAGGTCAGGTGTGGAAGCGTTGTAAGACGTTAAGCTAACTGATACTAATTGCTCGTTAGGCTTGATCCTATAACCGTACAGCTTGTTGCTGATTCGGGGTTCAAGACCAATATCGAAGAAGTAACACAACTCAAAGCTTTGTTAACCGTAAAGAATTCGTTAGAAAGCGACGAGCTTTTTAACAACAAGCTTAGCCAAGCGACCATAGCAAGGTGGTCCCACTCCTTCCCATTCCGAACAGGACAGTGAAACGCCTTAGCGCCGATGATAGTTGGTTGTATTTCCAGTGAAAGTAGGACATCGTTTAGCTCACCTTCTGCTTTAGCCTCAGTTGATCAATCCAGGGATAATGACAACTGAGGCTTTTTTCTTGCCTAATTTCTGGTGGTAATGGTTTTTTGGACAAATGGAGTCCAAATGTCATTACCTGCTCACATCAAATTTGAAGCTTTAGAGCTTCTACTTCAAGGTCATAGCATCACAAGCATTTCCAAAGATCTCGCCATCTCTCGAGGTGCAGTTGAGGCATGGCAGCATTTTTGTTTCGCCAATGATTTTTCTTGGTTACGAACCACTTGGCATCGAGTCGATAGTGACCGTATCACTCAAGCAATCAACTTTTGGATCGAGCATCCGGTTCCATATACCTTCGTTGCGAGAAAGTTTGGGCTAAGAACCTCTGACTTCTATCGTCATCTCCAGAAATTTAACGAACTTCCTGATAAGCTCAAACCCAAGGTTAGTTGGTTTTGGCGTCAAGAAACCGTTGAATTAGGAAGTTATCAAATGATTGATATCCCACGTGATCGCCCCCTCAATGATCGGGAATACAAGGCATTAAAAAAGGAAATTCAAGAAGCTCGAGATCAATTACTCGTGGCGCAATCAACATGGGAAGTTCTGCTTGAGGATTGCCAAGACGAGGTCAAAAAAAAACTAATCGAAT
>CALABO010000023.1 GCA_937885575.1 uncultured Pseudomonadota bacterium | reverse complement strand
CGCGTGATACCGAATATACGGCAACATGGAGTGATGTTTTCGCTGATGAAGATTTTACCCCGAATTGGAACGATGGAAATGTGTATCATGTGACTTTGCTTCAAACGGGTGCGGATACACCTGGCGATGTGGAAAATTTGTATGAAAAGTATGGCGCTTGGTGGGCATTGTATCAGAATGGCCAGTATCCAATTACTGCACTAAGTGGTAATCAGTTGCCAACCAGGGCAGGTTACGATTTCGCCGGGTTTAAAACCAGAATTGGGGGCTATACAAGGGGTAATTTTGATTCCGAAAACGGTGAATGGACACCGCAGTCGAATACAGAAATAACTAATGACGAAGAGTGGGTGCCGAAATGGACACAATGTAAACCGTATTGGTACTATGATAGTAACCTTAAAGTATGTGTGGCTTGTCCAGAACCGTATACCAATAATTCGGCCCCGGAATCGTTGGCGGATTGTTATGATGGTCGGTGCGAAGAGCGCTGCGTTGAAAGATCGGCCGAATGTCCATCTGATTCGAATGCGCTTGAATTTGAATATAGTGATGACGTATATGAGGGGACAAATTATTATCAAAACCATTGTGTGTTGGATATATGGGCGCAACAAGGGTCACAACAAGAAGTGGTCCCAAGTTGTGCGTGCACAATAAAAACATGCAAACCCGGCTATCACCTTCTCGACGGTGCCTGTGTTGCGTATGCCCAGACGGATATAACACTTAATCCAAACGGTGGTGCATGGGCATCAAATGTCACGTTTGAACATAAGTTCCTTTACACAATCGAAAATACCGGCGTGTATCGTAATTCTGCTCGGACAGAGGAAATGACCCCAACCAATGGTGTGGCTTTATATGCGATTCCGTCGAACGGTGCATCGGTGACACTTGATGCCAACGGTGGAACCGTGACATGGGGTGGCGGAACTGGCGAAATTCGCACTGGGACCGCGGCATTCGGATTCAATGGGTTCTACAACTCCGAAACACCGGGTTATGCGTCACCGTATATATTGCCAGAGGAAATAAATGGTGAAATATACGCCTTTATCACGGGGGCGGGTCAATCGACCGGTATGGGATACAACACATCGCCACATACATGGTATGCACAATGGAATCGGTCGGTTACATTACCCACGCCGGAACGCCAGAATTATACGTTTGTTGGTTGGGTGTATAACGGGGAATTGGTGTCGAATCCTTGGACGGTGCCTGGGAACACTACGAATATAACGTTGATTGCCCAGTGGACCAAGAATGCCGGCACTATCGTGACCTATAATTGCAACAACGAAGGGGGCCAAGGCGGTACCGACACTGATCCAACTCCCGCGTATATCGGTGAAACGTACACCGTGTTAGGGAACTTTATACCATGTTCAAAGCCGGCGACGGAAACGACAAGGGCACATGAATTCGAAAACTGGCAGTTTAATGGCGGTTCTTATCTACCGGGCCATGTATTTAGTCCGTGGTCTTATAACGGGTCAAACCCAACGTTCAATGCACACTATAAAGAATGTCCAGATGGATCGTATTTTGACGGTTCTTGCAAGACATGCCCGATGGGATATGACCACTCTGATATCGCTGCAACTGGCGAAAATAATTGTTTCCGTAATTGCCCGATAGAGTGCAATCATGTTTGTCCAGATGAAGAGGGGATTCTTGATTGTGTCTACACCATTGTATCATATCCTGTTGGAACACAATATTATGGGGGCGATTGTCTAGTGAACCCTGGCACCACTGTTGAAAGTTGTGATTACCGTGTTATTTGCGATACTGGATATCTGCCAGATGCTAACTGGAAGCATTGTATAAGGCAAAATCAACATGAAATCACATTGGATGCG
>CALABO010000022.1 GCA_937885575.1 uncultured Pseudomonadota bacterium | reverse complement strand
ACCTTGCCCAAACGGACATAGAACAATTACAAACATCCATCGGCAAAATCACCCCGCGCGCAGAAAAGATTAAAGAACTAGATTTTGATAAATAGAGGAAAGTGTTATCTTCTCATTCCTGTTTTCGGATTTATCCATACCTGCTCATCGGCGATGTTCATCATTGGCAAATCAGATTTACTGTCCGAATACGCCCGCACCACATGCGGAATAAATTTATGTGCCACCGCCCATTCGTCCATCGCAACAACTTTATTTTTGCCCCAACACAAAAATTCATATTTCCATGGTCTTTTTTTATCCATTTTCGAACAAATCACCGCATCGAACGGCAAACCACGCACCAACCCATCCACCAGGTAATCCGGCGATGCGGTAATCAATAAAACCTTGTTCCCACGCGCGCGTTCATTTGCAATTTGCTCTGCCGCCCAACCAAAGCGATTCCGCCGATGTTCGCGCACAAAGTCCGGCACGAATTTCTTTACCATGTCCGCGGTTATAAACCGGCGTATATTTTGCCGCCACCATACCCCGCCACGATTAAACAAACGCGCGACAAAACACACACCAATCAGCGGCAAAAACAACCATGGTCGCAAACTGTGCCGAAAGCAATAACGCCCAAACGCCATATTCGAATCCGGCCACGACAGCGTTCCATCAAAATCAAACAAAACAACATCCACAGGTTTTAACATGCATAAACGCCTTTATTGTGGGATTATAACATCACATTATTTCTTTGCAAGCCCGCATATTACTTGCTTGACTTTACATACTACGACACAATAAAATAACATCGTCAACAAAAAAGGAGTAAAAATGAAATCATACTTAAATATATGCAATCACATTTTGCAAACAGGAAAATGTTCCGAAAATCGTACAGGCGAAAAAGTAATCCGTGTCGCTACGGGCGAAACATTTGTTCACGATATGGAAATGGGATTCCCATTACTTACAACCAAAGAAATGAAACTTAAAAACGTTGCAACTGAACTTGAATTCTTTATAAAAGGAATCACCGATAAACAATGGTTACGGAAACATGGCTGTAACATATGGAACAAATGGGCCAGCAAACCAAAATGGGAGCCAGTATATAATTTAACTATCAAAGAATTTCCAGAAGCATTTGGACGCGAACCAACTGAAAAAGAAATGGATATAATCAAGAATAAGTGCATAGACAACGAACGAGATTTAGGACCTGTATACGGGTTTCAATGGCGACATTTTGGTGGCGAATATCAATTTAATCCTGAACGGATAAACAAAGACCCAACAGATAATTTTAACCCAGAAAAACCAGGATTCGACCAAATCGCTGACATTCTGCGTGTTCTTAAGTTGCCAACTGATGTGCGTGTTAAAGATGATAAAGCGCGCCGTATGGTCGTATCTGCTTGGAACCCAATGGAAGAATCAAAAATGGGATTGCCCCCATGTCATTTTGCATTCAATTTACTACTTGATGACGACAGGTTAAACCTTACATGGACACAACGTTCGTGCGACATGTTCCTTGGGGTGCCATATAATATCGCATCGTATGCACTGTTGCTTATGCTATTTGCTAAAGAAGCGAATTTGAAACCAGGTATTCTAAAAGGTGAATTGCATGACGCACACATTTATGAAAATCATATTTCACAAATGCGTGAACAAATTTTACGCCAACCATACGAATTACCAACGGTCGAAATACCCGATGAAAATTGGAAAGGTATGCTTGCATGGAACGCAGCCAACGGATTCAAATTACAAAATTATAAACATCATTCCAAATTACAAGGTGATGTTGCACGATAAAAAATCCCGGGCTTTAAAAACCCGGGTAATTTATTTCTGCAACCCTGACCGAATTTGCATCAATACTTTTCCGATACGATTTTCACCACTGCCTTCACCGAAACCACATTTATAACAAACCGGACAAGATTTAATTAAAATCGCATCACCGGTGGATTTCAACAATTCCGCCGCATTTGGGTTTTGTTCAAACTTTGCACGCAACGCGCGTTCCATAATATCAAACTTTTCTTTATCAAAATTTTCGCGACGATTTATTTTATATTCCGGCGTTTTTGTAAGCAACCGCGTCGCATCAGGGTCCGCCAATTTCAAAATCACACCAAACCGCGAATCTTTGGAATAAAACTTCATCGCTTGGTAATAATGTTCCACCGTTGGAAAAATAAAATATCCATCGTCCACAGACATTTTTATCGGAAACGCCGCCAACGGACTTAAAAATCCATATTTGCCTTCGGGCTTACAAAATCGAATTTCTTGTGGCATTTTTAATGTACATATTGTTTTTCAACATATGCATCACGCAGCAATTTAATCTCACGCAATACCTTCACCAAATCCACATTACGATTAATATCGGCATAACAACTCTCTTCAAATTCTTTTTTGTCTTTGTCATAGGTTATTTGTTTCGCATAACCAAAATCTGGACGCTTTAGTATAACAATACGATACGATAAAGGGGCCACTTTAAAGATAATTTCTGTATCAGCATCCCA
Source organism: uncultured Pseudomonadota bacterium (assembly GCA_937885575.1). Taxonomy (GTDB): domain Bacteria; phylum Pseudomonadota; class Alphaproteobacteria; order Rs-D84; family Rs-D84; genus Enterousia. The sequence continues at coordinate 33,130 of CALABO010000022.1, read as the reverse complement.
CCTAATCTTACTATTCGGATAAAAGAACCTGTTTGCTGTACACGATGAAACCGTATCAAAATTCATTCTGCTTATTAACATAAACGCAGTCCAGTCATCATCATTTACAATCCTCTTTTGATTTTCTGTGACTGTACGAGGCCGACAAGTTAACCGCTTGGCATGCCAGTCCATTTCCATCCTTTTGGGAACCAATCCAGTCCAAGAAAATAATGGTTTAAAAATCATCGGTTTTGATAATCTGGGCGGCCTGTTGGTACCAACATAATCTATTTGCTCTGGTATTTCCCCCTTATCCCAAAAAGTGATTTCGTTTTCACCCGTTTGTGCATTTGGGTTAGACGTAATATAAAAATCATCTACGGCCAAACAATATTCGGCTTGCTGTGCCGCATACAAATTAACAAACGGCCCAGAACAAAAATCTTTAAATTGATACGACGTTCCATCAACAGGTTTGTTCCCTTCATCAATATCATAAACAGGAAGATTAAAAAACCTTGGGGCAAATCCAGCATCAACATTCTTATCAAAAACAAAAAACGGTGGGATATAATTATCACCTTTTGGTTTATAGCGTTCAGACATAAATTAACCCTTTTACTTTGTATCCCACATCCGTCCGGATACTACACAAAAAACCAATCTTGTGCAACAAAATTCTTTATTTTTTTCCTTTTAATCTTTGGCGCAGGCGTTCCATCGCAAAGAACAACGCCGGTGTCAAAGTAAATGTCCAGATAAGCGACGCCAGCATTCCGCCAATCATAACCGCCGCCATCGCGCGCTTCATACCATCGGCACTCCAAAGTTGTGGCAACATACCCGCCATAACCGCAATAGATGTCATCAGCACCATATTCTTTTTCGCGGTCAATTCATCCAATAACGCAACCTTGGCGTTTTCGCCACGCGCGATTCGTTGCACTGTTGGTTCCAACACCAAAATGTTATTGTTCACAACCAATCCAACCAACATAACGAACGCAAGCATCGCGCCGACATTCGTTGACGCCCCCGACAAGAACAGCAATATAAACACGCCCGCAAAACTTGTTATAATCGATGTCGCAATGGTAAGCGGATGAACCAACGAATTCAAAATCGCCGCCAACAACATAAATGTCAAAACCGTGGCAAGCAAGAACGCCGTTCCAATTTCGCCGGTTGTTTCACCCTGAATTTCGGCCATACCGCCAAACGAATAACCGTATCCCGGTTCCCAATCAAACCTGTCTAATTCCGACACAATTTTCGATTGCACGGGACCACTGGTTGACTTGCCAAGATTTATATCAATTTCTGTAATACGACTTTTATCCAACCGGTAAATGTTCGGTGTCGCCTTTTCTGTCTTTATCGTTCCGATTTGCGACAGCGCGACCATACCCTTTTGCGAATTCACCAAAACATTTTCAAACATTTTTGGATTTTTGAAGGGTCGCGCAAATTCCAAAAGAATCGGATATTCTTCACCATTTTCTTTATACTTGTATGTATCGTTCCCATAAAGCGCCGTGCGCAATGCCGCCCCGGCATAGGAATTTTTTATTCCCCAAAAATCCATTTGTTCCGCGTTCGGAATAAATTTTATTTCATTACCCGGCACCTGTTGCGCAAAGACCGCAGTTTGCACTTCGGAAATATTATTTATGGCATTTAATGCACGCGTTGCATACTCTTGCCTTTTCGCATCATCGTCACCATATATATTCAAAACAATATCAGCCGATATTGACGACGACACACCTTCGCCCGCACGAATTTGAATTTCCGCATCCGGAATCACGGCAAGTTTTGGCAACATTCGGCGTGCGATTTCTTTGTCACTGTGACGGCGTTCGCTTTTATCAACCAATTTGATTTTTACCGCGATATTTTGCAACCCGCGTTCACCAATTTTTACCGATGTCGATTTTACTTCATCAAACCCGGACAAAACTTTTTCAATATTTTGCGCAATAGATTGTGACTTTTCATATGTCGCCCCCATCGGCGCACGCGCGGTGATATTTATTTCATTCGCATCGGTCGCGGGACTAAATTCGTTTCCGGTGAACCGCATCAACATAGAACTTGCAACCAACGCAAGAAACGCAAACAAAATCACACGCCCTGAATGTTTATATTGATACGCGAACCATTTTTGAAATGCCGATTTTTTTGACGTGACGGCCGAAACACGTTTTTCCTTTGTCACACGCAAAATTTTCGCAATCATCATCGGGGTCAATGTAAAAGAAAACACCAACGACAACAGTGTAAGGTAAACAACCGTCATACCAAACTGGGTCATAAATTTACCGGCAATTCCGCCCATAAACGCCAACGGCAAAAACACAACAACATTTGTTCCAACCCCCGCAAGTACCGAAACCGCAACTTTTTTTGTCCCGTCGATTGCGGCACTTTCCGCCCGCTTGCCGTTTCGCATTTCTTGCAACGCCGATTCAATAAGAATAATTGCGTTCGACACCAATGTCCCCAATGCCGACGAATATGCAAGCAATGTCATAACATTTATCGTGAAACCACTTGCATTCACAAAGAACAACCCCGCAATCAAAGACGCCGGAATCACAACACCCGCAACAATAGTCGAACGCCAATTTCCGGTGAACGCCAACAAAACCAAAATTGTGAACACAACACCAATCAAAATTCCATATATTGTTCCGGTCGTTTCATCTGAAATCACAATGGATGAATCAGAAATTATCTCCATCTGCGCCCCCGGAAAACGCGCCGATAAATCCGCACTAAATTCCGGCAATTTTTTATTTAGCGCGCGCGCCACCTTTATCGCATTACCATCGGACGCCTTTACAACCGACGCGATAACAACATCCGAACCATTAAACCGCGCACCCGTGTCAATATCACGCGCCGAATCCGTCACCGTTGCGACATCGGAAAGTTTGAACCTTTGCCCTTCACCTGTCGTTATATGTAAATTTTTAATTGCGTCCACTGATCCAAATTCACCGATAAAACGAACGTTTGATGAATCCGCGCCAACCTCTATCTTTCCGCCCGGGACATTGACATTATTCGCCCCCATTGCGGTCACAACATCCATAATCGTCACACCATACGCCGCCATGGTTTCCGGATTCAGCGCCACACGAATCGCACGCTTTTCCCCACCGAAAATCGACACACTTGCCACACCATTTATTGATGTAATTTTATTCGCAAGCGTATTATCGGCATACTCTTGCAAATCGCGCAGATTTGCACCATAAAGCGCGACATCAACAACCGATGTCTGCAACGGATTCAACTTTTCAATCACGGGCTGTTTTAATTCGGACGGAAATTCCGAAGCCAACGCATCAATTTTGGATTTAACCTCACTCGCCTTGTCGTTTACATTCACGCCCAAATTAAATTCCGCCATCACATAGCCGCCATTTTCAAATGCCTGGGACGTGATTTTTTTAAGTTCCGGGACTTGGGAAATCGCATCTTCTGCTTTTTTTATAACCTGCGATTCTATTTCAACCGGCGCGGCCCCGGGATAAACAAAGGTCGCGGTCACCATCGGAAAATCAAGTGCGGGCGTGCGTTCCACGTTCATTTTTGGAAACGCAACCAACCCCAATACCACCCACAACAACACAAACATAACTGTGGTAACCGGCCGCCGAACAAAGAATTTTAACATATCCACGCCTTTTTATTTTTGAATATTTATTTTCTGCCCCGTGTCAACCTTGGACAACACGATAACATCGCCGTCGTGTATATCCCCGGAAACACAGGAAAATTCTGAATCACTTGCATTAACACTTACTGGCACCGCAACCGCAGAGCCCGATTCTGCACGCATAATTTGCGATTCACGCACCGCGTATGTTGGAATAAAAAATCCGTCACATTCAGATTCCGCAAACACAACACCATCATCAACATTTTTTGTTTTAACAATATACATACCTGTATCTAAATCAAGTTGACCACCGACATAGGTTATTTCACCATCACCAATTTTTTGCCCAACCTTTAATCCACGACGATGCGCGCCCGAAACATACGCCCGATTATTTTCAACCGAAAGCGGCGTTTTTATAATTCCACTTTTTTGTTCGGCGACAATCGTATCAACAACAATTCCATTTTGTCCCGCCACGCGCATCGGGTTAAAAACAACCATGCGCGATTCAATCGCAACCATAACAAAACGATATATAAACCAAATCGCCAATACGCCTAAAACCGCCGTATAGAGAATTTTTTTTGTTTTTTTATCATCAAAATTTTTACCAAGTATCTTCATGACTATTCACCAAGTTTTTTGATTGATTCCGCCGACATTAAAATCTTGTATTTCGCATTAAGAAGCGCGATATCCAATTGATAAAGCCCACTTGACACATCCGCCAATTCCACCGCCGATGTCTGACCGGCCGCAAATCTATCAAGTGAAAAACCATACGCCTTGGCCGCCAAATTCCGCGCATTTACAAGTCCCCCAAGGTTGTCACGCAAATGATTATATTGCTTTATCGCGTTTTCATATTTTTCAGATGTGATTTTTTTGGACTTGTCTAAATCCTGCCTGGCGGCCTCTGCATTCATCACATCAATTGTCGCATTTGCACGATTGACACCGCCACTAAAAATCGGAACTTTTAATGCAAGTCCCCAATACGCAGATTGCGACCCATTGCTATTAAACATATTTTTAAAATCTTTATCCATCGTCACATAATTATACGAACCAACCGCCGCAAGTGTTGGATAACCATTTGCGCGATTTGATGACGCCTTGGATTCATACATCTTTACTTGCTGGTCCAAAACCTGCCATTCCGGGGTATTGGAAAGTTTTTTATTATCCATTTCCGGGAAAGTTTCCGGAAATTCATCGGTCAAATTTAACGGTTCATCTATATCAATCCCCGCCAAAATTTTTAGCATTCGATGCGCGGTATCGCGGTTAAATTCCGCATCCGAAAGATTGATTTCTTTGGTTGCAATATCAGATTCGATTTTTACCAAATTACTGCGGTTTGCGCGCCCCACCCCGGTCAGTTTCTTTTTGGCCCCAACCGCATCATTTAAGTTTTTACGCGCAATTTCGACAATTTCATCGGTCATTTTTGCGGTCCAATATAAATCCGCCGCACTATATCGCACCTCACGCAGGACCATTTCCTTGCTATATTCACTCATCTTTATCGCGTTGCGCATACTGTCCACCGCATTACCGATTTTTCCAAAAGTATAAATCGGTTGGGTCACCGTCACGCCCGCCATAAATATATTATCCGGCACATCTATATTTTCCACGCCGGCCAATTGTGGCACCAATCCGCCAAGTTCCGGCGGCAATTTCACATTGAAAGAATCAAACGGTTTTTCAACATTGATTAAATTCATATAAGACGCCGTTCCTTCGACACTAAACCAACGATTGGCATTTACCGCGTCCAAAGATGCCTGGGCCTTTTTAACATTGGCATCGGCCTTTTTCAAATCGTGCGATTCGGCGACAATTTTTTGCACCGCATCGTCCAAAGATAAATCCATCGCAAAACCGTCTATACAGCAAAATCCGGCGTATAGCGCAAAAAGACAACCAAAAATTTTACGCATTTTTCGCCTCCAACTTTGCCAAAATTTCGTTCATAGATTTAAAAGAACGAACCAATTCTTCTTCGTCCTTTTTATCAATATCTTTGAACATAGACCCAATTGCATTGTGCAACATTTCGATTATTTCCGCCGCAACCTGGGCCCCGCGTTCACTAACCGAATACCATGTATTGCGCCTATCATCTTCGTCCACCGCGCGCAAAACCAAACCATCGTGTTCCATTTTACGAAACGCCGTACACAAATTAGGCGCCGGCACAAATTCGCGCGCCGCCAAATCCTTTAACCGCACCCGCCCCCCAAGGTACAGGCGAATCAACAATTGCATTTGTGTCCGCGAATAATCGTTAAACGACATCTGACTGCGGTTTATGCGTTCAGACAATTTTGCGAACGACAATATATTTTTCCACATCAACGAAACCAACTCTTTATGAGCCATTTTCACCCCCTAGTGCTTTATTAAAACCAACAATCATTATAATTTTTAATGATTAAAAATCAAGTCCTAAAATAACAAAAATTATTTTATTATTGCAAAAATCAGAAAACCTACTATAATCAAGACCACTTTTGGGGTGTCGTCTAATGGTAGGACAAGAGATTTTGGTTCTCTTTATCATGGTTCGAATCCGTGCGCCCCAACCACGATTCTAAACTGTTCGATTTCAGCAACGAGTCGAACAGTTTAGAATCGTGGTTGGAGTGTCTAAGCGTTTCTCAGACTTGTGATATCCTTGATTTGCTTACTATTGGGAAGAATATACAGGCCATCCTTGATAAATACCCGGTGTAATTTATTTTATGATTTTGCAGCGGGTGTTCCGGTATGCCATATGTCTGCTCCGGCTGGGTATATCGGGACTGGCAGCATCGGTATGGTATATGCTGGACCTGTCTATAACCTTGTTCCTATCTGTGTTTATATTATTCTTTCATTGGCCTTTACGCGTAGAGACTCTTTCCTACATATGCCCCTTCAGTATGTATATTCAACTTATCTGCTACAGGGGATATATGTTCAAACTACCGTTCTATTATTTCTTTGATTTTTGCCAATGATTTTATGAAAGCTGTCCTGGATGATGTAATTACATTCAGGTTGAGTCTATAAAATTTTGCTTTTTTCTTATATGGGTCTTGACCAGCAATTAAATAAGGTTTCATAGTTTCTAAGAAATATGAAAGCTTTGCAGATTTGTCTACACCTTTTAACCGTTTTTCAATAGCAGACGGAACAAACCATATACAATTTTCAGAAAATTCAAGCAAGGAAATAACTTTCGGAATACCAATGCCAACATGCTTTGTTGCTGTGGACACGGACAGACCTATGTTGCGTAATCCAGTCAAGAAATCATAAACAGATGTTTCAGATATACTCGGATTTCTTGATACGAATTCACTTACAAATTTCTCTTCAGTAATATGATTAACAACTTTACTATCACTTGATGGTTTTTCGTGTGCTTTTGTTGAGCAAATAATATTGTCATTTTGAATACTGATAATGGCACGCTCAATATGTGTGGTATTTGTAGTTAATTGTGGAATAACTAAAAATTTATCCCCAAGGGCATATGTTTTTATCTCACATAAAGCCAACTTATATTTCATGTCAATTGGACTATTAACAAAAGCAGCAATATTCTCAACAGTTGGTCGAATTGTATCACCAACAATCAACATAAGAAATTCAGCATGTTTGATATAACTGTTTACATTTTGTATGAAAGTATTTTCATCAGGTAAATCCTTGAATCTTTTTTTCATATCAGCATATAAATCTGACTTACCATATAAATCATTTATGCTTGAATAATCCCAACCAGAAGCACGAATGTTTGCCGCATAATCCAAAAGTTGTCCTAAAACTTCACGACAAGACTCAGGATTACGGTGAAGTTTAGTTTCAACCAAAACCAAACGACCGCTCTTACTGATAAATATCAAATCAACATGACCAGTGCCTTTTTTACTGGTCTTAATTGAAGCTTCATTACAAACATAAGTTAAATCAGAGTAATTTGAATCGATATCTGCAACAGGTAATGCGTCAGGACAAGTCGGTAAAAATTGTTGCAACCATTTTTCAGAAGGTATCGGTTTAATTTCTGGGCTGATTGTTTTACCATTTCTATCAACAATAACTGGTGATTTCATTGCACGATTTGACATAACATCCTCCTGACATTTGAATCATATGTATTCTATCTTAAAATAAGACTTTTTTCAATACGCGATTACAAAACTTAAAACAATATAATAACACATAAATATATTTTGTCTAACTTCTATTCATTAATGAATAGAAGTTAATATATTTTATTTTTAAGGTTAAATTTTGAAAATTATTGCATCTATGCCACAGAAATCATTTAAAAAACTAATCAAAGATTTGAATCGTTTGACAAACACAGATTTCACCATAGACCCAAGCCTAAAATTTGTATAAAAACAACTATGGCAATATCAAAACAAAATAAAATAACCGCGCATTTCGCACGCCACCAACAATCAATAATAAATATCAATCGGGACATTATGGCCGGTACAGAAATCTATAAAGAAATTAACAAACGCGCCGACCTTTGGCGATTCGGCGATTTCCGTGCGACAAATACACTGCGTTTCCATTTCATATTCAAAATTTAATTTATCCAAACAAACAAGATTTTCATTACTTTCTTGGAACCACGACGGAAAAACCGTGATACCGTCACCATCACTAACCAACCGGTATATCAACGCCAACGAATCGGATGTAGTATTCAAATGTTTCGCGCGTTTTATAATACTTTGATATTCCGGCAAATTCATATACCGATAAACCATGCACAAATCATGATTTTCCAACAAATCATTTATATTTTTCGGAACGCCGCGCAATTCAAGATATTTTTTACTGGCATAAAACTTCAAGTGCGTTTTAAACTTAAACAAAACCGTTCCATGAACATTCGGATGCAACTTCGGTTTAATAATTAAAATATCCATTGTGGATATATCAGGTTCCTTGCGCATGAACAATTCCAAACGAATCTTTGGATATTTCGCATAGAATTCGGACAAATCTTTCATAATATAACTGCCAATCAGACCTTCTTCGGTCCATATAGACATAGACCCAGACAACGCGTCCATATCCACGAAATTTTCAGAAATTTTGTTAAGTTCTTCTTCTATTGCACATATATCATTGTATATCAGTTGCGCAGAATTCGTTGGTAAACTACCACTCGCGCCCCTGTTGATAAGTTTAGTATGAAACCTATGCTCTAAATTCCGAATCATTTGCGACAGATTGGAATTTTTAATACCGTTTTCCCCCGCGGCGATTTGAATACTGCCCTTATCAACAACCTCTTTTAGTGCCAGTAATTCTTTCAATAAAATTATTTTTGTTTTTAATGTAGACATAAATGTATCCTACACGACCAAAAACCTTTGTAAACAAAAATATTTTATTCACCGATACATTTTATAAAATCCGCGATAGTTTTTCCGGTGGAATTTAATATCTTGGCAATACTGTTTGTCGAAGGCCACCTTGGTTGCCCATATTTCGACCAACGCTTGCTCTTGTTAAAGGTCGTTGCATCTAATCCTGAAAATCTCGCCAATCCGGAACAGGACATGTTATGCTGAAAAGCGAAATTATCAATTGCTTGCCATATATCTTGATGAGTCATGGTAATCTCCTTTTGTTTGTTAACCACGTCCACATTATATTCATTCCTGGGAAAATTTAGGTTATCCTATTTTTATGCATCGGATAACCCAAAAAGGACACACCAACACAAAAAAATTTATATAAATCGCATAAAAACAAATGGATATCGGCAATTGTGGCGTTATTTTTAATTATGCCAAAAATCACAAACCAAAAAACACGCCACACCCGTTGATTTTCCTAGGGTTTTTGTCTTTTTTGTATAAAAGAAAATTTTTATCATAGGAAAAAATATCACCCACAAAAAAATCATATTTTTTATACAAAAAAATACCCATCACCGAATCGGTTTTATCAAAATCACTTGCGATTTTGCACACCGAATCGTAAAATTAGCATAAAGATTACAGGGGCAAAAAAATGCGAAATACAGACAACATAATTGCGAACGAAAAAATCGATGCACGCAAACTTAGGCGCGCAAAAAAAATCATTACTGAATTATACGACGAATTGCCGGACTATATCGCACGCGGGCACGGGCCGTTCTTAGCCGCGATTTATGACGCGGACGGCAATCAAATCGCGCGCGCCGCAAACAGCGTTGTTTCAGGAAATTGCAGTCATAACCACGCCGAAATGAATGCCATACGCGATGCCGAAGAATTACTGCACACATACGATTTATCGGCACTCAACCTGTCGCTGTATGTGACGGCGGAACCGTGCATTATGTGTTTGGGCGGAATAATGTGGTCGGGAATTCGGGCGGTATTTTTCGGTGTTCCTTCCAAGACCGTCGAATCGATAACCGGATTTGACGAAGGGTTCAAACCGGATTGGTTGGACGAATTCAAACGCCGGAATATCACCGTATACGGCAATATCGAACCCGAACGCGGCGAATCGGTCCTGCGCGATTACATGACCCAAAACCGAATCGTTTACAAACCCAAAAGGGATTGATTTTAGTCAAACCAACCCATACGACATTTCTATCAGTTTTTTAACATTAGCCGCCGGCACGGTTCCGTCCAATATGACCGTCACCCAATTATTTTTGTTCATGTGATACGCCGGAAAAATCCCCGGCACACCCAACAGGAATTCGGTATTATCGGTTTTAACATTTATCACATCAACCGCACCATCACCCGAAAGTCGAAGTTTTTCGCGCGGAATTTTCATAATTATCGCAAACCACCTTTTATTATCCGCGCGCCGAAACACGCAAAAATCCGGATACCGCCGCCACAAATATTCCGGGTTCACACTATATTTTTTATTTATGAAATTTATGATATCTTGTTTCATTTTGCAAAAAACTAAAACTCTTCAACAACACCTTGGTCGTTCCATCCCTCAATCTGCGAAATAGCATCCAACAGTTTTTCCCACTCGTATTCAGTAAGGTCTGATAATTTTTTATCAACATCGACCCCAAGTTTACCTAAATCTCGTATATATTTTTCCGTATTATTTTCAAAACTCGGCGCATACATTGGTATCGCTTCACGTGGGGTTTTTCCATTATATTTCTCAGCATTTTCTAGCAACCACCGAATCGCGAATCTACCTTTTTCATGGCTATCAAACGCCGCAAACTTTCCATTAGGTTTTGTATCTATTAAAACACATTTATACGGACTGTCACGCAATGCACCCGGATTAAAAAAACGCCATGCAATTGTTCCTCCCTTGCGACTAAAACCACTTTTATCTATTTTGTTTGTATATCCAATATGTGTTTGCAATCCGTTTACTTTTTTTATCGAATATATGCAATCTTTTTCACCAAGTTCCGTGGTCACCAACCCGCTCGCAAAATCGAGACATTTCAATCGCCTTTTTAATCGCAACATAACCATGCCATCGATATCATTTGGTTTTAAATCTCTAAATGCGACATCACATACATTGTTTACACCATCCACAGATACATACCCACCTGTTTTCTGCAACATTTCATTATATGTGTCTATCACATTTTTCAATATAGTCACATCATCAAATTCACATGTAGAATAATTCGCATACTCTGAAACAATATTTGCAAAATTTCTTTGAATTACTATACGCGCCACTTCGGGTTCAACATATATCAACCCATCACCATTTTTTTTATCGTCACAAAATCCGGCAAACGATATACATAAACAGCACAAAACCGCAGAAAACATCAAACGAATAGACATCATCTTAACGCCTCCGTACATTTTTCTGCGACCGAAACAACATTTTTTATCGCCTTGATTTGCGTTGCATTAAATATCGTGGCCACCCCACTTGCAACCGTACTGCCCACAGCAAAAGCATTCGCAGCCGTATTTAAATTTTTTTCTTTTTTCTTTTCTGTATCATTGTTCCTGATCTTATCTGAATTTGCCATGGCACTGGTTATTGCACCCACAACCCCAGTTCCTGTTCCAACCACGGATGCAATCATTCCACCCTTGGCCCGGTTATTTATTTTTTCAATATTAATTGCATCAATATATTCAAAACCATTACACGCAGATTCTATTCTTATCGCTTCGGTGACATCAACATTATCAATCCTTGCCTGCGCTATGGCCTTTTGTAAATTTTTGACAGATGCGTTACAATTTCGTATCTGTTCCGACAAAGTCGAATCAACTTTATTTGTTCCAGATATCACCGCACCGGCCACATTTGTCACAGTATTACCAACCAAAAGACCGGTTCGCCAATCCCCAAGTTTTTTACTTTTTTCTGTTAACTTGCGAATTTCGTCAGTTTCATTTTTGGAATCCGTGTTATAATCTTTTTCTCCTTTGGAATTTCCATTATTTTGTTCAAAAATTTTTAACCATTCTTGCTCGTCCATTGTTTCCACATCACTGGATGCCGCATAAGATAAATTTTCCAAGACCTTGTATTTTTCTTCTATTATTGAATCTGTCCTGGACTTTGCAACACCGACCGCCGTTGCCCCAATTCCCAAACCAGTTCCTATACCACTAATTGCAGTATTGATACCGGCCATAACTTTCATATCATGCAAAGAATTTTCTATACCGATACAATTATTATATGTTGCGCGCAAAGCATTTTCTACATCAAACCCCGTCGCGTTCGCAACGAAACACTTTGTTAACACTACCAAAGGAATAATCAGCCGACCTTGTATTCTCATATCATGCTGATTTTATCATAAAAAAAGAACAAATTCTATATATTACACCATACGGCCATCATTTTAACGGTTCATGGCATTCGTTCTCATTGCCCTTTTCACAACACGCAAAGTTCAAATGTTCAACTTGCTTAAACACTTCGCCATCACAGCACCCATATTGATTCGGTTTTGCGCCATCATCACACAAGCCCTTTCCACGGTTTTCCTTTATCTGCGCCTGACGTGCGACCTCGGCCGCGGCTTCTTCGGCCGCTATTTCCTCCGGTGTTTTTTCCACCACGGGCGGTTCCGTGGATACCGACACTTCGGGGACTTCAATTTCCGTAACCGGATTCACATTGCGATAGTTATGCACCGGACGGCGCGCGGCACGCGGCGCACATTGATTGCGTTGCCGCGACAGCATATATTCCAAATCAGCCTTTAATTCCGGATAGGCCTTTACATCCGCCTGTAATTCTGCAACTCGCGTATTGATTTCATCACAAGACAATCGGTCCGCAACAGCACGTGGCGCGGGCACATCAACAACCTCTGGCTCTTCAACATTTTCAACCTGCTCTGCTTCGGCCTCTACCGATTCGACCAATTCTTCATCAATCAAATCTTCGACATCATCGAACACTTCGTAATCTTGGTATTCGACCTCTTCATACGATTCGTCTTCCGCCCGCACCGCCGGTGTCGCAACCAAAACCGCCAAAGCCGCAAAGATTCCGATTGTCTTGATATTCATATTATTTCCTTTCTTATTCTTCTATGACCTTTTGCAATTCCATTATGAAATCGATTCCCGGGTCCAGCATTTTTTCAACCTTGTTCAAATACCGACGCGCTTCATTTTGCATCTGTAATTTTTTATATGTATTTATTGTGGAACGCACTTCACGCGGATTTATGTCACTTGCGTTTATGCGAACGCCGTCCGCAATCTGCAATTCATCAAGTGCGTTTTTGCGATAGCGTTCAATATTTTCCGCACATCCATCCTCGGCAAGTTTCGAATAAACCTCGGCATTATTCAGATGGCATTCGGAAACATATTGATTCGTATCACATCCCGAAATAATCCGGCGACTAAGTGCGCTTTCAATTTCGCGACATGGCCGTTCCACCGCTTCGTTGTTTTTCTTTTCAACCCCCGCAAGCGCATCCATATATATCCGTTCATTCGCCGACATTTCTGAAAAATAATCGCGATTTTCCAAACAGCCCGTATTAAACAAACGCTTGTAAATCAACATATTATTTTGATGCGCGGTAAATGCCCCCGGATGTGTATCATCTATGTTCCGCGCAAGCCGCGTTTTCAAAACTTTTTCATTTATTTCGCACGCCTTTTGCGGTTCCGGATCCGACAAATCAACCACAGTTTCCGTTTCTTTGACTTCCGTCTTTACGGCGGAATCAGGCGTATTGGCCAATTTATGTCCCAACGGATAAAGTCCCGTCATAACACCACAACCGAATATTCCAAACAGCAACACCCACGCCCAAAATTTTTGCCTGCGCGAACAGATATAGCAATTTTCACAATTTGTATTTTTTACGTCTTTCATTTTTCTCTCTCCTTTTTTTGTTTTATTTAACTGTTCCGTTTTTGATTGTTATGCGTCGGTCCGCACGATTGGCGAGTGACATATCATGCGTGACAAATAACATCGCCATTTTATTTTTGCGCACCAAATCCAACAGCAATTCAAAAACCGCAATCGCATGATTCGGATCCAAACTGCCCGTTGGTTCGTCCGCCAATAATATATCGGGATTATTGGCCAGTGCCCGCGCAACCGCGGTCCGTTGCTGTTCCCCACCCGACATTTGTCCCGGCAAGTGTGACGCACGATGCGCAACATTTGCCGCCTTTAACAAAGCACGCGCACGCGCCGCCGCAACATCCACATCTACGCCGTTGGCCATCATCGGCAACATCACATTTTCCAGTGCCGTGAAATCCGACAACAAATTATGCCGTTGATACACGAATCCCATTTTCCTCCGGCGCATCATTGTCCGCATTTCATCACTCATTTTATGCACCGGTGTGCCGGACACAATAATACTGCCGCCCGATGGTTTATCCAATAATCCAACACATTGCAACAGTGTCGATTTACCCGACCCCGATGGCCCAACAAGTGCGACAATTTCACCACGATGCAAATCGAACCCGCCACCGGTTAGAATATGCAACGGTTGGCCCCCTTCGATAAAGGTCTTTTTTATATCACGCACCGAAAGGACGACTTCGCCCTTTTTCACCCGCGATAAAGAATTCAATATCGACGCCATTTATTTCTCTATTCGTTTCTTAATACCTCTACTGGGTCTGTGTTTGCCGCTTTCCACGCAGGATATATTGTTGCCAAGAATGCCAGTGCAATTGCAATCAGCGCGATCCCCATCACACTTGCAAACTCCACACGCGACGGCAATTCCGACAAATAATACAATTCCGCCGGAAACAGGTCGCGCCCCGTCATCCATTGAAAGAATCGCCGTATCGGTTCGATATAAATCGCAACCACCACACCCAAAATCGTTCCAAACACCGCACCGATAACACCAATGCTTGTTCCCGACAAAATAAATATGCGCATCATCGAACGCCGTGAAACACCAAATGTCCGCAACACCGCGATATCTTTGGATTTATCTTTGACCAGCATAACCAACGACGAAACTATATTAAACGCTGCGACAATAACAATCAACATCAAAATTAAAAACATAACATTAGATTCCACTTGCAACGCACCAACAAAGCCCCGATTCAAATCACGCCAATCACGAACGATATAACCATCGGGCAAAACATCACTCAACGCGTCACGCACAGTATCTGTATCATCAGGATTATTTAAAAACAAATCAATATGCGTCACCGCGTCGCCAAGGTTCAGGTATTTTTGCGCCGTTTCCAGTGGCATAAATATATATCCCGAATCATATTCATACATACCCATAAAGAAAGATGTCATCACCGGATACGACATAATTCGTGGCATGGTTCCAAACGGCGTTGGTGTTGCATTATCGGCAGAAACCAACGAAACACTTTCGCCCATATGCACGCCCAAATTCCGCGAAAGCGTTGACCCAATTATCAATTCGCCGTCACGAATATCGGCCAAATCGCGCCCATACATACGCACACCACTGTTGGTCTTGGTCATCAAATCGTTCATACGAATTCCGCGCACCATCGCACCAGAATTTTTTCCATTTGCGGTCACCATAACCTGACCTTCGGCAATCGGAACAATGGCGGACACCGCGCGCGCCACCGTTTTGTTTTCCAACATTTTTTCGGCCAAGAAATCATAGTCCGCAATCGCGCCGTCTTGGTGATACACAACGACATGCCCGTTCATACCAACGATTCGCGCAAGCAATGTATCATGAAAACCGCCCATCACCGACATAACAACAATCAGTGTTGCAACCCCCAACATAATTCCCAAAAACGACACCCACGACACAACCGAACCAAAGCCGCGCCGACGCGCCGCCAAATATCTAAATGCAATTTTTCGTTCTAGTTTTGTAAACATAACCTATTCCTTTAACCAATCACGCAACGCGTCACCAACCAGTGGCGCATCATCCGGAACATCCGCCGGATTTACAATTGAAACAATCCGCGGCGACATAAATATAACAAGTTCTGCGAACGGACTTATCAGTGTTTCCGGTGTCGTCACAAACGAATGTGTTGGAATACCAACAATCACATAATTATCACCCACGGTGGACGGAATTGTGAACGAAGAAAGTTCACCATTACTGGTCCGCAAAACAATTTTTGCATCGATTTTATCTTTACCACCAAAATCGCCATACTTTGCGGTCGCGCCAACAATTAAATCCGTTTCCAACCTTTCTTCCTTGCCACACTGCCCAATATCGAATCGCGATTGCCACCCATCAGGCACGACAAAATGCCCTTGGGATATCAAAACAACATTTGCCTGTTGCGCCAAAAATTCTTGCAGTGTTTTCGTATTCACCTCTGGCCCAACAACCAAGGCACGCCCAACAACACCCGGCACAGACATCTTTATATTCTTTTCACCAAACGCCGGCAACATATTCATCCAAATAATCGGATTATCGGTGCGCGGATAAACGCGATACACGTCCATATCCCACGCCATCACATATTTCTTTGACGCAATATCTGAAATAATCCGTGCGACTTCGCGCTCGGTCTGATAGTTGCCTTCGAATATCACGGTGTTATCGCCCCAGTCAACAATCACATTTCGCACATCGGCACCATGCATCGCGTCCAGTATCGCCATAACAATATCATCGTTCTTTGGCATTTTAATCAGCCACTTTCCGCGACTAAACAATTTTAATTCGCCAAGTTTCGCATCATAAGAATAATACGCGCGCCCCAGGTGAGTAATCAAATTCACCGCATCACTAAGGTTTCCCCCAACAATCGAACCAGATATGCGTTCATAAATTTGTTCTTGTTCTATGACGGCGATATCCGTCCCCGCAAGCAACTTGTCCAAAGTATCGCGTACACCCTGCTTTCTAAAATTATAATCAGACACAGTTAAATCAGGTAACGGGTCACCAACATTCAACCGCACAATTTCAATTTTTTCATCCGGCACCACCGACACAACCTGTTGCGAATCCCAATTCACCGTGCAACGCCGTGGCAATTCCACAGAAAATCTCCGCGCAGTATCGGTGGTAAGCGCCGCCTTTTTCGGGAAAATTGGCACAGAATTATCATCGATAACCAAATTATCAACAACTTGAATAGTATTATATTCAACCTCTTCTATATCATACGGGTCTTGCACTTCCATACATCCGGAAAGTGCAACCCCAAGACACATTAAAATAAAATATTTCAAACTTTTCATACCATATCCTTTATATATTCATCGCCCGCTCAAATTCTTCGAGTGACATTTCATATATCGGTTTCTGTGATGTCGTCACCCATTCCCTGACACCGGCCAATTGTTTTTTGAACATATCAATCACCGACACAACATCCCGGCTAACATCTTTTTTTGATTTTAGCAAACGTTCACCATATTCCACAACAAATTCCAAAACATCGGCGGCAAAGAAACGCCCAACATATTTTTCCATTGGAATTCCGCCCTTGGACACACATATCGCAGACATGGTCTTGGCCATCTGATTATAAAAGTTTGCTAACTTTATAAAGTTCTGAACAGTCACCGCCATCTCTTTTCTCCCGACATAGTTTTTCACATTATAAAAACTATTGCCACAAAAACGCAATTAAATTATAATGTAAAATATGAAAATATTAAAAGTAATTTTATTACTGGGTTTATGCGCCTGTGCATCCCCAAATGGGGGCAGTATTGATGACGCAACAATCCTAAATTGGGAAAACGAATCCGTCACAATGGAACAATTTGTTCGCGACCACAAATCGTGTTTGGGCATAACAAAGCCGTCTTACCTGCCCCGGTCACGCATTGCAAAATTGCTTTCACCGAATCAGACCGTTCGTATGCCGGATTGGGACGGCCTTTGGGTTACATTTCAATCAAACGAATACCGCGATGTAGGCCAGCGCGCCCTGCTTTCGGTTCCACGCAACACAACATCGCGTTCGGTCGGTTCATATCGCAAGTGTATGTTCAAACGCGGTTATTTACTCCGCGCAACATAAAGAAAGTAGTTAGTGGTGAAATTCTGGAATAATTGCGTAATTACAAACGAATTCCAGATACTACTAGCCACTAACACTAATCACTAACACTTCCCACTAAAATATGTTATAATATCCACCATGAAACGAAATATTTGGTTTTGGCTATATTTTATCGCCGCTATTCTGCTTGCAATTTATTTTGCGGCGCGAATTGTCATGGCATTTATGGGTTATGGACCAACCGCAATGGTGCGACATATATCTGTATCAAGCGATACAAAAGACAAAGACCTTACCGCGATTATCGTGGCGGCGGGTATTGCACCCGGCACACATTCGCACGCAATCAACCTTGAATTGGTAAATACACGAATCGCACAAACACCTGGTATTAAGGAATCTGCGGTCCGCCGATTACCAAATGGAAACCTTGCTATCAAGGTCAATCTTTACCGCGCGGTTGCCGGGTGGACGGACGGAACATATTATTATCCTATTTCTGCGGACGGAACGATTGTGAAAAATCCGTCTGAAAGCCGTGGGGCTGGGACGGTCATATTCCGTGGCAATGTTCCAAACGAAATCGGCGAAATTACCAAGGCGGCACTCAACCTTATCGGCGACCTTGATTATCTGGAATGGATTGATGACCGGCGATGGAATTTGGTGACGCTTGGTGGAATTACAATTATGCTGCCCGAAGGTGACCCGATTGCCACAATCGGAAATATTGTTGTTTTGGATAAAAAAAATAATATTTTATCCAAGGACATAAAAGTAATCGATATGCGTGACGACACAAGAATTTTGGTTAAATAAAAATGCGAATGATTGATTCTTGTTTTCTATGTCTTGATATCGGAACATGCGGTGTCCGCGGTGTTGCGCACCGCGTGCGTAATGCAATGATTGATAAATCGGCATATTATTCAGTTGATGATTTTGATACAGTGTTCGCATTAAAGTCAGTGGCCGATGAACTTGAACGGCAAATGGGCACACACTTTGACACGGCATACATAACCGGAAATTTTGGAAAATCATTTTTTAACATATCAACCAAAGAAACAATATGGAACGGCGAACACAAAATCACACCATCTGATGTTAAATCGCAAATTTCGCAAATCGATAAACCTGACGGTTTTTATCCAATGCACATAATACCGTTGCGATATGACACGGGCAACACGCGAAATCTGCTTACACCAATCGGACAAAGTGACACGAAACTTATATCAACAATTTCGGCGTTATTTTTCGAAAACGAACGTATGCAAAAAATACTAAGTTTATTGCGTCAATCGCACATACAACCATCGGCATTTTACGCACCACAATTTTTGGCATCAAATGTTCTGCGACAAAAGAAAAAAAACGTTATGTTCATTGACTTTGGCGCGGAACACACAACCGCATCAATCTGGACGGACCGTGGCCCTGTTTGGTATGACGGACGCTTTATGGGTGGCAACGATTTAACAAATGAAATATCAACAAAACTTGATATAAGTTTTGCCGAAGCCGAACGGATAAAGCGTGGTGTTGCAAATCTCTATTCAAACGAAATGGCACGATTCAGCCCAGCCGACAGCGCATATGCATTTTCATGCGCCGATGTAAATGAAATCGTTGTTCCGTTTTTCTATAATCTTATTGAGCAAATAAAAAATGATTCTGCGCGATACGTAGAAAAATATCAACCAACCGAAATAATTATAACTGGCGGTGGTGCAAGGTTAAATGGAATTGCCGAATTACTTTCACAAACATTTGATATTGAAATAACATGCACAGGTCCCGACACAAATGTTCGCACACTTGCAAAATATATATGGGAATCGGCGCGCCCATATCGTCGCGCATACATTGCACGACTAAAAAAATGGCAAAAAATTACAAACAAAATTTTTGGTGTTTTTCATCACAAAAAACCAAAGAAAACGCGTCCAACCGCGGTTCCAATTATGCCAAGCACACTTTGCTTTGATATGTCACGCCCCGAAACATACACAATGTTTCGTGCGGGCGGAATATCGGCAATACATGTTGATATTATGGACGGACTTTATGTTGATAAAATAACCGGCGGCATCGAAGAATTAAGAAAAATCCGCGCGGCATGGCCGGGCCATTTACATGTTCATCTAATGACCGATGCGCCGTCGGCATGGGCGACAGACGCAATAAACGCCGGCGCAGATACGGTGATACTTTCAACAAACACGGTCGGTCTGCGCCGCGCGGTTCAAATTGTTCGCGCCACGGGCAAACGCGTTGGAATCGCATTAAATCCCGAATCTTCCGTATCACTTTTGAAAACAATTTTGCGTGACATTGATGAAATTATGGTAATGGGTGTTTCGCCGGGCGCGGCGGGACAAAAGTTTAATATGAATGTATTAAATAAAATATCGGTTCTTGCCGGAACCCGCAAGAAATATGGCCTGCGCTTTACCATCTCTGTTGACGGCGGAATAAACCCTGAAACGGCACGACTTTGCTGGGGCGCGGGTGCGGATTTATTGGTAAGTGGTTCATACCTTGCGCGTGCCGCGGATTTTCCACTTGCGGTAATGTCACTATTGCCGTCGGCAAAAAACATTTAATCAGCAATTTCTATTTTTCGTCCGTTTTCAAATTCACTTATATATATATGCAAAGTATCGGCCGGCAAAAAATCCCGCGCAATATCCGGCCACTCAATAAGCGTAATATCATTTTGCACCGCATGCATTAAACCAATCTCTACCAATTCGGACGCGTCCGACACACGATACAAATCAAAGTGCGATATTTTGTCTTTTCCATTTTCATACGATTGCACAATTGTAAAAGTCGGACTTGGTACAACGGTATCCACCCCACAAAGTGTTTGAATAATTGTCCGCGCGATTTCTGATTTTCCAACACCCAAATCACCATGCAACGCAACGGTCACTGGCGCATGCAAAGTTTTTGCAAACCCCATCGCCCAGTCATGTGTTTCATTTATATCTTTTGTAATATATGTTTTCATGTTTTACTCCAACAATAATAAATCATCTTCCATTTTTCGAATTGCGTCACGAATTTCCGCCGCCGTTTCAAAGTCCAAATTTTCCGCCGCATCACGCATTTTTTTATTCAACTTCTTTATTTCTTTGCGCAAAGTTTCGGCATCAAACACACCGTCTTTGGTATAAACGAAACGATGTTTTTTATCGGTCTTTTCTTTTACATCGGCAACTTCGTCAAACACCGCCTTGGATACAGTTTTCGGTGTAATTCCATGTTGTGCATTATATGCCATTTGTTTTTCACGACGTCTGTTGGTTTCATCCAACGCCGCCCGCATAGATTCGGTTATAACATCCGCATACAATATCACACGCCCATTTGCATTTCGTGCCGCGCGCCCTATGGTTTGTATAAGCGACCGCGTGGAACGCAAGAAACCTTCTTTATCCGCGTCCATAATCGCAACCAATTCACATTCGGGAACATCCAAACCCTCACGCAATAAATTTATTCCGACCAAGACATCGAACTTTCCCATACGCAAATCACGCAACAATTCAATGCGTTCCAATGTCTCAATATCACTGTGCAGGTATCGCGCCCGAATTCCATTTTCAACAAAATAGTCGGTCAACTGTTCCGCCATTTTTTTCGTAAGTGTTGTTACCAACACACGTCCCCGTATCGACTTTACTTCACCGAGTAAATCATCAACCTGATTTTTTATCGGCCGCACAATGCATTCGGGGTCAAGCAACCCAGTGGGTCTTATCACCTGCTCTGCCACAATTCCGCCGGCCTGTTTCATTTCCCATTCGGCGGGCGTTGCCGAAACAAAAATTGTTTGTGGTCGCATTGAATCCCACTCTTCAAAAGTAAGCGGTCGATTATCAACACATGACGGCAAACGAAAACCATATTGTGCAAGGGTTTCTTTGCGTGCCCTATCACCCCGCGACATTGCGGCGATTTGCGGAACAGTAACATGGCTTTCATCAATAAACAGAATCGCATCGCGCGGCAAATATTCAAACAGTGTCGGTGGCGGTTGCCCAGGCACGCGCCCAGATAAATACCGCGAATAGTTTTCAATTCCGCGACACGTTCCGGTCGATTCCATCATTTCTATATCCATATTGACGCGTTCGCGCAGACGCTGTTCTTCCACATATTTCATATTGTCATGAAAGTATTGAAGTCGTTCATTTAAATCCGCACGAATGTTGCCAATCGCCTGTAATATCGACGGCATAGGCGTTGCATAGTGCGTATTCGGATAGACCGCGATTCTATCAATTTTTCGCAACTTTGCGCCGGTCAACGCATCGAATTCCCAAATCTCTTCGATTTCATCACCCCAAAAAGAAACCTTCCAGCCAATGTCTTGACTGTGTGACGGAAATATATCAAGTGTATCACCACGCGCGCGAAAATTACCGCGTTCAAAGGCGACATCATTTCGCTTATATTGTATATTTACCAATTCGCGCATTACATCGGCAATCCCCATAATATCGCCGACATGCAACACAACCTTCATACTTGAATACTGCTCTGGCGTCCCAAGTCCATATATCGACGACACCGAAGACACAACGATAACATCGCGTTCTTCCAGCATTGCGCGCGTCGCACTGTGCCGCATACGATCCAGTTGGTCATTTATCGATGCGTCTTTATCAATGTAAGTATCGGTTGTCGGCAAATACGCTTCGGGTTGATAGTAATCATAATACGACACAAAATATTCGACATGATTATGCGGGAAAAAAGATTTCATTTCCGTGAACAATTGCGCCGCAAGAATTTTATTTGGCGCCATAAGCAACGCCGGCCGCCCAAGTTCCGCAATAACATTTGCCATTGTAAAGGTTTTTCCCGACCCCGTCACCCCAAGCAAAACCTGGGACCGCCGACCATCTTTGATACCATTTACTAAATCAGAAATGGCCGTTGGCTGGTCACCCATCGGCTTGTAATCACTTTCAAGATTAAAAATTTTTTTGTTCACAGCTTAAGTATAATAAATTATAATGAAAAAACAAGAGGACCGAGAGAATGTCAACCCATCCACGAAAGCATATATTTTTTTGGGTAATTTTAACTATCATCGCAATTGTTATGTCGGGATTATTGGTTGCGCCTGTGTTTATGGATTTGAACAAAGTTCGTGGTCGATTAGAGACCGCAATTGCAACACAAACAGGCATGGATGTCGAGATAAACGGCGACATAACATTCGGTATAGTTGGGAAAACAACCATACTTGCAAACGATGTTTCAACACCGTTTGGAAACATCAGCAAGATTTCCGTTCAAATTCCATTTCGTGATTTATTCGATATTCAAAACGCGACACTTACCGGCACGATGTTGATATCTGGCGCAGAAATCAAAATCGATTCACTTGCGCCATTTATGCAGAATTACAATATTACCGTCAAAGATTCCACCATAAACTTTATGGGAAAAAATTATCAAATTATCGAAGGCGTTTTTCACAACGGAACATTCAACGGACTTGTCCGCACCGGGCAACACAAATATAACATAGAATTTCATGATGAAAAATTTACGATTACGAATAAAAATGTTGACCTAAAAATAGTCGGTGAACTTTATCCATCGGGTGGCGCATTTGGAACATTAACGATTGATACAGATAGAATAAATTCTTGGTTTGAATTTTCCGAGCCAAAAATTATACGTCGCGTCCGATTATCAACCGATTTTGTATGGGACGGCGGACACGGGGTAAAATTCGACAATCTCACCGCAAACAATGTCCGCGGAAACATAGAACTGGGCGCAAACGGTTGGCGTGCAATTGATTTGAAATCCAACAATGTGACTTTTGATTTTTCATTTTTGGCACGTTCTACAAAACTGTTGCGTGACACAAAATTGAACCTAGATTTCTATGGCGATTTAACATTTGATAATAAAAAATTTGAACATATCAAGATAAATGCAATCGGCACGGCGGACTATATTCAAATTGATAAGATTGTTGCAGACAACACAACATTTACCGGTGGCATAATTGATACAAATGGCGCGCACGACATAATGATAAAAACAAACATTGATGGCACAGATATCGAATGTCTGTTTTCTGGCACGCCAGATAAATGGCAATGCGAAAAATTTAGATACGGAAATATTTATGGATTCATAAAAAGTGACAACAATCGCATAACCGCCGATATAAAATCAAACGACTCAATCAATTCAAGTGGCATTTCATCATACATTGCAAAACTTGATGGCCGACCGGCAAAAATAAAATTTACATTTGCAAATGTCGGTGGCACATACACATCAAACGGCAAAGAATCGAACACAGAATACGAATACATATATAATCAGACCCTTGGCTCGTTAAACCCGAACTTGCACATTTTACCGGAAACAATGTTGAACGAACCCGGCAACATAGTTTGGAACGGTGACGCAATAACATTTATACCAAACACAGATGCGTGGTCTTTGGTTGTCCAAGGTAATTCATTTTATTTAACGGGAACAAATATCAAAGATTGGGTTCCAAAGTTTGACTTACAATTCTTGCGCGGTCTTGAATACATCGCGTCAGGTTCATACAACGAACGTGGCGACATATCTAATCTGACCCTAAAAATGGCGGGACATGTATTTACCGGTTCTGTCGACGCAAATGGCATAACATTAAAGACCGACACACTTACAATTGATGATTTTCTAAATCATGAATTCTTTGACCATTACGAAGAAATGGAATTTTTAACCAATGCACCAATAGTATCTTTGTTCGACATCGGCAAGAATTTATATCTTTCGGCCAAGACACTTGTCTATAACGACAACGCATACAAAAATTTTGTGTATTCGTTAAAGTCCGGCACACAAACATTTTCTATCACCGACCGCGCGCGCGGAAACCTGCTTGCGACAATCATCAAAGAACGCTCTAACTATGACATATTTATTCAATTAAATAATTTTGTAATCAACGGCGCATTGCTAACGAAAAACTTTCCATTGAACATAATGAATACGACCGTGACCGCGGAATTGACATTAAGCACCAACGGTCACATTGCGCACGACATTTGGTATAACATGAACGGTGATGTTGATTTAACATTTGACGGCGGATACATCGATGGCATCGGACTTGATGCGTTTTATATCGCATACGATGATTTAACCCGATTAAATATCGAAGACCGCCTTATGACGGCACTTGAATCAGGTGTCACAAAAATCAAAAACATGCGCATAATCGGCAAATATGACCACGGCGCATTTGAAACCACAACCCCAATGGAAATATCGATGCGCCACGCGGACGCGGTTGGAAAAATGAATATCACAAACGGCGCAATGACAACCGAATTAAATATCACAATGCGCGGCACCGCGCCCGACCCAATAACAGTATCGGTCGCCATCGCACCGAACGGCCGCCGCGGATATTCCATGGGCGAAATCATAAGATTTTTTGACCCCGCCTATATGCGCGAATTTATAAAAACACACGACAAATTCTAAACAAAAAATCGCCCGCAATCGCGGGCGTTTATAAACTTTATTTTGCTGTGTATATTCTTTCGTTTTTCTTCTTCAATAATTTTTCTATCGTGACCGGCACTTGGCCCGCACCTTTTAGCGGCCAAATTTGATTAAAGTCCGGACCAACAACAATATCACTATCGTTTAACGGCCGAACCCATGCTTTATATAAATTGTATTCTTCCACAAACACCGGCAACGCTTTTTGTTCCGCCGACATATTTTCCGGAAAAACCACCCCATCAAAATAATGCGGCACACGCAAAGAATCCCGAACATCAGACGGATATATTAAATTACCATCTGTGGCCAAAATAAATTTGCACCCCTTGTCCCAAAACCTAAAACCCAACAAACTATCCTTATCTGTCACAAACACATAGCGCGACAAACTAATATCATACATTTTTTTATCGACATTATTTTTTGCATCCTTGCAAATATACGCACACCAATTTTTAACCTGTCGCATCAAATCATCGAATTCCCCAGACGCAAAACATTCCCTGCGTTCAGAGTGTATCCATTCCATACCACCTTCGGTTTTATGCCACCAATAAAATAAATCCGTATTCAAACTAAAATTAACATTTTTTTCCAATCTCATTTTTTTTCCTTTTTGTCTGCCCCTCTCCCGCGCAGAGCATACCACAAAACAAAAGGATTTCAACAAAAATCGCCCGCAACCGCGGGCGACAAGTTCCCCTCCTGTGGAGGGGTGGCCGAAGGCCGGGGTGGTCTTTTTAATTCTTCTTTCTCACCTGAATATGCACTTCGCGCAGTTGCTGTTCGGTAACCTCACGCGGCGCACCAAGCATTAAATCTTGTCCGCGTTGGTTCGTCGGGAACAATACGACTTCGCGCAAATTGTTCGTTCCCAAAATAATCGAAACCAGTCGGTCAATACCAAACGCGCACCCGCCGTGTGGTGGCGCACCATATTGGAACGCGGCATACATACCACCGAATTTTTCCTTTACAACTTCCGGTCCATAGCCCGCAATCGCAAACGCCCGAACCATAGTTTCCGGGTTATAGTTGCGCAATCCCCCACTGCAAATTTCGGCGCCGTTCAGAACCATATCGAACTGATTCGCCTTTATCTTTAACGGGTCGCCATCCAATTCGCCCTTTGGTAAACTGAACGGATTATGCCCAAAGTCAATCGCGCCGGTTTCTTCGTTCAATTCATACATCGGAAAATCTTCTATCCAACAGAATCTGAATTCGTGCGGATTGACGAGTCCCAAATCTTCGCCAAGTTTAATCCGCAACTTGCCCGCCGCCTTGGCCGCCGATTCGGCTTTATCGCACACAAAGAACAGTAACGAATTATCACCAGCGATTTTATGCAACTTTTCGATTCGGTCCGCGTCCAGTTTTTTCGCAACCGGCCCCTTGGCTTCGTCCGCAAAGATGATATACCCAAGTCCCCCCAATCCCAATTCTTTGACCGCATATTCGCCAAGTTTATCAAACCATGACCGCGGTTTATCGGCACTGTTCGGCGCAGGAATCGCACGCACCACACTGCCGCTTTCAATCGCGTTCGCAAAGATTCCGAAATCCGACCCGCGGAAAATTTCCGTCACATCAG
The DNA here is from genome assembly GCA_937885575.1 of uncultured Pseudomonadota bacterium. GTDB lineage: Bacteria > Pseudomonadota > Alphaproteobacteria > Rs-D84 > Rs-D84 > Enterousia. Next base: position 5,883 of record CALABO010000022.1, on the reverse strand, counting down.
AAATCAAAATTGGGTTACGCAGGTCGGGCTTGTCGCTGCCGTACTTTAACATCGCCTCGTCAAACGGAATGTGCGGAATATTCGGGTCAACAATCGCATCCGGCACAAATTTTTTAATAAGTTCCGGCATAACCTCGTTACCAACCGCCTGAATATCGCGCAGGTCCACAAACGACATTTCCAAATCTAATTGATAAAATTCCAATAATCTGTCTGCGCGCAAATCTTCATCACGAAAACATGGCGCAATCTGGAAATAGCGGTCAAACCCTGCAATCTGAATCAATTGCTTAAATTGCTGTGGCGCCTGGGGCAACGCATAGAACATACCATGATGATTACGACTTGGGACAATATAGTCACGCGCACCTTCGGGACTGGACACCGTTAAAATCGGCGTTTGGAATTCTGAAAAACCCAAATCCCACATTTTATCGCGCAAAAATTTCATAATGCGATTACGTGTCAAAATATTATTGTGCAAACTGTCGCGCCGCAAATCGATATAGCGATACTTTAACCGCAAATCTTCGGACACCGTATCGTCATCGCCAAACACTTGGAAAGGCAACACGTCCGCATTCGTCAAAACTTTCCAAGATTCAACACTTATCTCAATTTCACCGGTTGGGATTTTTTCATTTACCTGTGACGCATCACGCGCAACAACCTTTCCGGTTACCTGCAATACCGATTCCGGTCGCACGCGTTCCAAATCGTCATTCCCACCATCAATGACAATCTGTGTAATTCCATAATTATCGCGCAGGTCAATAAACAGCAACGACCCATGGTCACGTTTCCGATGAACCCAGCCCGAAAGCATCACGGTTTCACCGACATTTTTTGCGGAAAGTTCCCCGCAAGTATGTGTTCTGTATTTTGATTTAAGTGATAACATATTTTCGCCTTTTGTTTGTGGGCGACAAAAAACAGATTGAATTTTGGCACCCATTGGTTAAACAAATTTTTCTTTCGGGGCGCATATTTAGCTATGCGCGGTGCCACCCGAATTTATCACTTTTTTGTTTTTGAATCTGGCTCCGTGGTTGTTGGTCACATCACCGCCAAACGCAAAACAGATGATATATTTGCGTGCCCGTAGGGCGCCACAAATGTGTTAGATGTTGCGTATTGTGAAGTTTTTGTGATGGGAGTGTATAAAAACATACACGACCTGAAACAAAAACGAACAAACGCAAAACAGATGACGCATTCGTGGTGCCCTAAGCAAGAATCGGACTTGCGACTCGTCCTTACCAAGGACGTGTTTTACCACTAGACTATTAGGGCAATTCGCAAAATTACCAACCGATTATACGGTCCGCCACAAAAAAATCAAGGAAAAAGCGCAACCGATGACAATACTGGCGACACCTCCCGGTGTTTCACACGGTACTCCTCTGGCCAGAGGAGAATTTTATTCTCGTCCAGTTGCAATCCAAGTTCCCCTCTGGCTAGAGGGGTGGCCGCAGGCCGGGGTGTCGCGCCCTACCCCACCACCCTAACCCGCCCGGGGATATCCGTGTCCGGCTTTGGTTTCGGTACGGCGGCAATTCCACCAAACGGCATCTGTGCGACCAATGTCCACCCGTCTGGCAAACCAAACATTTCGCGCACCATATTGTCAATAACTGGATTATAGTGCTGTAAATTCGCGCCAACATTCATATTTGCAAACCCAACCCAAATTGCAAATTGCAACATTCCGTTTGATTGCATAACCCAATCGTGAAAATTTTCGGCATAGCCCGGATACGCCCGCCGCGTTTCTTCGACCGCCGCCGTATCATAGAAATAAAGAACCGTTCCATACGCCGCCGCGAACGAATCGATTTTATCGCGCGAAAACCGTCCACCGGTAAATTTCACCATTTCATCATAAACCGCATTCCAAAATTCTTCGTGCCGCGCACCCATAACAAGAACGACGCGCTGACTCTTCATATTAAACGCGTCCGGAACATATTGCACCGCGGCGCGCACGAAATCGGCAACCGCACTTTCCGCAACCGGCAAAGTTTTATTCAGCGAATAAACCGACCGCCGATTTTTAAGCATATTTATAAAGTCCGTCATAATTTCCCCCTTAACGCCCTTAATTTTAACTTGCGTTCCGGCGAAACGCGATAGGATTCTATGGCCTTTTGAATTGCGCGCGCCCGCGTCCATGAATCGAGTTTTTCAAAATACGGATAAACCAAATCAAAATGCTTTGCCGCGGCGGTTGCGAAATACCACGCCCGCATCATATTTACATAGTATTCATCTGATTTTATACCCAAAACCATATCGGCATACTTTGTATCAAAATTCGCATTCATATAATACCGCATCAGGCAGAGCACCGCGAAACGTACCGTATAGACGTGTTTTGACCGCAACCATTTTTTGATATACGGTAAAAGTTTATCGGTATTTTTTGCAAAAACCTTTGGCGACATTTGGTCAGATGTTGCCCAGTTATCAACGTATGGCAAGAATTCGTCCACCGCACGCACCGCAGAATCAAAATCATGAATTTCTGAAACTATAAACGCATGCAACTGATTTTCTTCAAAATATTTGTGCGGCAAATTTTGAATAAAATCCTTGTCTGCGCCAGATTTCAACATATTGCACGCCATCGCACGCAAATTTGGCGTTCGAACCCCGATTATTTTATCTTTATCAACACTCGATATTATTTTCGAATTAAAATTCCTGTATACGGCATCCGCCACCGCATACAGGGAATCAAGAACAATATTTTTATTCTGCATTACCGGCAATTTTGCTTAACCAATTCTTTACCGCTTCGGTATGGTCTTTTTCCGTTTCCTTGCCGGGCATACCAAACGCCTCGGTCACGGTCGCGCCCGGCGCAACGCGCTTAATTTCATCAACAGATTTACCAAGACCCGACGTCCCATATGTTGCAAACGGCACAATCACTTTGCCATTAAAATCATTATTTTCCAAGAACGTATAAACCACCATCGGCATACCACCCCACCATATCGGATACCCAAGGAATATCAGGTCATAATCCGCAACATCCACGCCTAAATCCTTATAGTCCGGCCGTGCATCACTTTCCTGCTCACGCTTTGCGACATATGTTTTATCGGTCTGGGATTTCGGATACGGAATCACAGATTCAATCCGCGCCATATCGCCCCCGACCAAGCCCTGTATAGTATTCGCCACGCGTTCCGTATTTCCCGAATCAGAAAAATACACGATTAAATTTTCCGCACGCGCCGCCCCAAAGACAAAAAACACCGCAAAAACCAAGAGTTTTAATGCTTTCATAATTTCTCCTTTCCTTCCGTGATAAATCATAGCGAAAAACCATTTCAAAATGCAACATTAAAAAAATTGACATTGTGGTTTTTTGGTCTATACTATATAAAAACGCAATACAAAAGGCAATAAAATGAAAAAACAAGTCGAATTTACAGATTTAACAGATTTATTAGATAAATTAGAGGAAAAACCCGCCCTTTACCAAAGCACTATGTTAAACGATGAAGCCGTGTTAATCGGCGGTAATGTATATATTCGCTGTTACCCCAGTATTGATCCAGAAAACACATCGGAACAATACTATATTTCCGCGAATGGCACTGAATATAAAATTTTATCCAACAACAAAATATGGATAAGAGAACCAAAATCAAGGTACATTCAAGCAAACTATTCTGAAGAAGATGCTGCACACATATGGTACCAGGTTGCCAATATTCACCAAGAAACAATAAACAAAAACTTTAAAAAATTTCATTCTCGGCAACAGAGATGGTGGATTATAATTACATTAACATCAACATTTTCTGCAATCTTAGGGTGGAACCTTGGTAATGTAATAGACAACAAGATTCAAGATAAAAAACAAGACAAAAAAGAAACACCCGTTTCTCCCCCAAAAATACAAATAAAGCCATTAGATACTATTATGTATAACGCCACACAACAAACAAGATAATTAAAAATTTCTGGACTTTTTTATCATGTAATGTTAGCATCTAATTAGACACCAAATAAAACGCGGAATAAAATATGATAGCAAACCCAGAAAACATTATTTCCCTAACCGACTTCAAACGCAACGCTGCGGATGTTGTTCGGCGCATCAGGGACGAAAAATCACCTGCGATTCTGACCGTGAATGGGGCGGCTTCGGTGGTCGTGCTGGACGCAAAAGAATATCAAAAAATCGCCAAAGATGCGGAAATCGGTTCAATGATGCGCGGCATCGAAGATGGTCTGCAAAGCATGTCAAAAAAACGCGGCATTCCATTAGAAGATGCCTTTGCCATGTTAAAACACGACATGCGCATTGCCACGAAACACTTGGGTTAAAAAATGGCAAAAAAATATTCGGTTATTGTCGAAGAACGCGCGTATGACGATTTGCGAAACCTGTTCATATATATTGCCCGGGATTCACCATTGATTGCGGAACAAATACACGATGAATTGTTGGAACAAATGCGCGGATTAGAACAATTCCCGGAAAGACATCAAATTATCGTTATCGTCCGCGGACATGAAATCCGCCACTTGGTATTCAAACGCGGCTTTCGCATTTTATACACAATAACCGGCAAAGAAGTCCACATTCTGCATTGTTTCCGGTCGGAACAGAACATAGATAATCTATAACTTTTTCCACCTTTTAAGTGTCGGGAAAACCGCCGCACAATACGCACGCATTTCATCACCGGTCATATTCGCCTGGGCCGCAAAAGGCACCATCATTTCGATATATTTTTCCATGGAAACATCGTCCACAAATTCACCATTTTTATAACAATAAACACAATAGTCCGAATTTTTCGAACCATCTTTGTTCGTTCCAAACACCGATTCATCATTCATCGGCATCGCGCAACTCTGACATATTTTTTGCATACCAACCCCCTTTTTGTCTTATTATGAATCGAAACAAAACAAAAAACATCAATAAAATTTGCGACTATACCAAAAACAAAATCGAGACACACCCGGTTTTATCTTTTCTTTATAGTTAAACAGCCCAAAGCTAATAGTATTTTCAACGCTTCGGCATTCTGGTCTTTTGAAATCTTTTCCCATCCCATAAACCGAACAAACTCAGGATCATAATAAGCATCATTGCTAAAATTAGAAAAGCATTCTTTCAGGTCTTTTTGATTTTTTAGAATCTTTTTCGCCGCAGAATGAACAAGTTCCTCCCGCAAAACAGGAGCATGCAACATTTCTTCAACGCAATAGTATGCCATCCACCTCGCACTCCTGGATATAGAATCGTGCGAAATCTGATACAACCAACGAGAGTAAATATCATGTTCAAAAACAAACCTGGACCACGCATGTGTACCATGTTTGGGGGACGGTTCACCAAGCATCATCTGACCTCCATTAGTTTTTGAAGTAACTATGTGCATCTCAATCGGTTGAATACCCCATTCTTTATACGTCTTGTCTTGAATATGTTCAAACATACCCGGCAATTCCTTAACCAAATCGATCTCTTGTCCAAGAAATTTTGCTGTTTCTTGTCCACCAACAGCGACCTTTGTTGGTGTGATAACGATATAATCTTTACTTGTTATATGACTCATTTATTACCTTTTTGACTCTTAAGACTGAACACTAGCACAAAAAACCCAACAAGTCAAGAAAATCGTATAAAAAATTCGTGGTAGCGGCGAAGGGATTGCTTCGCCACCTTGCAAAATCACCCTTCGTTAGAACTTCGGGTGACCGGCGTTATTCCGCCTTTTTGCTGCGGTTCGGACCCCTGTGCCGGTGTCCAAATCCCCAATACCAAAAATTAAACCCCGAATAAATCGGGGTTGAATTTTTGGTAGCGGCGAAGGGATTCGGACCCCTGACCAAAGGATTATGATTCCTCTG
>CALABO010000021.1 GCA_937885575.1 uncultured Pseudomonadota bacterium | reverse complement strand
GTTCTTTGCACTACCCGCAAATGCACCGGCACCCACACCGAAGCTTACATCCACAAGCGGCAAAATAATCGTGCCGTCATCAAATTTCACCGCATCACCTACCACCGTCTTTGTGGTAAGAAATCCGTCCATCCCCTTAAATAACGCCTCTACGGTTCCATTAAAATTATTTTCTGCCATCGTACTGTCCTTTCCGCGCCTTCGCGCTCTCCTTTATTCTGCCTTTTGCTTCAATATCTTTACTAATTTCTTCCAGTTATGATAAAAACGTTTTACCTCCTACGAGTGATCATACCGCCAATATTCCCGGCGGCGATGGTAACGGCAACGATGCGGGCGGCGCGTGGTTCCTTTGCTACAGCCAAAACGAATTGCCCGCCGGTATGCGGGCGTTGAACGTTTCCAAGGATTGGTCCGTTGAACCGTGCCAAACTTGCCTTGGCGGTTCGATTGAATCTTGGCGGCAAATGACCAAGTATTTACAGGTTTCCCCGTTCGGGATTCACGCACCGTTGGATTTCGCCGAATACCCGGAAATGTTCGATATTGGCCAAATCGGTTACACGAACACGATGAATTACGGAATGAACGTCGAAATATCCGTTGGTTGCGACATTTCCGATTTCATCATTTCCCAACGGGCCATATTCGCAACGGTAATCCAAAAACAGGTCGCGGCAAACGTGTTGCGTACAATCGCAATGAATCCGGATGTTCGGGTTAACCGCAACCAAGTAAACGTCACGCGTGACGAACTGTTGTATGAACTTGACGGCGCACCCACGGGCCGGGCGTCCGGGCTTGGGTACGAACTGAAACAGGCGTACCGGGCTTTGGAACTTGACACGCGGGGATTGGACCGCATTTGTTTGCAATGCAACAACCACGGCGTAAAATACCGCACCGTTTAGTTTGAACTAAACTTGTAAGTTAATTTTCCAAGAAATGGCGTATAACGGGCTTTCGCCGGAAAGATGATAAATTACCCGTCTTTTTGACGAAAGCCCCGGAAAACGCCCGAAAACGGCCAAAACGGGGATATGGGAATATTAAACGACTTGCGCACCCGCGTTCAATCGGTAAACGACGGTATGGAAACCGGCGAATTGGTCCGTAATGTCATTGTCCAACATCCCGACGACATTTTGGATTTGCAAAAAATGCAATTGTTCCAAGGGTTGGCGGCCAACGGCCAAGATATACGGCCGTATTATTCGGAAGATTTGAAACCGTCCGGTTTTTTTCATTCGGTCGAATCGGCGGGCCGGTACGCGGCTTGGAAAAAAGACGGTATCAATTACCCATACACGGCAAACAGGAACCCGGATGCGCCAAACCTGTACATTAACGGCCGGTTTCACGATGAATTGGGCGTCCAGTTCAACGCGGATACGGTCGGAATCGTCGGAACAACCGCATATTCAAAGAACATCATCG
>CALABO010000020.1 GCA_937885575.1 uncultured Pseudomonadota bacterium | reverse complement strand
CGTATCACGGCCATGTAATACCTACCATCGGATTGGTGCAGGAACTCATAACACTTGGTAGCGACGTGACCTATCTGATGCCTTTTGAGTGGAAAGAAAAGGTTGAAAATTGGCTTGCTAAAATGGGTTACCATTTTATGATTGACTACGTTAAATTCCCCGAAAAGGCAAATGCCGGTGACAATATTGAAATTAAAATCGAATTATGCACCGAACAGAATCGGGATTGTTATCGGCGCAAGTAATACCGGAATACACGAAGCACAAAGGCATTTGAATATCGCGCTTAAAACCGGAAAATTGCCGGCCGAATTTTCTCTGTCTGAAATAGAATTATATTCGCCGACCGCATTTTTGGTTGAACAAACCGGTTTCACCGGGCCCGCATACACTGTATCAACGGCCTGTTCTTCCAGTGCCAAGGTTTTCCAAGATGCCAAAGATTTAATAGAGCAGGATATATGTGACGCGGTCTTGGTTGGTGGTGTTGATGCACGGTGCGATTTTGCATTGAACGGCTTTAACGCGCTGTCGGCGCTTAGTTATAAACACACAAACCCAATGTCGCAAAATCGTGATGGAATCAACCTTGGTGAAGGCGCGGCACTGTTCATAATGACGCGCGACGGTGATGGCATAAAATTGCTGGGCGTGGGCGAAAGTTCCGATGCGTATCATTTAACAAGTCCGGATCCAACCGGTGCCGGTGCGATTTCTTCCATGCGCGCGGCGTTGCGTGGCGCGGAACTCACGCCCGATAAAATTGACTTTATAAATATGCACGGAACGGGAACGGTCGTCAATGATACGATGGAATCTTTGGCAATAAATTCGGTGTTCGGTGATGAAACCCTGTGCGCATCGACCAAACCGCTAACCGGGCATACACTTGGCGCGGCCGGCGCGGTAAGTGTTGCGCTATCATGGCTTATGATAAAACATCAATTCGTAATCCCGCATATTTTTGACGGCGAATATGGCACGGATTGTGCAAAGATAAACCTTGCCACCGTGCAAAGCAGAAAAAGTATCAACAATGTGTTGTGCAATGCCTTTGCCTTTGGGGGCAGCAACGCAAGCGTAATAATCGGACGGTAAAATGAGCAAATATGATTTAACAAAAATTATACCACAACGCGCGCCGATGATTTTCTTGT
>CALABO010000019.1 GCA_937885575.1 uncultured Pseudomonadota bacterium | reverse complement strand
GTGCTGTATGCGTTAATTGCCGCCGGAAATGTGCTGTCCCACGAAAGCGGTGCAACCTGCGATTGCAGGTTCGTTTGCAACGTATGTAATGCTTCACCAACGGCCATAACCGTTGGAACAAATTCATCCAAACTGTTATAGGCACTGGAACCAAGGTTGTTTGCCGTAAAATACGCATTGTTGGCATTAACAAGGGGCGCAAACAGGCCATCGCTTGTGTTTCCAAGGGCCGAGAAAGCCATCATGTCATTCCTTGCAACATAAAAGTTTTGCCCGGTAATAGCGGTGCCACCATTGTTTGATGTAACCATCCCGATACCATATTCGCCACTGTTTAAGAACTCCAGCGTTGATGGCGTAATAAGGTTTTGTTTTAGAGCAAGTTCTGTATCAACATATGCCTTGGATGTGACAACCTTGTAATCAATCGCCGGCGTAGAGCCCGAACGTGAAGGCGTTTCGACATCGCCAGATTTGGCCATCACACCACCGGTTCCAACCTTGTCTTCGGCACGCACCGCAGATGCCATCAAAATCGACACGATCGCACATATAACAACTCTCGACGTTAAAACTTTCATGTTTTTGTCCCTTCCTTTCGCACCGGCAAAACCCCGGTTTCTGTGCATTTGCGGGCAAACACAACCATCAACCACGCACGGCACTACTATCGCTTATATTAAGAGTATCAATTTTCACCGAATCGGGTCAAGTGCTTTTTTTCATTTTTTTTGGAAAAAGTTATTAATATTATTGAAACACCAGGTTTCTGCGGCATTGCCGGGGGGGCAAAAAAATAGTGGTTATGTTAGTGAGCAGTGCTAGCGGTTAGCGCGGTATGCCCGATTTTTTTCTTCACTATCCACTTACACTAATCACTGTTTTTTTTACTTGCATTGATTGTTGGATTTTTTCTACAATCAAAAAAAACGATGGAGGGGTAAACCTTGCAACACCGCATAGAACCGCCTGTTTTGCTGTCCAGATTGGTTGTGTTTGTATTCGCCGGAATGGCGGTGGTGTTGTTTGTGTTGTTTATGACGCTGGGGAAAATGTTTCCGTTAAATCGGCCGGAAATTTTCTTTATCACGACCAAGCCAATAAATTCGTCCAGTATTCAAATTACTGAATTGCCGGCGAATGATGAAAATGTCGATGTGTATAAAAAGGCCTTTGTTATGGAATATGTCCGCGCCCGCAACGAAGTGGAACGCAACATAACCGTTATGCGGCGCAAGTGGGTGGACGAAGGCAGTGTTGTCGCAATGTGGTCAACCAAAAATGTTTATGATGCGTTCAAAAAAACTGATATGTATAATGCAATTAAATCTGACTATCCGGATTTTGCATTTGATTGCCCCGTGACCTTTACGGGTGAACCGTTGATGTTAAAGGAAGATACTTATACTATAACGATGCGGTATCACTGTGAATCAAACAGTGGGCCGACAAATAAAAAGGACTATAAGATTCGTGTTGTTTTGGCCAAGGATAACGACAGGATTATTGATTGGATTGAAAGACTGAATAATCCATTGGGATTGAAAGTAAAGGAATATACGGTGCTTAATGGGAATGACCCGTTGAACTGGATATCAAAATAAAATACGCAAAGAAAAGGAAGGGAAAAATGAAAACACTTTGGATTTTTAGATTTGCAATTTGCGCAGGTGTTGTCGCATCGGGTGCGTGGGCGGCGCCGTTGGACGGAAACTGGGGCATTCAGGCTGCATGGGATAATCCAAACGCAAATATGACAAGTGGCAGTTTGAAACCGGGATACGCACAACTTGCCTGGGAATCGGGGACTGTGTTGCCGGTAAAGTTGCGTAATGGTATGGTGACGATGGTAAACTTGCCAAAGGGCGAACAGATTGAAGACGCGGTTGTCGGAAACGAAGGGTTCTTTCAAATCAATGGAAATCAAGGCGGGCGGACGCTTTACATTACGCCCGCGCCGGACAATATGGGTTCGGATACAAATTTGATTGTGACGGGAAAGTCGGGAAATGTTTATACTTTCTATCTGCGCAGTGAACCGTCGAACGCGTCCGAAATTACCTATTCCCAGGTTGATGTTGTTTTGGATGGCAATGCCCGTTTGCCCATGGCGGGCGCGGCAACCGCACCAAGTGGCGGGGCGATGAATTCCATATTTAAAAACACAAATACAAAAAGCACCAGCATCGGTGTCGATGGCGAAGATTACGATTGGATTAAAACGATGAAAATTGACCCGTCGGAATTCCGTTTCGATTTGGATATTTTTGTGCCGAATCCGGACGACTATGTAATTGCGCCGGAACGCGTGTGGCGCGATCGTGTGTTTACGTATATTGACTTTGGCGACAAGGTTATTTCAATGACGCAACGGCCCGTGGTATCGTTGTTGGTCGAAGGTGGTGAATCGCCGGTCGGGTTCCGCACTGATGGTCAAGATGGTCGGTTGCTTATTGTAGAGGCCGTAGGCGATATGGTTCTGCGCAGTGGGCAACGCATTGTTTGTATTAAAAAGCGCGCAAAACCGTTCTTGATTGCCGATACCGCAAGTGTGATGGCGTTGGCCGAAGCGAATGTTGCGCAAAGTATGATGTCGGGAAATTCACTGAACAATATGATTTATAACGACAATATGACCGCGATAAACGCGGGGTATGGAAACCTTACCGCAAGTCCGACGTATATTAGCAATGTGCCAAATGCCGCGGTGTTGCCGACCATGCCGGCGATGCCGATGAATACGGGTGCGATGATGTACGGCACGTATGATACACCGGCCATGGGCAATGGCACGCGTGGCATAAGTATGATGCCAACCGAACGCGTGACCGCGGGGTCTTATTTGCCGAATTCGAATATACCACTTATTACCAGCAACCAAGGTGGTGTCGCCGTTGAATTGCGGTCGGACAGCAGTGTCAAGGCATTGGATGAATACTGGGCCGGATTGGTTGCGCGGTTCAGTGGTAATGACGGCAAAGGTTTATTGAATAAATATAAAGACAGCGTGTTTTATGCCGTTGACGAAGAAGGCGTTGGCGAACTTGGGGCGACATCTTCGGCGGCGCGGCTGTACCGGTTGCGTATCGGACCGATGCCGGATATTGATACCGCGCAGCAATTGTGTGACCAATTGTTAAAGTTTAGTGGCGCCAGTTGCCAGGTCGTGCGGATTCAATAATTATTTTGCAAGGGGAAATTGGTAATGAGTATGGAAAATGATTCTTCGCCGCGCGGGTTGCAATGGTTCTTGCTTATTGTGGCAATCATTGTTGTGGTTGCGTTGTTCGTGATGCTAACGCGGGGCAAGGATACAAAAAAGGTTGAAATCGTTGATTCACCCGTTGCGGTCACGCCGGAACTGATTGTGTCGCCAAACGAACCGATTGACTGGGTCGATACGGATGTTGGGGAATCGCGCGAAATTGAATATACTGTGTCGGCAAATACCCGTGTCCAGGTGACGGATGTAAATGTTGTGGTTGATGGCGATACGACCGATGCCGCAGGAATTTCGGCAACCGAAACATGCACAAATGAAAATACTATTATCGATGCAGATATGCCGTGCAAAATACGGTTGAAATACGAACCTGAACATCCGATTACTATCACCAGTGTTGATGTCGCAATTAAATGGACTGACTTTGCCACGGGTGTGGAACGTGATGAACCGAACGCAATTACTATTGTTATTGGTGCGCGTGAACCGTTAAAGATACAACCCACGCCGGAACCCGAACCAGTGTATGAGCCCGACCCATTTTTTGAACCGGAACCAACGTATGACTTTGAAAAGGATGTGGACGATATTTCACCGGAATTTGATTTTAATGATGCGCAAATGCCGACATATGATTGGCCGGATCCAACGGTTGCCGCAACGCCCACCGGTTCTATGACGGGGACGGGTTGTTCGGAATTTTCTTTTCCGGGATACAATATATCCGGCGTACATGCGGGTTGGATAAGACCCGACGGCGGTGCGTATTACTATCACCCGTTTTCCGATGTGAATTGTAAAACGCCGACCGGAATTTATAATCCGGATACGGGTTATATTATGGATATAAATAATCCGGCGCGACGTATTGGGTCGGATGCGGAACATATTCGTTTGACCATTACGGATCAATTACCCGCATTGGGCGCGCGGTCGGTAAAGAATCGCGGGAATCGGGCACGGCAATTGACGGATGCGGAACTTGCCACCATGGTTGCGCAACGTCAATCGAGTGGCACGGGCGGAATGGCACGGGTAAATTTGACACCGAATGTCGTGGAAGAGCAAATGTATTTGGGTTCCGGTGAAAGCGACGGTGTCTTTTCATCTATGCCATATGACCGGACATTTGTGTTGCGTCAATATAAACCAATTCCGGCGACAATTGTTTCGGATGTTCAAGCGGATGCAGAGATGTTAACGAATGGTCTTCCGGTGCGCGCAACGGTCGACAGGAATGTTTATTCCGATAACGGTCGCACGGTGATTATTCCAACTGGGACATTGATGCTGGGGTATGTGACGGGGAATTTGCCGGGGCCATACAAGGCCGTTGGTCGTATGCAAATAGAATGGTATCAATTTATTCGTCCCGATGGAGTTGAGTTTAATTTTGGCGACAAACGTCCGTTTTCGGCGGATTCCCAAGGACGCAAGGGTGTCCCCGGACATGGCAGTACGGATTATTTGCAACAATTTATTATGCCAATGCTGACTGCTATTGTGCCGGCGGCGGTGAATTTGATTGCGCCGGTGTCCGATGCATTTGTGAATCAGATTGATTTGGATAATAATACCGTTGTTCAAAGTGGAACCGTTCGTTCGTCTGAACTGGCCAAAAATGAAATTATTACCGCGTGGAATAATGTTGCGACAAAATTATTGGTTGATGTTATGAACAACACAACGCCGCCTTTTTCAATTGCCGCGGGCACACGTATTACCGTATTTTCACCGGTTGATTTATTTGTGACGTGTGGGGATCAACCGGGTAAGGCATGTGCAATAAGACCGTACAAAACCAAGGGCGCAGATGGTACAGGTGGTGAGAAACGCGCAGATTGGAGAACGGCCGCAAATCAAATAACCCCAAGTACAGATATGGAAGAACTTATTGGGCAGGTTCGTTCGTTGATGCAATCTTCTATTCAGAAAGATTGTTGCGATTGTGCCGATAATATGTCTTGTACGCCTAAAATGGCTCCTGGGAAAGCTGGTCAGCCATTGTGTAATCAGTATAGTTTTGCCACCATTGATTTCTATTGCCGTTCATTTGGGACATATACCGCAATCAATAATGCACGCCAAGAAGCGGTGTTCCAAAATCAACAAGCACAAGGTATAGCAAAACCGAATTATGAAACCGGTCAAAACTTGCAAAATGTCGAACAATATAATACCCAGGTTCTTGGACTTGAATATAATGCGGATGGCACTATAAAAAATCCGTTCAAAAAGGAAACGCCAGCCGCGCCGGCGCAACAAAATACATCTGTTATCACATGTGATGGTGGTGCGAATCCGGATGCAAACGGATGCTGTCCGGGTGAAACATACACCGACATGGGTGACCAAGGGTTTAATTGCTGTCCGAATACGGGTGGTGATTGTTTCCCGCCGATTGTGTTTTAGTGCACAGATTATAAAAACAACTAAACCGCCGCATGGCGGTTTTTTTAACCAAAGGATTTTAACATGACATAGCAAAAAATTTATTATGCCATAGGTGAGAGAGGCGATGCGCATGCATCGCCTTTTTATCAAGAAACAAGGATGATATCGATTCGCAGGAATTTTTTCATAACCAACGAACGAATCGATATATCACACTTTGTTTCAATTTATGGTTGTAGTTATTTACCCAACTCAATCGGGTCTTTATATATAAAAAGGAATTAGAAAAAAAGGAGAATTTATCATGAATCAATCACAAATAAATCCAGGCCAGGAAAAATTTCAAAGCGCGGAACAATTATGGTTTTGGTTTTTATATTCGAAATCGGTGCGTAACGACATCGGTCAATATCGCGGAAATGCGGCGACACGACGCGTGTGCGAATTGGTCGATGTTGAAACGATGATTACGAAACTTTATTTGTCGGGGAAATTAAATGCGGAACAATTGTCGGTTATCAAAGAATACGGCGACCGCCGGCGCGCACCACATCAATATGTATGGCGCGAAAATCACGCCGCCGCCGTATGGGATTCAGCGATGCGCGTTATCGACACGTGCGCGCGTGAAAAAGGTTGGATTGAATAATAAAAGGGAGAATTTGATATGGTTATAATTGGGTTTGCACAAAAATCAACCAAGGTTTTACCAAATATATTTTGTAAAAAATTTCGGCACTGCGCGGTTATCGTGCGCGTGGGCGCCGAATTTACACTCTATCAATTCATATCGCATGGGCATATCGAAAAAATTATTCTGCGGGCGCGGGATATAAAAATGCTGCAACAACACGGTTGGTGTTTTGTTTATGTGCCGTGCGATTTGCCACGAAATTTTCCGCGGAAATATTGGACCTGTGTCAATATGGCAAAGAATGCAATTAAAATGCGCGCGCCGTTTATACAAACGCCCGATGCGCTTTATCGCGCAATCGCGGAATAAGAAAGCCCGTCACAACGACGGGCTTTTTTTTACTTCGCATTCAATCGGCGTTTGATGATGTATGTTTGAACTATGCCGAATATGTTCGACACCGTCCAATACAGGACCAGCCCCGCCGGCATCCATGCAAACATAATTGTAAATATAATTGGCAACCATTTCATCATGCGCCCCGTCTGTGCCGCGACATCATTGGCGTCCGCACTTTTCTTTATACCCCCAGATTGCAAATATTGCTGCAACCACATTGTTAAACCCATAAGCACCGGCAATATGAAATATGGGTCCATTGCCGCCAAATCTGAAATCCAAAGGAAGTGCGCATTACGCATATTCACCGAAACAATCAACGCCTTGTAAAGTGCAAAGAAAATCGGGATTTGAATCAACATCGGCAAACAGCCCGACATAGGCGAAGTTTTATGCGTGCGATATAAATTCATCATTTCCATTTGCAGGCGGACCTTGTCGTTCGCGTAAAGTTTTTGTATGCGTTTTAATTCCGGCTGCATCTGTTGCATCTTTATCGACGATACATACGATTTGCGCGTAAGCGGCCACATCAGTAATCGCAACAATATCGTTAGCAAGATTATCGCAACGCCGTAATTCATCACGAACGAATTCAAAATGTTCAATGCCCAAAGCAGTGGCCGCGCAAAGAACCAGAACCACCCATAATCTATGGTTTCACCAATTCCGGGAATCGTTGTTTCCGCCGTGTCCAAAACGCGCTGTTCACGCGGGCCGGCGAAAACCGTTGTTGTGAAAACACCGGTGTCGTTCGGTTTAACAATAATCGGCGCCGCGGTGGAATCCGCAACATACTTGTCTGCCACTGATTTTACACGCATTGTTTGGTCAGGTGATTTTATGTTCGCGACTGTTTGCCAGTATTGGTCTGCAAACCCAACAAAGCCGTTTGTTGTCGAATAAACATAAGATTTCTTGACCATTTTTCCCCAATCAACATAACGCACCCGCGAATTCGTATTCGTCACCGCGCCCGTCGCAACGCCCGCCGAAGATTGCGAAGGCCCGCGCACAATGCGCGCATACGGCGCAAAAGAAATATCGCGCGTTGTATTGTTTTGGACACTATCGGTAATCGTGACCAAGTATCCATCAACACTTATGTCACGTGTGAATACAACACCGTCCGAATTGCGCCAAGTCATTTTATTGCCCGTGGCATCTTGCCACACAGTATTCACATCGGGTGCGGTTGTGCCGGTCGCGTTCAGGCCGACCTCTAAGAAATCGTTTTCCGTGCCAAGCAACTTTACGCGTTCGGATTCCGCGCCCGATGTCGCCGCATAATCCATCAGCGAAACATTTGAAATACGCAGTCCGCGCACATCCGCGACGACTTTATCCGAAGAAATTTCGCGCGCCGGCATATCGGTTGCGGTTGCTGAAATAATCGCAACATCCGCATCGGTCGGCGTGGGCGCGTTCTTTGGCGCCGTCCACATACTAATCAGCCACCAAGACCCAACGAACAAAATAAGCCACCACAAAAAAGACCCAAGTTTCGATTTTGGTTTTGCGGTTGTATTACGATTTGCGTTCCATGCCGCAAAGCCCGAATTATTGTTATCAAGAAATTTTACCATTTTTTATCCTTTTAAATTACGCATACAACGACGGCGCGCCAGCCACCAATTCAAAATGTAAAGCAAAACGCCGATGGTAATAAAACTGTCCGCCACATTAAACGCCGGCCAATGCGCGCCACCGATATGAAAATCCAAAAAATCAATCACCGCGCCGAAACGCAACCGGTCAACAAAATTCCCAAGCGCGCCCCCCGCAATTAAAATCAGTGGCACACGCTCATAATTTTTCGCGCGCGCGAACAGGTAATATAAAATAAATGCGATTATTGCACCCGTTGCAATTGTCATAATTGCCGGCAAATTATCACCGAAATTCCGAAACAGCGAAAACGCCGTTCCCGGATTCCATGTGAACACAACATTAAAAAAGTTCGTCACGTGTTGCATTAAATACGGCACCGGCACAACGGTCCACGCCGCGCCCCACACAAAAGCCGAACCGGTTATTAAATACAACAACGCGCCCTTTGTGATTTGGTCAATCAGAACGATTGCGATTATTGCGACAATTGCCCACAGTGATTTTTTCATTTTTTTCCCTTTATAATTGTTTGGCATAATATAGCAATATCGATACATAAAATCAAACATAAAAACATCGCGCGAATTACGAATTATTTTAATTATTCTTATCCGTGATTGCGTTATCCAATTCGGAATAATTTTGGTCGCGCATTTCTTGCAATGTGTGGGAAATAATTTCATCGGATACGCCAAGGCGTTCAAGAACGCCATGCGCCAACATCAACGAAGATTCAACCGTTTCCGGCCATGCCTCTGTTACGCCTTCGTGAACCAATGCGCGCGATTCGGGCAAATTCCGTGCGCGCGCAAAAATCTTTACCTTTGGTGCGATACCCTTTATCGTTGACACCGCGTTGCGCGCGGTACTGGTATTATCAAGTGCAATGACAACCGCACGAACACGACGTGTTCCCAATCCGAATTCGCGCAGGACCGATGAATTCGTACTGTCGCCAAAGAAAACATTAAACCCGCGTTCGCGCCCAATCATCACCGCACCGACATCCAAATCAAGTGCGACATACGGAATTTTTCGCGTTCCCAAAACATAGGCGATAATTTGCCCGACGCGGCCAAAACCACAGATTATAACTTCGGGTTTTTGTGTTTCAAGATTACTGTTCAATTGGCGCATACGGACGCGCGCAAACATTTTTTTCGAACGGAAAATTTTATCGTGCAGTGTTAGCAAGAACGGTGTCGTCATCATCGACAAGATAATAATCGCGGTCAAAATTTCTTGGTCCGGCGCGGGCACGGCGGAAATGCCACTGGTCTTCATCGTTTGAAACATCAGCAACGCAAATTCACCACCCTGGCTTAGCATCAGTGCAATAAGGCGCGCATCAAAAGACGGCACGCCGCGCACGCGCGCAACCATAAACATCGCAAAGAACTTTATGCACACCAATCCCGCCATACCACCGACGACGATATACCAATTTTCCGCCAATACATGCAGGTTTAATCCCATGCCCAATGATATAAAGAACAATGATAAAAACAATAATGCATATGGGTCGATTTCTGCGCGGACTTGGTGACTGTATATAGTTTCAGACATCAACATACCCGCCAAGAACGCCCCCAGTCCCGTCGGCAGCCCCAGCAGGTTCATCGCCACCGCCCAAACCGCGATGTTCAACATGATGACAAGTAAAAACGCCTCTTTGGATTTCAATTTTGATACGCGTTTCAACACCGGATTCAAAACAAAACGACCGATTACAACGACGCCGAAAATCAGTGTGACCGATGTCACCGTGACATCAATAAGCGTTGCGCCAAGGTTGAATGAACGTCCGGCGAATACCGGCAACATCGCAAGCAGTGGAATTGACAACAAATCTTGGAACAACAAAATCGAAAAAGTTTGATGTCCCATTTTTGTATTTAACTGATTGCGGTCGGTTAGTAATTGCAGGTCTTCGGACGTACTGGACATCGCGAACAAAAGTGAAATCGTGATTGCGCCGACGACCGACCATGTTGTCAGGCCGAACAGAATCGGAAACAACATTATCGCAACCATTAAAACCTGGGTCGCGCCGAAACCGAAAATTGTTTTACGCATACGCCACAGGCGTTTTATATTTATTTCCAAACCGATGGTGAACCACAAAAATAAAATCCCAAGGTCGCCAAGAAATGTCCATGTAGAATTCAGTTGAAATAAATCCAAAATATACGGTCCCGATATCATACCCGCAAGTAAAAATGCAACCAATGCCCCGACGCGCAACGTGCGCAACAAGAACACCAGAACAAAAATCATCGCGAAAAATATCAGGACCGATAAAGACAATTCTCTCTCCATACGACTCGCAGATATTATAACAAAAAATTGTGGTGGTTATGCAACCAATTTTTTCGAAAGTTCAAGAAATTTTTCCGCCGTTAAATCTTCGGCGCGTTCCGTTCCCGATAAACCAAAACTTTCCCAATCAACATCGCGCATAATTCCGCGAATCATTTTCCGCCGCATTCCAAAAAGTTTCGCGGTTAAATTTTCAAGTGCGGAAATGTTTTCAATTTTTTTTATCTTGCTTGCGTTCGGGATTATTTGCACAACCGCGCTTTCAACCCGTGGCCGCGGCACAAACGCGGTTGACGGCACACCAAACAAAATCTTTGCGTCCGCAACAAGTGATGTCAGAACTGCCAATCGCCCATACGCATCGTCACCCGTTTTTGCGACGATTCTTTCCGCGACTTCGCGTTGAAACATTAGTGTCATTGATTTAATCGGCGCACCGTTTGCCGCGCACTGCAACCAATTTACCAATAATTCCGTGCCGACATTATAAGGCAAATTTGCACAAATAGAAAATTCACCACCCGCAATTTTTTTCATATCGACATGCAATGCATCATCATAGATAACACGCAACCGACCATTTGCGGCGGATTCAATTTGCGACAAAATTGGTTCGGTGGTTTTATCTTTCTCAATCGCAATAACACGCCGCGCGCCCGCCGATAACAATGCACGTGTAAGGCCGCCCGGGCCGGGGCCAACCTCTATGATTGTTGTGTGTTCTATGTCCGGCACAGCGCGTGCGATACGGCCGGTTAGATTCAAATCAAATAAAAAATTCTGGCCAAATTGTTTCTTTGGTTCCAATCCCGCATCGCGCATCATTTCCGACACCGGCGGCAAAGATGAAATTTTATCCGTCATATCGTGCGCCGCCCCCCAAACGCCAACGACAAAGTGCCGTCATCAATGTAATCCAATTCGCCGCCCAGTGGCACGCCCGACGCAAGTTCGGAAAACTTTACGTTCGTGTTATCAATTATCGATATGATATATTGTTGCGTCGTTTTGCCTTCGATAGTATTCGGCAGTGCGAAAATAATTTCGGAAATTTTTTCGTCCGCAATTCGCGCGGGCAAATTGCCAAGGTTCAAATATTCGGGCGTGACGCCCGCAACGCCCGAAAGCAAACCGCCAATGATATGATAGCGCCCAGCGAACACACCGGACTTTTCAAGTGTCCAAACATCGGACAAATCGCGCACCACGCACAGCATTCCATTCGCACGCGCCGCGTCACGACAATATTCACATTTTTCCATCGCACGGTCGGTCAGCACCCCACACACCGGGCACGCATGTATGTTTTCATTTGCATCAACCAATGCTTCGACCAATTTTTCAATGCGACCGGTTTTATCTTGCAACAGTGCCAACACTATACGTTGCGCCGCCCGGTTTCCAACACGTGGCAACTTTGCAAATTGTTTAACAAGTTTTTCAATTTTCGGATTCATGTTCACATCATATCAATCAATGAAACACATAGCAATCAATTCCCGCGGCCGATGCGCGATTTTTTAAGTTTTGGGCCGCGGATTCGGAAAGTCCCGTCACACGCACACGATAAAGTCCCGCGCCGTTCGGTTCCAAATGCGCTGTGGCACCGGTCGCATTTTTAACACGCGCAATCATCGCGTTTGCGGAATCGACACTGCCGAACGCACCAAATTGAACACCAACACCGCCGGTCGCATAGGTCGGTGTGGTCACCGGCGCAACCCTTGGTGCATCGTCCGCGTATTTTTGGACGATGGGCGATGTCACGGGCGCGGGTTCAACGGTATAGTTCGCCGCCGCACCGATACCATATGTTTCAAAACCACGATTCAACAGCCGCGTTGATACCGTCGCACGAACATCTTTGTTTTCCGCCCCCAATACAACCGACAGCAAGTGATGCCCCCCACGCGCCGCCGTTGCAACCAACGAATACTTTGATTTATCCGTATAGCCCGTTTTCATACCATCGCACCCCGGATATGTTTCCAGCAATCGATTTCCGTTCGTGTATGTTTTTCCGTTATAGGTCCACGTTTTTATTCCAAAATATTTCCAATACTGTGGAAAATGCTTATAAACCGCCATGGACAGCAACGCAATATCGCGCGCGGTGGATAAATGGTCGTCGTCCGGCAAACCGGATGAATTTTCAAAATTTGTGTGTGACAGGCCGATTTCGCGCGCGACACGCGTCATAAGCGAAGCAAATGTTCCCTCTTTGCCGCCCTTAAGGTTTTCGGCCAAAACCCGCGCGACATCGTTCGCACTGTACACCGCAAGTGCGATTATCGCATCTTCGACCCGAATCTTTGAACCGGCGGCAAGCCCCAGTTTCACAGACGGCGCGGCGGCGGCACTTTGCGACACAATCAAATAATCATCCAAATGCAAACGCCCGTGTTCCAACGCATCAAATGTCAAATACAATGTCATAATCTTGGTCAAACTTGCCGGGTAATTTGCATCGTTCGCATGTTCGGAAAAAATCACGCGTCCCGTGTCCATATCCGCAACCAGTGCCGCACGATAATCCACCGCGTGCGCGCCAACACAGAATAAAAATGCAACAACAAAAGATAAAATTTTCCTCATGCTTTTTATGTTATTAAAAAAATGTGTTACGGGTCAACAGGAAATTAATTGGTGGTTATCCGTCTTCGTCCGTCACCGCACAGCGGTGACAGGACTACGCCGAGACTGCGCCAGGGCTTTGCCCTGGCTTGGTGTAAGTGGTTAGTGTTGGCATATTCCAGAGTGCCAAGTTCTCCTCCTGTGGAGGAGTACGGCGTGGAACGCCGGGAGGTGGTCTTTTTATAAATTATTCGGAATACCACACCCCGCCCAGTTCCACTGGGCACCCCTCTCTTCGTCGCGCAAAGGCGCGACAGAGGGGAACTTTACTTTTCTTCCTGTAAAAATCCGCCGGATTGCATTTTCCAAAGTCGCGCGTATTCGCCACCGCGTCGCAACAGCGCATTGTGCGTGCCGGATTCAACAATTTTTCCATTGTCCAAAACAACGATTCTATCCATATTTCGCAATGTCGAAAGACGGTGTGCAATCGCGATTGTTGTTCGGTCGTGCGAAAGTTTTTCAAACGAATGTTGAATTGCAACCTCGGTTTCACTGTCAAGGGCGGATGTCGCCTCGTCAAGAATCAAAATTGGTGCATCTTTCAAAAACGCGCGTGCGATTGCGATGCGCTGACGTTGACCACCCGACATTTTTATTCCGCGGTCGCCGACCAATGTATCATATTTCTTCTCCGTACTGTTTATAAATTTATCCGCCGATGCGAAACGCGCCGCATTTTTGATTTCCGATAGGTTCGCGTCGGGGCGACCATACGCGATATTTTCACGAATCGTCCGATTGAACATCGCGGGGTCTTGGGGAATGAACGAAATATTTTCACGCAAAGATTGCTGAGTCACAGTGCGGATATCAGTGCCATCGATTAAGATTTCACCGTGCGCGACATCATAAAACCGCATCAGCAAATTCACAAGTGTCGTTTTCCCCGCGCCCGACGGCCCAACAATTCCAACGCGTTCGCCGGGTTTAATCACGAGTGTTAAATCACGCAAGACATATTTATTTTTATATTTGAACGAAACGTTTTTGAATTCAATTTTGCCACGTTTAACAACCAAATCCGGCGCGTTCGGGGCATCGGTGACCGTAATCGGCACAACTAAGTCGGAATAACCCTTGGCGGCAGATGCAAGCCCATCGATAATAGTTGGAATTTGATCAATCAATGCAGATATCGCGTATACAACATTGAAATACACCGTTACACTATATATCACATCTGCAACACTCATCTGTCCTTTACTGTACAGGTATGCACATAAAAATAAAGTTGCTGCAAAAGCTAAATCCCACAGATATCCAGGGATCGCCCAAGACAAACGTTGAACAAACATCGCATACCGTGTTGCATCTTGGTTTTCTTGGCGTACAGATATAAGATAATCATGTTCACGTCGCCCACCCGCGAACAAGCGAACCAGCCCGTTATTTATAAAACCGTCTAATAATCTGCCTTCTAAATTTGATTTACTTGCGGCACTGCGTTCCGCAGAATTTTTAATTGGTCGTCGCAGAGTCCACATATAAACCGCCCGAAACACAAAAATGGCTATAAATCCAAATGCGATATATTTATTTACCGTAAACAGCAACGCGGAGTTTATAAGTATCATGACTAACTTTATGACTACACCCCACATGTCACCAATCACGACTTTTGCACCTTCGTAACAAAAATTGATATTCGTATTTATGGAACCAGCCATACGACTAACCCAAAAAGCTCTTGATTGCATGTGAACATAGTCGGTCAAAATTTCTGAAATACGACGATAAATTTGCGGCATAGAAATAGATTTTACATAATCTTTCATAACGCTAATCGTCCAAATACTCTCACTTAAAAACCAAATCATAAAAATTGTTGGGAATACATGCTTAAAAATATCTATACCCATTGGGGCATTTTCAAACATCGCAACGATCCAACGTTGATAATATGGCCATAAAACCAAGTCAAACCCAACCAGCAACCGCAAAAACAAGAATAAAACAATGTACTTATATCCCCCATAGAAAACTTTTCTAAAATAAAACCCCAGTAAAGTTTTTGGCATAGTGTTATTTTGTGCAACTGATTTTTTCATATGAATTTTCCCCCGCGATACAAGCAGTCCTATTGTGGCGCCCCCCCAAAAAAAACGCAAGCGCATTTTTCGGGGGTGACTGAAGAATCGTCATTCCTGTAGATATACCGATTTTGATTACGGCACTGGCGACACCTCCCGGCGTTCCACGCCGTACTCCTCTGGCCAGAGGAGAAATTTGTTCTCGTCCTGTTGCGGTCCAAGTTCCCCTCTGGCTAGAGGGGTGGCCGCAGGCCGGGGTGTCGCAAAACAACAAAACAGGTTGAAAAATAAAATAAATCGGTTAGAATTGGTTTGCTTTGCTGGTCCCATCGTTCTGGCCTGCGCCAAAATGACAAAACGACGATGGGACCTTGTTTCGCCGGTCCCATCGTCTAGCGGTTAGGACATCGGATTCTCATTCCGGTAACACGGGTTCGATTCCCGTTGGGACTGCCAAAAATTCAAACCGACCGTAATGGTCGGTTTTTTGTTAGTTTTCCAATGCTTTCATGAGTTCGTAAGTTAGGTGGTAAAAACAGCAACCGTTTCGCACATTTACGAACTATTAAATTGTTTTGATTATCTGCATTTTAATAAAATCATTTGTTCCCAACGATTAACAAAGCCTAAATCATCTGATTGTTTTTCTATGTTTTGACATATGTCGACTAATTGATAATTGCCATTTATTCTGCGCATTAATATACGACCACCATAATTCAATCTTTGCGTCAATTGTTTTAAAACAGATACTTTGATGTCATCATTTACAAAATCTAAGATATTGGATAAATGTATAAAATCATATGTATTATCACCCAATTTTGCGTCCAGGTGTTCAATATCAGTCCAAATAAAAGGAAATGTTGGCAAATCAACCAGATGTAATCCTTCGTAAAGTGATTTTTGGTTATTTGTATCCGAAACATGATAATAACCTGGCGGTGTCCCAAAGTTAAATAATGCGAATTTTCTATCCATTGTATGAATATATTTTTGTTCGTTTGAATCTAAGTTTTGCATAATACTCTCAAAATTTGACACAGATGTAATGTTCGGATTGTTCCATAAATCTTTTAATAATTGCCGATAGTTGTCAAAAGTAAGCATTTTTATAGCCAGTGTTTTAATATCCATAATTATTTTGGAGGCATATGTTATATCAAAAGTAGTAATTTGTTTAGCACCATACATTTTACAAAATAATGGATGGTCGCCAGATGCCGATACGGTCAGAACTTTTTCGCAGTATTTTTTATCTTTTCCGTTATACATATAACGTTTGATATCTTGGTTTGCATCTTCATCTGTTGCGATAAGATATGTCGGCGAATACGGCCCAAAGGTTACCCGTGTTGTTGAATCATGATATTCCATATCATGCAAGGCTCGGTCAAAATCTATTTGAATTGCCAATTTGTTTTTTCTCTTATTGTCGTTTATAATATAATACAAAATATATAAATGTCAATAATTTGTATAACATAGTTCAGATATGATAGTATTTATTCAAAAAAATCTTAATTTCTTTTCCAAACTGCAACAAATCTTTGATTTCATCAGTTCGTGAATTGCACAGTATGTCCTGCCATCCGCTTTCGCTTACGCTACAGCGAGATTGAGCCACTGTAAATTTTA
Organism: uncultured Pseudomonadota bacterium; assembly: GCA_937885575.1. Taxonomy (GTDB): domain Bacteria; phylum Pseudomonadota; class Alphaproteobacteria; order Rs-D84; family Rs-D84; genus Enterousia. Next base: position 16,227 of record CALABO010000019.1, on the reverse strand, counting down.
CCTTTTTCGTGGATACAGGTGTTCGGCGGCAAAGCCAAATTTCATAACGTTCATCGCGTTTGCGTATTCTTCGATTTCACGACGGTTCAGGTCCGCGCCCATAATTCCGCGTGTGTTCTTTTTATTCAATGCCGCGCGGATTTCCGGTGTGATTCCGCAAATCAACGGTTCGGTCGTGTAATCCAATTTTGCCGCAATCATGCGCACCATATGACTTTGGTTAGCAATAAACCGCAAAACATGCGGATTTAGAAAGACGGCAGCGCGCATGAATTCTTCGGATGGATTCGGGGCACGTAAAAACGCCGCGGGGCATTCCGCAATTTGCGGCAAAAGCCCCCTTTCAAATTCAGTCATATATGTCATGCCATTCATTTCAATTTTTTCCGCCATTTCTAATCCTTTTAATTCAGCAGTTCGCGCGCCTGGTGCAGTAAATCGACCGCGATATCCAATTTTGTTAAATCAATTGATGTGGCACCCGTGGGGCGATCATCCATAAAGTTATCATACACACTTTGCAACCGCGATTCCGGGTCGAAACTTTGCGGACGCGGTTCGGGACGCAACGCAGGCCGTGGGCGTGGCACCGGTGTCCAAGACGCATTCGAATCAATTGCAGAAAATTCACCACTGCGTATCATTTTTTTGACCCCCGCGATGGTAAGCCCCCGGTTATACAATAAATCCTTTATCGTGCGCAGGCGCGTAACCATTTCGGCGCGATAATACCGCCGTCCGCCCGCACCCGCGACCGGCCGCACGACGGTTGGAAATTGTTTTTCCCAATAACGAAGTGTGTACGCCGGTATCCCAAGTTCTTGGGATACAGAATTTATTGATGCAAAATATTCGTTATCCATTCGTCACTTCTTCTGTTTCGGTTTCGTCCGCGCCGTCCGATTCAATAGATATTGCCGACATAACCTTTTCATTTTCCGCCGTGCGGAACAGTGTCACACCGGCGGTGCTGCGTCCGGCGATGCGAATGTCCGATGCGGGCGTGCGGATAATTTTTCCACCATTTGTCACCATTATAACATCGTTGTCTGGGGCAACCGGGAACGAACCCGCGACCGCGGTATTTTTCCCGCCAAGTTTGATGTTTGCAAAACCGCCACCACCACGATGCGTTAGGCGATATTCATACGAACTGGTCCGCTTGCCGAATCCATTTTCGGAAATCGTAAGAATGAATTCTTCGCGTGCCGCCATTTCCGCCATTTTCGCGTCGTCCAAGACGAGTGTTGTTGTTTCTTCTTCGTTGTCGGCCTCTTCTTCTATACCGGTTGCGGCACGCCGCGCGGCACGGCTTTGTTTCACATACGCCGCACGCACCGCGGAATCAGATTCGCCACGATTCAACATCGACATACCGATAATGCGGTCGTCGCGCCCAAGCGTTATACCGCGCACGCCCGTTGAATTACGGCCGGCAAAGATACGAATTTCCGGAACCGGAAAACGAATACAACGCCCGCGATAGGTCGCCAAAAACACATCTTGGTCTTCGGTGCACGGCAACACGGAAACCAAACTGTCGCCATCGTCCAACTTCATCGCGATTTTTCCGTTCGCGCGAATTGAATCAAAGTCCGCCATACGATTGCGACGCACCGTTCCCGACGCCGTCACGAACATAAGGCAACGTTCTTTGTCCGAAATTTGTGGCGCCGCCGCGTCTTCTTCCGGCACCGGCAAAATCGCGGTAATCGTTTCGTTTTCGGCCAGTGGCAACAGATTCACCAATGGCCGACCCTTGGCCGCGGCCGCCGCCTCTGGCAACTTATACGTTTTCAATTTATAGCAAAGCCCGCGGGACGAGAAGAACAACAGTGGCGTATGCGTGTTTGCAACAAAAACCTGAACCACATAGTCGTCGTCCTTGGTCGTCATAGCGTTGCGACCCTTGCCCCCACGTTTTTGTGCGCGATATGTGTCAAGTGAAACACGTTTGATATAGCCCGTATTAGAAACCGTCACAACCATATCTTCGCGGGCGATTAAATCTTCGATATCGATGTCGATTTCCGCATCAGAAATTTCCGTCCGGCGTGGCGAAGCCCAATTATCACGCACGGCCGCGGTTTCTTCACGAATAATCTGCACGATGCGTTCGTGCGATGCGAGTATATCCAACAAATCGCGAATCTGCGCGCCCAATTCCACCAAATCCGCGTGCAATTTGTCGCGTTCAAGTCCGGTCAGCCGATGCAACTGCAATTCCAAAATCGCGCGCGCCTGGTCTTCGGACATATAGAACATACCGTCTTTGTATTCCGTATTCGGGTCGTCAATCAGTTGAATATAGTTTTCAATATCAGACGCCCGCCACCCACGCGAAACAAGTGCGATGCGCGCTTCCTCTGGATTTGCGGACGATTTGATAAGTTCAATAACCTCATCCAAATTGCCGACCGCAACGGAAAGACCAAGTAATGTGTGCGCACGATTACGCGCCTTGTTCAAATCAAAGATTGTTCGACGGCGAATAACCTCCTCACGGAATTCGATAAACGCATCCAACACGCCACGAACATTAAACAACATTGGCCGCCCGCGGTTCAGTGCCATCATATTCACAGGGAAATTCGTCTGCATTTCCGTATATTGAAAAAGGTGATTCAACACAACATCGGCAATCGCATCGCGTTTCAGTTCGATAACGATACGCAAACCTTCCTTGGACGATTCATCGCGGATTTCAGAAATACCTTCTATCTTTTTATCCTTGGTCAGTTCGGCAATTTTGATAATCATTTGCGCCTTGTTCACCTGGTACGGAATTTCATCGACAACAATCGCCTCGTGATCATGGAATTTTTCGATATGTGTTTTTGCACGAACAATTATAGAACCGCGACCGGTGGTGTGCGCCTTGTACGCGCCGGTGCGTCCCATAATGATTGCACCCGTTGGAAAGTCCGGTCCCGGAATGATACCAAACAATTCATCATCGGACAAATCGCGATTATCCAAAATTGCCAAAATTCCATTACAAATTTCGCCAAGGTTATATGTCGGCACATTTGTCGCCATACCAACCGCAATACCTGAACCGCCGTTGACCAAGAAATTTGGAAACTTGGTCGGCAAGACGACCGGTTCTTGGAGTGTCCCGTCAAAGTTCGGTTGCCAATCGACGGTGTCTTTGTCCATATCTTCCATGAGCGATGCACCAAGTTTTGAAAGGCGCGCTTCGGTATAACGCATGGCGGCGGCCTTGTCCCCGTCGCGCGAACCAAAATTACCCTGGCCCTGGACCAGCATTTCGCCCATGGAAAAATCTTGGCCCATGCGGACCATCGCCTCGTATATCGAACTATCGCCGTGGGGGTGATATTTACCCATAACGTCACCGACAATACGCGCAGATTTCACCGTTGGCTTGGTCGCCGGTGCGACATCGTTCATAACATATAAAATACGGCGATGCACAGGTTTGCAACCATCGCGAACATCAGGCAACGCGCGGTCAACAATAACCGACATTGCATAGTCCAAAAACGATGTTCGCATTTCGTGTTCAATCGAAGATTGTGGAACTTTGATTGTGTTTATTTCATTTGTATTTTCAATTTCTGACATAACTTCACTTTCCCTTGGTTTATGGCATATAAAACATAGCAAATTTTTGCGCGCCGGGTCAAGAAATAAAGCAAAAAACACGCAGCAAAATTCATATTGACAAACCGTTTAGTTTGTAGTAAATTGTTGGATAGCAAAAAAGGATTAAACAAGTGACACTAATATTTTGGAATTTGTTTGCTGCATTATTCGCGTTTCACCTGATGCTGTTGGCGTTACAAAAATTGGGATTGATAAAAAGTAAATAAAATATTTGCTTTTTGATAAAACGTATGGTTAAATATACGTACAAAAGGATTTGAAATGGCAACTAAAAGAACTTATCAACCGTCAAAAACACGCCGTATTCGCACACACGGGTTTCGTGCGCGCATGGCTACAAAAAGTGGACGTGACGTGTTGAATCGCCGCCGCGCGACGGGTCGTAAAAGAATCGCGGTTGCGGCCGAAAATTAAAAAATCGCCAATCGGCGATTTTTTTAGTGTCAGTGGTTAGTGAACCACACCCCGCCCCGTTCCACGGGGCACCCCTCTATAAGAGGGGAACTTTGCGTTCTGGAATAACCGCGTAATTATGAACTAATTCCAGAGACGACTAACCACTAACACTAATCACTTACACTAACCACTAATTTTCCCATTTGTTGCAATAATGTCGGCGCCGATTTCGATTTTACCGCCGGCCTCACGCACAATTAAATCGCCGGCGCAGATTTCCGCAAAATCGATTGTGCCGGACATAAATGCATCAAACTTGCCCGCGGCAACCCAGGCCAAATCCATCGCCGGGCAACCAGTTGCACGAACCGCACCCACGCCGAACGGATTTCCCGTAACGCCGTTATATGCCGCCGTCATGTCCGCCGGGTCTTTGATATTTGAAACGCGAATGCGCGCCGAATGAAATGCCGAATACGCAAATGCGCCCGCGCCCGATTCCGCGTAATACAGATATTCATCAATTGGGGAATATATAAGTGCGATTTTCGTTTCATAACCCGTGCGCAGCGCAAGCGATATCGCAAACCGCGGATTCGCACGCACAAAATTTTCCGCCCCCGACAGCGCCAAGACAAATTCATCGCGTCCGTCACCATCACGCGTTAAATTCGGGGTAAGTAATCCCGCCGAAGGACGCACAAGTGATAAATCAGATAAAATTTCTTCCTCTATCCTGGCGGCGGCGCGATGCACAAAGTCGCGCGCCCCACGCAGGGATTGTTGCAGATTTTCAACTTCGCCAAAATCGTGGCGCAAGCCGGTTGCCGTTCGTTGCAACGCCATAAACATCTTGTTCAGTTCCGGCGAACCCTTTATCAGCAAATCCATAATGCGCCCCCCAATTGCATGAAAATTTTAGAAACCGAATCCGGCGTATTTCTTTTTGAAACTTTCCGTTCTGCGGCCTTTTTCGCCAGCGTTTGAACGCTGACCCGTCCATGCAGAATGGTTCAAATTGTCGGTCGAAAGAACAAGGTCCTTTTTAACCGAAGAATACATTTTAACCGTCTTGCCATCGGTCCGTGTCACATTGATTTCATGATAATCCGGATGGATACCTTTTTTCATCGCAAAGCCCTTTTGTTTTTTATTTGCCAAGGGATTATATAGTTTTTTTTTGAAAATGCAAGATTTTTAGTGAGGAGTGTTAGTGGGTGGTATTAATACTGGCCAATGCAACCCAAATATGAATTTCCGGTGGATTCAAGGATATTTACAAGTTTATTCTTGTCGTGACCGGCGAACAGCGCAAGGATTGTTCCTGCATCCGTTGCCAACATGTCGGCCACGGTTGCAATTTCGGAACTCATTTTCTTGAAAAATCCACTTGTCGGGTATATTTCCGCCGCGAACAGTTGATGTACCGCACGCCGTCCATGGTGGGCCGCCGCCGCGCTTTCAATCACCATCAATTGGCATTCGGGGGAAACTATAACCTTGTCCGTTATGGTCGCGTCCCCGCCCAGCAATTCGCCCCACCAACCGGTCGAACCGCAAAACACAGGGTAATAGATAACCGCATCGGGGCGCGTCGCAAAAATATCGGCGACACTTAAATCGCCTGTGATAACCTCTGGCATTGCGCCGATGGCCGCATTTATAACTTTGCGCGCGGTCTGATATGTGGTATCGGACTTCGTACTGCGTGGCCAATAAAGAATCGGAAATCTACTCATTGCTAAGAATTATATCAGATTCGGTGCAAATAAAAAAGGGGCAATAGAAAAATAAATTTCTTGATTTTTTTATTTTTTTAGGGTTTTCCACCATTTCCCAAGGGTTGCGCGCGTTAAATCAAAGTCTTTTTTCGCCGATTCGTAGAATTTGTTGGACACTGTGACATTGAATAATGTCTTTACCAGATTCGGTATAGATGTCATAAACACCGCAAAAAACGCCCCAAGCATTATAACGGACAGCAGTCCGCCGTCCCGTAGCATAAGGCCGTCCATAAGAATTTGCGAATCGCCGTTGGCAAGTGCCGTCGCGATTCGTGATATGCCATCGACATGTCCGACAATTGCGTCCAAGAACGCCAGTCCGAACACCAAAAATACCACAGTTATTGCAATTCCGATTGCGCCGTTTATAACATCATCTATCATACCTTGGATATTTTTGCCGCCCTTTGGAAAGATTTTATCCCAACCTTTGAACAACCACGACAGCAACATCAGTGGCAACATCACTAAATCCAATGCCAAGGTCACAAAGATTTCAAGGAAATATAGTGGTATCGGCAACAGCGCCATAAAATATAGCGCCAACACAAGAAGCCCCGCAAAAAATATCGGAATATTTGGAAAAATCGGAATTTCCCACATAATCTTATGCATATATTCGACATTGAATGCCATATTCAACATTGTCCAACCAACCGTCATCCCAAGGCCGGTCACTTGGTGCACATTGGCAAGTTCACAGGTCAGACCACTGCGCAACTTAATCGGGAAAGCGCCGGTCGAAGTGGATTCGTGATTCGCGTTTTCGTCCATCAAAGATGTCGCAACCATACATTCGGAAAACTTTTCTGTGTCGCCGATAATATGATTCACCGATAGCCCAAGATTGAAAATCGGTTCTATAACAACGCCACTTATTAAACGCGGCAATGGAAACACCAGTAATGCGCAAACAATCGCAAGTCGTATCAAATGCGTTCCGAAATTCGATGCCGTTGTCCAACCACTTTCAACTTTGCCGTTCATAAAATTCGATGCAAGTGTCCATGTGAAATACACCGCCGTAAGCATCGCCGCAATCGGAATTATGACTTCGCCAATGCCATAGTAAATTGGTGGCAAAATGTTTGAGAGTTTCGCCATAATCGATGCGAACATTTCGCATGTCCAACACGAAGAGAAAAAGGCAAGCGCATCACTCATATCAACCGGCGCAGTGCTGCGCCAGATTGAAAATCCGGCAATAGTTGCAACACCTGCGGCAAGCAGCCACGGCAATATCGCACCCGCCGTTAATGGAAAGAACGATAAAAATACAATAAAAAATTTTTTTAACTTGCTCATTTTGTTTAATTATACCACAATTTTGCCAAGATGTGATATAAATCAAATTATAAATGTAGGAAGTATGTTTTTACATCGCGTAAATTTTGCAAAATTATTGCGGCGAATTATCGTGCCGGCGTTGGTTTGCGCGGCGTTCATTACACCGGGCGCGGCATTTGCAAAGTGGGAAATTGTTGATAAATTAAATCTTGCACCGTTTGTGCCACGTGTATTGGATGCGTTTATGATGGTGGCGCGTGGCGGTTATGAATACTTTGTGGGTTCGGGTGACGGAATCATTTATATTTTTGTTTGGGCGTTTTTGGCGATATCGATTTTTATGTATGCGTTTAAGATGTTTTTTCCAAAACGGTGGTTGGAATTTTTTGGTCTGTCGGGTGGCGGCGAAATGTGGGACGGCAAGGTCAAGGGATTCGAAACAATGGAAACGGTTCTTAAAAGTGCGGTGCGCGCAATTGTTGCCGCCGTGCTTTTGTTGCAGGTTAGACCCATATATGTGACACAATGGTTGGTGAATCCGTTCTTGGAATTTGGTGCGATTTATACCTCGGCAATTAGTGACCAAGCGAATATCACCGGCGTCAAAAAACAAAACATCGAATGTCCGGAAAGTATTTTATCAAGCGATTGGATAAGTAAAAAAAGTTGCAATTTTTTGATTCAACCGGTATCTGATTTATCGGCCGTAAATAATGCGGTTGTGAAACGCGGCTTTGAATTTGTGTCGCGCGGGATTCGCGGGGCTTTCACAATATTTTCACACGGCGGGCAAAATATAATGGATATAATAACCGGCGTATTGCTGATATTTACTTTTGTTGGTTGCAATATGTTTATGGCGTTGCTGATTATCCAAGGTATATTTGATTTTGGTGTTGCGCTGATTCTTTATCCGTTTAGTGTTCTTGCGTGGGTTGCGAAAAAAAGTGATAAATGGCTTGATATATGGCCGGCGTTTGATGGAATTATTACGGCGCTGCGAAAACTTGTTATCACGATGATTGCGTGTGCGTTCATTATGATTGTAAATGTTGCGATTGTGCATGCGTTGTTTGGTTTGAACAACAGTGCATTTAATGTCGCGGCGGGCGGAAGTGCAAGTGGCAATTTGGTCACGACAAATGCGATTGGTTTTGGCGGACATGCGATGCTCTGGTTGTCGGCGATACTTACATTCTTTTTGATGAATGCGATATTTGAAATGACGAAAAAGCAATTGGAAGTTTATGCGCCGGGCATGACGAATTTGTATAACCAAGCCAAAGGCGATTTCAAGGCAACAACGGCAAAGGCCAAAGGAACATACGAATCAATAAAAAAGATATTGGGACTTATTAAAAAATGAACGGAATATTGAACAGTTTTGTTGATAATGCGGTGCAGTGTTGGGGATGCGCGGTATTTGACAACCTGTTCCGCGTTGTGTCAAATGCGGGCGCGGCCGTTTACAATAAAATCGCCGATATATGTTTCGTTTTGTTTGCGGTGCTGTTTGTGTTCTTTGTTGTATGGGCTGTGTGGAAACACGTGAACCCGAAAAAGCCGGAAACTGGCGACCCGTTCTATATGAAGTCCGTTGTGCGTGTCGTGATAAATTCGTTGTTTGCATTAACACTGCTTGGGGTTGGTGTCGGTTTCCCGCGCTTTATTACACGCGTCACTTTTGAACCGGTTGCCGATGTCACTTTGATATACAGCCAGGCGATGTTGCAAACAACGCCGCCCCAGGTTGATGAACGCGTGCAATATCAACCGGTCAAAATGAAAGACGATGGTTTTTTTAGGCCAGAGTTGCGCAATAAAATTATATCGATAATGAAAACAACCGTGACAATGTTTCAATCTTATATGAAACTTGGGATTGCGGTTATGGACGGCGCATTTTCGTGGAAACATATTCATAACCTTGGCGATATATTCCGACACATCATTATGTTCTTTGTTGGGCTATATTTGTTCTATGGATTTTTCAAGTTGTTCATCAGGTTCTGTTTTTATTTCGTGGATGTGATTGTGGACATGGCAATGTTTGCGTTTCTGTTTCCGATTGGACTTATGATGATGTCTTTCCGTGGTGGTGAAATGCCGGATTGGATGTCGTCATTGGGCAAGGGACTTGGCACCGACCAACTAAAAAAACTAATCAGTGCGATTATAACACTTGCGTCGGCGGTGATAACATACATGGTGATTCTTGCGATTATATCGCGGTATTTTTCTGATGCCGGAACGGACACAAATGAATTGATGAACGCGATTTTATCAGGCGAAGTTTTTGCATCTGATTTGTCCGAAGAAAATTTGGCAAGTATTACATTGATTGGCGCAATAATTTTGGTGTATGTTTTGAACTATATATATTCGCAAATTCCAAATGTGTCGAAAATGGTTCTTGGCGCGTTTGGTGCCAGTGACGGCGAAAATAAACTTAGCGAACAAATGGCAAACGATGCGGAAAAATTGGTTGCGTTGGTGACCGACGGGATAAAAAATGTTGGCGGCAAAATCATCAATGGTGGCGAGAAAAAAGAAGAGAAAAAGGACGACGGGAAAACTAAATGAAAAAATTATTCCTTGGGTATCTTGTTCGTTTCTTGTTCGGCGCAATCGCGTTGGGTGTTGGAATTTGGTATGTCAGTTCATCACTGTCGGGTGCATCATTGACATATACCAGCATGGATGGGTTTCTGCATTCAATTGGTGCGGGGGACGGAAATGTCGCATCAACAAATGGGTGTTTCCTTTGCAAATATGTGAATGATTTATTTTTGGTTTTGGGTGATGCGTCGGAATCTTTTTGGCATGCAATTGTTTCGCACCTTTGGATTTTAATGGTGATTGGGTTTGGTGTTTTCCTGTTTATACACAGTGCGAAATATATTTACAAGGCGATGATGGAAACAACCAAATTGGACACGGGTGAAAAGAAACTTGCCTTTGCGCCGTGGTTTGATGATGTTTGGAAAAATGGCGTGCGCATTATGATTGTTGGGGCGATTATCGGTGCGTTTGGTATGGGCGGCATATCATCGATAAAGACACTTTCGAACATCACGATTCAACCGGTAATGTATGTTGGTACGGAACTTTCCATGGCGGCAACAAATCTGTCCAGTGCGGTGCAATGTGTACCATCGGGAATTGGTGCGGATAATCCGATGGCATCTGTTTCAAATTCGTTTATGTGCATTGTCGGAAATATCAACAGCGTTATGCTGGCCGGCGCGGCGGGCGGATTTGCACTAATGAATTACGCTTGGATGGGATTAGGGGGCGGCGCGTTCACGTGGATTGCGGGATTACTTATTGTGATTATGTTTGTTGTGATTGGGTTCAATTTATTCTTTGAAATTTTGTCGGTGATATTCAAACTTGTTTTTCTTGTGATATTTTTGCCATTACTTGCGGCGGCGGCCGCGTTTGAAAAAACATGGAAAAAGGCGTCAGGTATTGTTAATGGCGCGATAAAAACCTTGGTCGAAGCCGCGATAAAGGTTGTTGCGATATCATTAAAGGTTGTGATTGTGTATGCAATGGTGTTCTTTGCCGCCGATGAATTTTTCCCGGGGCCGGTGGATAAATACAGCGCGATATTTCCACCACTGTTGGTCGGCGAAGTAATGCCAACCGATGCCAAGGCACTATCAATACGAAATGTTTTTGCAACATGTGAATCGGCGGCCACAATAAATGGCACAGTGGATAAAGGTGCGTTTAAAAATTGTTTCAATTTGCATCGCGCACAAATTGAATCGCGTTATCCAGGGGCGTTCGATTTTATGCGTGATGGATGGGGATTTTTACTGCTTATGGGTGGCTTGATATTCATATATTTCTATGTGCTTGCGCCACGTGTTGATAAACTTCTTGCAAGTGTGCCATCGTTTGAACCATTTGGAAAATCTGATGATAGTGGTGGTGGCGTTGATAACTTTGGCACAGATTTGAAAAAGTTGATAAAGATGACTTGGAAAAAACCACAGGAATTCGCAGACAAATTGATAAAGGAAAAATGAAAAACATAGTTAAAAAATTTTTATCGTTTGTGTTGATTGCGTGCCTTACCTTTGGTGGCGCGGCGATTGCGGTGGAATCAAATTTGGTGACCGGCGACATTGGTGATTTTGGCGCGTGGACAACCGACCATAACCGTGACGAACTTATTCAAACGGTGCAAAATGATTTGAATGGTTTTGAGTCAGGATTCGAACGCGAATATGTTGAAACCGGCGTCCCGGTTGAGGCGAAACTTGGAATTGCTTTTATGAGTGCATTGACGCACACGGCGCATATCTTGGACGATTCATTGGTGCGATTTGTAAATATATTTTTGATTGTTGCGTTTGTATTCTGGGTAATGTTCGAAGCGTATCGAATGATAAAGGATAGCAAAGTTAAAGCAATGCCAACGGTCGAAAACATTGTCAAAAAAGGTGTAATCCTTGCGATATGGTTGATTGTGTTGGGCATGGGGTTGCCACGTTTATTCGGTATGATAATGGGACCGATTGTTGCGTTCGGTTCGTATGTTGCAAATCTGATTTTAGATACGGTTGCGAAAATTGGTAATTTCGAACTTTCCGATACGTGCGCGGCAATAAGGAATTATGCGGCCGGCCACTTGGTTGATACTTCGATTATTGATGCCCAAACCGCCGCTGATATTATGTGTGTGCCAACGCGTATGTCCGGGTTTTATTATGGTGCAATAAAGTTCGGTTGGAAAATGATGGGTGCGGGATTGGGCACAAGTACTTTCACATTTTTAATGGGACTGGTGTTTGTCGTTTTGTTTGTGTACACCGCGTTTAAGTTTGCTTTTGTTGCGTTTGGTGTAATTGCAGATTTATTCCTTGTCATAATATTATTGCCATTTACCGCGATTGCGGAAACCGTGCAAAAAACCGAATACAAAGGAATTGCCGGCGATATATATAATGGATTACTTGGCATATTCAAAACATCAAACCTTTCGTCCCAGGTTCGAAAGTTTATTGATGCGGCAATTTATTTTGTTGCACTTGCGATTGTGGTATCGATTGGTGGCGCGTTGCTTGGCGGTGCGGTTCAGTTAAATTCTGAAACGCATACTATTTCAATTTTGGACGGCAATGTTATGACATTATTACTGACCGGTGCATTGGTTGCCTATATTGCCGCGCACGCAGATGATATTGCAAAATCAATTGGTGGCAAGGCGATGAGTGATGCTGTGGACGCGTCGGTTGGAACAAATCTGCAAAAAGATTTGAAGACGCTTTATAACGACACCAAGAAAAAGGCCGAAGAATTTATCAAGGCATTAAAGAAATAAAAAAATTAATCGATAATTTTCACAAAATTTTCGGCAACTTTTTTAATTCCCGCGCGATTAAATGCGACCGTTAAAATTCCGCCGTTTGATTCGATAACCACGCCGCGCCCAAGATCGCCATGTTCAACCAATTTTCCAACGATACTTTTAACCGTATGTGTTTTGGGTTGGGTTTGCCGTGCGTAAGTTTCGTATCGCGGTGCATGACCACCAAAGTCCAAATAACGATTATCCATTTCGGTTATAAAACGCGCCGGCGAATAGTATTGCCGCGAACCAAATATCACACGCGACATTGTGTTTGTGATTATTGCACGACGCCGCGCCCGCGTTAGTGCGACATATGCCAAACGGCGTTCTTCTTCCATGCCGCCTTCTTTGATTGATTTATCGTTCGGAAAAATACCGTCTTCCCATGCGGGCAAAAACACAGTGTCAAATTCCAACCCTTTGGCGGCGTGAATTGTCATTACATTTACCGCCGGACTGTCCGCGCCAATTTCATTATCGTTATCATCGGTTGTCATCAATGCCGCGTGTTCCAAGAAATCCGGCAAACTGTCATAGTTCGATACAACATTTGAAATCAAATCGCGAATGTTTGAAATTCTTTCTTCGGCATCAGGATCTTTGGATTCGCGCCAGTATTGCATATATTTTGAATCTTCCAATAACTTTTTTACCGCGTCCGCGGGGCGCATAGATTGCCAATCAAAATCAAACACAGATAAAAATTCGTTCGCGGTGATTCCTTGCTTGCCCCCAAAATTTGCCACACGCAATCCGGACAGCAGTGAACCACCCGCAGCACGCATTTTTGCAATTGCCGTTGGACCAAATCCGCGCCGTGGCCGCGTGATAACGCGCGCAAAAGAAACATCGTCGGTCGGGTGCACCAACAAACGCACATACGCAATAACATCACGAATTTCCATCCGGTCATAGAACTTTGTTGTTCCAACCAAACGATACGGAATCCGCGCACTTGCGAATTCTTCTTCGAATCCGCGCGAAAGTGAACCAGTGCGAATCAAAACAGCAAAGTCAGAATACCGCCCGTTCGCATATCGCAAAATCGTGTCGGCAATCAGTTTTACTTCGTCATAATTTGATGGCACGGTTAGGACATACACCGGTTCCCCAATACTCTTTTCGTCCGCGGGGCGCAGGTCTTTGCCCAATCGCCCGTTGTTATGCCGTATCAATGAATTCGCCGCACCAAGGATATTTCCGGTACTGCGGTAATTTGTTTCAAGACGTATGATTTGCGCACCCGGAAAATTTTTTTCAAATTCTAAAATATTTTTAATCTCTGCCCCGCGCCAAGAATAAATCGATTGGTCATCATCGCCGACACAACACACATTCGGACACGCCACGTCGCGCGTTAACAATTGCAAAAATTGCATTTGTGCATTATTTGTGTCTTGGAATTCATCGACCATAATGTATTTGAATTGCCGCGCGTATTTTTCGCGCACATCCGGCGCAGATTCAAACAGTTTCAGCACCAGCAAAATAATATCGCCGAAATCAACCGCACCCAATCGCCGCAATTCCGCATTGTAAGCATCAAGAATTTTTTTAGTGCGCGCGCCGACATCAGGGCTTTCGATATTTCCGCGGTCTTTGATATTTGAAATTTTTTCAACCCAATCTCCGGCATCATATTCTTTGGCGTCCGCGCCCATCGCGGCAAAGACGTTTTTCAAAACCGCCTTTTGGTCATCTTCGCCAAAGATTATAAAGTCCGACTTTAACCCCGCGCGCGCGGCGTTCGCCCGCAAAATACGCAGACATATTGAATGAAATGTTCCGCACCATAAATCGCGCGCATAAAATTCACCCGCCGACGCGTTCAAAATTTCCGCAATGCGATTTTTCATCTCATTCGCGGCCTTGTTCGTAAAGGTCAATGCCAAAATTTGCCACGGCAACGCCAACTTCATATTCAATATGTGTGCGACACGCATAACCAGCACGCGCGTTTTCCCCGTTCCCGCGCCAGACAGCACCAAAACCGGCCCCGCGGTTGTTTCGACCGCTTTCTTTTGTTCGGGGTTAAGATTTTGTGGCATTACATTCATCGTTTCATTATAATAACTTTTGTGATAATAAAACTATGGTGGAATTATGGCAAGGGTAATTTGTTTTGATATTGAAACGACCGGGTTCGAATACCTGCGTGGGGACCGGTGCATCGAAATCGGCGCGGTGGAAATCGTAGACGGAAAAATTACGGACAAAACTTTTCACGAATACATAAATCCCGAAGGTAAAATTATTCCGCCGGAAACATATATGGTTCACAAAATTTCAAACGCGTTTTTGGATGACAAACCGAAAATGTCCGTTGTTGCACCAAAGTTTTTGGAATTTGTTGGTGATTCGACGATTGTTGCACATAACGGATTGGACTTTGACTTTCCGTTTGTGAATCACGAATTGGAAATGTTGCACTTGCCGCCGATTCCGCGTTCGCAAATGGCGGACACATTGGTCATCGCGCGCAATCGTGTGTTTGGGCCAAAAAGTTATACGTTGGACGCATTGGCAAAATGGTTTGGAATATCACTGACCGCGCGTGCCGATGCGCACGGGGCGTTGATTGACTCTGAAATCTTGGCCAAGGTTTATTTGGAACTTGAAAATACCGCACCCGCACCGGAAATTTCAGAAATAGTCGCCAAACAGCATGCGGCATTTTTGAAGCACCCAAAAATCGGTGCGAATTTTCCGTACCGTCAATTCCCGGTGTCAGATGCCGAACAAAAAATCCACGACGAATTCATGGCAAAGTTGGGGGAATAAAGTGTTGTCAAACACTGCAATTTATAATAAAATTATAATGCTATAAAAAAGGAGAAAAAATGAAACCGCTATATGTTTTATCAATTTTATTGGGGTTGTGTGCTTGTTCTGATAAACCTGTTTTCGTTCAAAATGATTTGTGGTGTGTTGACCATGATAACGGCACAAGAGAAAAAGCGACCATAGGTGTAAAGTTATACGAGAATTATGCAATAATATCTGTTGATGGCCAGAAAAAAGCATTAGAAGAGAGATATGTTAGGGATGAAGATAACTTTAAATCAATACAATATGAAAATTATAATACAAAGTTAGTATTCAATATAAATGTTTTCCAAGATGATGTAAGAATTGGCTTGATTCTAAACGGTAAAGCATGTCTTTTTCCAGAAAAGGTAAATTCGGCAGGAACGGAATTCTCATGGCCCTATAATCGTTATCAAACAAAAGATATAGATAGAAAAACACAAAGAAAAATACAAAAACTTTTCGAAAAACCGGAATTAAACTTTCACGAAACAGATATAGAATGTTTGAATGTGACCTGTGTAGAAGAAGAATGCAGCAATGTTTGGGACAAGTATAAATCGCTTGATGTAGATTCCGAAAAAGCGGTATTAAGAACAGATGACCGAACAATAGTGTTTAAACTATATACACAGGATGCGACGGAAGAAACACCGGCGGTTTATGCAGATTTTCAAATCTATAAAAATGAAAACGATGAACAACCGATGTTCCTGCATTTTGTAGACAATGATATTTATTCATTGGGAACAGATTTAAATCATTGGTCACAATGTCGTAAAGCGCGCAAATAATTACCATTGGTAAATACATTAAAGAAGAATTGTCATTGCGGCGTAGGCCGCAATAGGGCTAGGCATTTGTGACGAATATTTCGTAATAATAAAATGTTTTTTGTCATTCTGAACTTGTTTCAGAACCCTATGGCGGACCAGAATCACCCAAAAAATGCTTTGC
>CALABO010000018.1 GCA_937885575.1 uncultured Pseudomonadota bacterium | reverse complement strand
CTGAACTTGTTTCAGAACCCTATGGCGGACCAGAATCACCCAAAAAATGCTTTGCATTTTTTGGGGCCCGATGCCCGCCATGACAAAAAAACAACAAAAAATCCACGACGAATTCATGGCAAAGTTGGGGGAATAATTTATCCCATTACGGTCATCATTACACCAATACTAATCATGATAAAACATAATATTTTTTTTATCATGATTTGGCGTGATATATCTTCGTGAAAACGTTTGCCAAATAATTTTGCAAGAATGATTCCATATACGGCAACAAAAATTGGTTGAACTGATTGAATTCCCGAATCCACAATAATCGGTATCAATGCCAGTGCGAACACAAGGCTTAATGAAGCCAACCTGTCAAAACATTCCATCAATACAAACATGCCGAATTTTTTACGATATGCGCCGAAACTTTTTATGATATCTTGACGAACGGGGCGAATAAATAACATTGTAAATTGTCCAATGAAAGATGTCACCATAACCCAAAACGCCACCGATACCCAGTTAGTGTCCTCTAACAAGACCTTGTAAAAACTTCCTTCGAATGACAGCATTATACTGGCCAAGCACATTAACCAAAAACCAGAATTTATCTTGATACGATTTTCATGGGTTAGATTCAAAAACACAGAAAACAATATTATTATACCAAAACCTATATATTGAATGGGATGTAAAGTTTCGCCAACTATTAAAAAAGCCCATAACGGAACAAAAACTTTTTCCATTTGAAATAATGCGGCCACCACAGATGTATCAAGTTTATTCAATGCAGCAAAATATGGAAATTGATATCCAATCTGTATGATTGATAACAGACCAACGAATAACCATGCTTCCAACGGCAATGAATGAATTTGGCCAAACAGTGGCAAACACAAAATCCCCAATATATTTGTTAAATTCATGTAAAAAATGGTTGTTGGCACCCGCTTAAAAACACTACCCAATACATAGGAATCAAATATATTGGATACAGCCCACATCATAGGCCCAATAAAAGCAACCAAAATTCCAAACAAATTCATAACATGGGAATTATATCATAAAACGGTTGGAGTGTAACAAAAAACCGCCCGAATGGGCGGTGGATTATAATTGTGCTTTTATTTCTTGGACTTCGTAGCATTCAACGCGGTCGCCTTCTTTGATATCGTTATACTTATCAAAACTCATACCGAATTCGACACCACCGGAAACCTCTTTAACCTCGTTCTTTTCGCGGCGCAGTTCGCCGATTTTTCCATCGTACACCACAACATTGTCGCGCAGCAATCGCACAAACGCGTCTTTTTTAATCACGCCTTCACTCATACGGCAACCCGCAACACGAATACCCTTGCCGACCGTGAACAGTGCGATAACATCGGCATAGCCAATAAAGTTTTCTTTCTTTTCCGGCGCAAGTTTTCCGGACAAAATTTCCTTGATTTCATCGGTGATACGATACACAACACTGTGGTAACGAATATCAACATTTGCCGCGCGCGCCATATCACGCACCGCCGCATCCGCACGAACATTAAATGCGATTATGACCGCGCCCGACGCGGACGCAAGGCGCACATCGCCTTCGGTAATTTGGCCAACCCCAGACGACAGAATTTCCACCGACGCCTTGTCCGTTTTAATATCGCGCAACATGTCGTTTATTGCCTCTACACTGCCCTGGACATCGGCACGCAATACAATCGGCAAAGTCAATTTTTTATCGCCCGATTGTTTCGCAAAAAGTTCTTCGAGTGACGAACGTTTCATCGCGTTTGCACGGTCACGCGCGCGCTGTATGCGCCATGCCGCAACTTCACGTGTTTGCGCTTCGGTTTCCATAACGTTCAACATATCGCCCGCCAATGGCACCGCATCAAGCCCCAACACCATAACCGGTTGCGCCGGTTTGACCATTTTCACGCGTTCACCATTTGACATAACCAGGCCCCTTACGCGACCAAATGTTTCACCGACAACGAAAACATCGCCAATCTTTAATGTCCCTTCGCGAATTATAACCGTTGCAACCGCGCCTAACCCTCGTTCCATTTTCGCCTCTACCACCGTGGCGACCGCCGGCATATCCGGGTCCGCGCGCAGGTCCATCATTTCGGCTTGCAATAAAATTGCATCTTCCAATTTATCAAGACCGATTTTTTGTTTCGCAGAAATTTCAACGCACTGAACATCGCCGCCCATTTCTTCGACCTGGACTTCCTGTTGCAACAAATCCGTTTTGACCTTTTGTGGGTTGGCTTCGGGTAAATCGATTTTGTTTATTGCGACAATGAATGGAACCTTGGCCGCGCGAATATGATTTATGGCCTCTATCGTTTGTGGCATAATCGAATCATTTGCCGCAACGACCAAGACCACGATATCAGCCATTTGCGCGCCACGCGCACGCATCGCGGTAAATGTTTCGTGTCCCGGCGTATCAAGGAAAGTTATGACCGCACCGGATTTTGTTTTAACTTCGTATGAAGAAATGTGTTGGGTTATGCCGCCCGCTTCGCCCGCAACAACGTTTGCATTGCGGAACGCATCAAGCAATGATGTTTTACCATGGTCAACATGTCCGACAACCGTCACAATCGGTGCACGCGGTTTAAGGTTTTCCGGATTCGGCGCACGTTCCAATAAATCGGCGTATGGTTTAACCTCTACACGTTTTACGGTTGCGCCAAATTCGCCGGCGATAATTTCCGCCGTGTCCGCATCAATAGATTGATTTTGGGAAACCATCATTCCCATTTCCATCAATTTTTTGATAACATTGCCGACCTTTTCCGCCATCGCCGCCGCCAAATCTTTGACGACAATTGTATCACCGATAACGACTTCGTGTGCGACCTTTTGCGGGGCATTGAACATCGCACGCGCCTTTTCACGGAAACGTTTAAGTGACGCTTCGGACCGGCGGCGATTTGCCCCACGCAGGCCGATTTCATCGTCATCATCGTCATTACCAATGACAATATCACGCAACGATATTTTCCCAGACCGCGCAAAATCGCGTCGCGCCGCCCCAGATTTTTGATTACGGCGTGCGGGCATATCGTCATCATCTTTGCCATTATTTTGCCGATGTGCGGGATTTTTCTGGCCAAAATTGCGTGGAACGGCAACGGGTTCCGGTTCTTCTTCGGTATTTTGCATCGCATTTTCACGCGCGGCAAGTTGCTCTTTGACCTGTTCATATTCGCGAGTTTCGCGGGCAATTTCCGCTTCGCGCGCGGCACGGGCCGCGGCTTCTTCCGCTTCGCGCTGTTTACGTTCTTCTTCGCGGGCACGTGCGGCTTCTAAGACCGCGCGCAATTTTTCATCCGCCGGATTATTCTTTGTTGCGGTTGGCGCGACCGGTTCTTCGCGCAATTCATTACTGCCCGGGGCAACAACACGGCGACGGCGTTCCACGAAAACAGAATCGCCCTTTTTACTTTGCACCGCCCCCAAAGTCACAGATTTTCCAAGTGTCAGTGTCGCCATATTTTGCCCTTTGTTTTTTTATTTTACCGATTTTCTTCTTCGTTTTCCGC
>CALABO010000017.1 GCA_937885575.1 uncultured Pseudomonadota bacterium | reverse complement strand
ATCGGTGCGTTTATGGCGGAATTGGGGCATGTGGATGCGTTGGTCTTTACCGCGGGCGTGGGCGAAAATGATGATTACCTGCGCGGGAAATTCTGTGAGGGGTTGCAGGAATTGGGAATCAAAATCGACGCGGACAAAAATGCGCGCGCGTTGGCGCGCCTTGACGCGGGCGAATCCGTAATCAGCGCGGACGACAGCAAAATCAAAGTTTTCATGATTCCAACGAACGAAGAAATTGTTATAGTCGAAGATACCCTTGGCATCATGAACGGCACGTATAACCCGGATCATTTGAAGATGGATTATTCGTTCGCGAAATAGCACATAGTGGTTAGTGTAAGTGTTAGTGATTAGTGTGCGGGCGCGTTGCGCCCGTCTTTTTTACTTACACTAACCACTTACACTAACACTAAAAATATGTTATAATCACCGCAAAGGAGTAGAGAGATGAAAGTTGCGATTATTGGTATTGGTTCGGTTGGTTCTGCGGTTGCAACGGCGGTGAAAAATACCGGCCTGGTGCATGAAATTGTTCTGTTTGACCGTGACGGTGTGCGGGCGCGCGCCGCCGCCGAAGATTTGGGGCATGCCGCGACATTTGGATTTAATGTTGATATTTCCGCCGTGAATAACTATCGTGGAATTCGCGGTTCGGACATCGTTATCATTTCTGCCGGCGCGAATCAAAAGCCAGGCGAAACGCGCACCGACCTGTTGCATCACAATGCCGAAGTGATTCGCGACATTGTGCCACGCGTTATGGCTAATGTTGACCCAAAGCATGTGATTCTAATTATTGTAACAAACCCGTTGGACGTGATGGTTATGTTGGCCCAGGAACTGTCCGCCCTGCCCCCGGCGCGCGTGATTGGAACGGGCACTATGCTTGATTCCGCGCGTTTGCGCACGATACTTGCGCGGGGACTTGACGTGTCGCCACAATCGGTTCATTCCTATGTGCTTGGCGAACATGGCGACAGCAGTGTGATTGACTGGTCGTCGATTACCGTTGGCGGATTATCACTTGATGATTTTTGTCGCCAAGTGAAAGTTCCACTCACCGCCGCCATTCGCAACAGTATCGAAGAACATGTTCGCAATGCGGCGTATGAAATTATTCGCGGGCGTGGCGCAACATGGGACGGAATCGGCGCCGCGGTTGCAGATTTGATAAAGTGCATCATAAATGACGAGCACAGAATTTTAACTGTATCAATCGTCACGGGCACGGGCGCACATGTGATTGCAATGTCTTTGCCACGCATTGTTGGCGCGAACGGTGTTGTTGCGACATTGGCGCCAAAAATGTCACCGGCGGAATCGGCGGCACTGCGCAAAAGCGGAAAGATAATTCAAAAAAACTTTTCACGGATTTGATACACAGCGAAAGTGATGTCCCATTTGAGGGAACTAGCGTCCGACATTAAATTCATCGCCATAGCCGGCGACGGATTGACCGCCGATATAGCAACCGATGTCTTCGAAGCCCTGTTTAACCTGGGCCTTTTTGACAAGGTTTGACATCACAATTCCGCCAACGGTCCCCAAAACAACACCCGCAATACTGTCCGACGCAAGGCGCGCGGTGTTAAATTCGCCGTTTTCATCACGCCAAACATTCTTTTCGAACCCACCAATCGTTGCGGTTAAACCGTTAAATTTGCTGTCCAGGTCGCTTTCCAAACCCGCAACATATTTTGCAGTCCATTCACATTTGCCATTTTTGATTTCTTGGTTATCGTCACGACACACGCACTTTCCACCACGTTCCACCGTTCCCACAACAATGCATTTGCAATTCGAATCCATATTATCCAAATCAGTACAGGGTTTCTTTGTGCCCGCTTTCGTTTCGGTTTTGATATTGGATACCGAATTGGCATTTTTATTTTCGGATTGTGGTGTTTGCGTGTTTTTATCTTCCTGGCAATATCCATTTATCGGTGTCCATCCCGATTCACATGCGGTCGCGGTGCAAACGCGAACGCCCGCACTTTGCCATGCACAGTGCCACGCCGTCGAATGCAAATACGGCCGCACCGTGTTATCAATTCCCGTGCAATCGGAATCCGAACTGCATGCCCTATAATTAAATTTGGTTGGTTTTAGTTTACATTTATACGGTCCATCATCTTCATATGGATCATAACAAAAACAATTCAAACGCCATACTTCGCCACCCGTAAATTCGCAATCAGATAAATAAGAATCTATAACACCTCGTGAGATTTTACAGATATTTTTTGCGCTATCTCCAACATCCCTATTATAAAAAAAAGCATAATTAACCACCCACTCATAAGTATCATGTGCCCTACGTTCCGTATCGGGATCACCCGTACAATCCGAAATCCAACGCACCGGATCGACATAAGCCCAATCTGGTCCCGCAGAATGACACGTGTAAAAACCCGGACCTGATCGACCATTTGCAAAAACATCAACACCATCAGGACAGCCATTATCATCACCACTATGATCACCACAATAATAGTATTGCGAACCATAGTCTGAAAGCCAATGCTTCGTACTTACGTCTTCACCAAACGAGGGTTCAAAAGAATCACACTCCATTGCACCATATGCCGGAAAAAATGCGATACATAAAAACAACAATGAAAAAATTTTTTTCATACCTACCCCCCCTTCACAGAATCCAATTGGTCGGATGTGTTATCCGACCATATTTATTACTTTGTTTGGAAACGGCCCAAAAATTTTAGAACCTTTGTTTGGTCCATGTGTTCCGTAACTTTTTTATCAATCTCTTTTCCTGTGATGTGTCTGTCACGCAAAATTTCCATAATTTCATAGATTGAATCTTGGGGTAAATTTACATTTTCACCGTCCACAATTAAATCACAACGCCACGGTAAATTTTCGGTTGCTGCGCGAAATTTTATTGTAAAAATTTGTTCATTCGTATCGGGCGAAAGCAAAACATAATTGCGATGCACGCCGTTTTTATCGGCCGAAAATTTTATCTGATTTTTCTTTTCTTCGGCCAATTCCTTTATTGTATCAAAAGTGGCTTTTTGAAATTTGTTTAATTTCATTTTTAATCTCCTTTGTGTATTGTTTGTATAATAAAATACCCAACAAGAAAAAATCTTAGTGGGCTGGAGTTTCCAAAACAATACTTCGAGGATTGTTGTGTGTATTCAATATATTCCACACACTCCAACCCATAGGTTGGAGATTTTTTATGTCATCACTGACAACGAAGTATGGAGTTTGGAATCTCCAGACGACGGTAAACCACCATCATCAAGCAAAATGGTACACTATATTGGGTAAAAAATCAATACAAAAAACGGCGCACTACATAACGTTGATAATTTAGGTTTGTGCAAATGTTAATAGATGACGAAGCATAATATTGCGGAAAACATACCGGGTTTTCGGCAAACATTCATATTTATGCTATGCGGCGCGCGTGATATAGTTTTGGTATGGGGGGGGCAATATGTCATTAGATATTGAATACCAAAAACTTTCAAATGGAAATGGATTCTGTGCAAAGTGTGACGGTAAAATAATCGGTGAAATAGATATTGTCTATGTCGGCGCAAATCGTTTAATTATTGAATCCACGCAAATCGATGGCGCGTTTGAAAACAGTGATGTATGCAAAAACCTGGTGCGGTGCGTTGTGGAATCTGCGCGTCGGGAACATCGAAAGATTTTATCGCTTTGCCCGCGGGCGCAGTCAATCTTTAACCGGTACGCGGAATTTGATGATGTTAGACTTATGAAACTTGCCGCGTAAAAATTATTCCACATTCAAATTATCCAGGACGAATTTCCAATCGATTAGGAATTCCAGGAAATTATCAATAAATTCACTGCGCCGATTTTGATAGTCCAAATAATACGCGTGTTCCCACAAATCCAAAACAAGCACGGGTTTTAATCCATCGGTAATCGGTGTGTCCGCATTTTTCGTTGCGATAATTTCAAACTTTTTATCGGGCCGCATAACAACCCAGACCCAACCCGAACCAAAGACATCGTTCGCAATAGATTTGAATTTTTCTTTGAATTCCGCCGTGCCGCCAAACGCGTCCGATATTAAATCTGGAATCAAAGTATTCCCGCGTCCAAGGCAATTGAAAAAGAATTCGTGATTAAAAATCTGCGCCGCGTTGTTGAAAATTTTTGTCGCGTTTTTATCCCTGTGCGATTTCAAAATAATTTCGCGCAAATCCATGTCGGCGTATTCTGTTCCATCGATTAGTTTATTTAGGTTTGCAATGTATGCGCCCAAGTGTTTATCATGATGCGTGCGCACCGTTTCAACGGACATATACGGGACCAGGTCTGTTTCACGAAATGGCAATGGATATTCATTAAGGTTAAACATATTTTATCACCCCCTGGGGGCATTCTTGCAAAAATACATGGCCGCGACCATAGGAAAAAATGTTTGTTTTTTATTAAAAACCACTTGCGCTATGATAATGGAAGTTTCTATAATCACCATGCAAAGTAATAAAGGAGAAAAAATGAAAAAAGTAACTTTGTTTGGTGCACTTGCGGGTGCGATGTTTATTGGCAACGCGATGGCCGCGGATATTACGATTTACTATTCGCCGACGTGTCCGCATTGTCATCATGCGCGCGAATTTATTTCACAGAATTTGATTTATGAATATCCGAATCTGAATGTGACAACGGTCAATGTTATGGAATCGGCAAACCGTGATGAATTTATGGCGACACTTAAAAAGTGCGAATACGAATCGGGTGGTGTGCCGGTGATGGTCGTTGGCGAAAAGTGTTTCCAGGGCTATGGCGATTCCATGGGTGATTCGATCCGCGCCGCAATAGAAATTGATATGGACGATGCCGCCAAGGGGGTTGCCGCCGACAACAAGAAAGCAATGGAATCTGATGCGGCCGCGTTTCGCAGTGCACATGCGGACCGGACATCGGCAATCGTTGAACGCGTTGTTGAAAAGACCGAAAACGCGGACGCAAAAAAAAACTAATTAAATGGAACGCGAACTGGTTCTATTACGGAATCCTTGGGATTTTTGTTGTAGGATTGGTTTTGGTTCTTTGTCGCAAAAAGAAATAAATAACAGGAAAGCACGATGTTTAATTTGACCGGACTTGATTATGCGTATGTTGGAATATTGCTTGCATCCACGGTGTGGGCGACGATACGCGGCGGAATTTATGAAACCATCGCAACGTTGTCTTGGGTGGTCGCGGCAATAACCGCACGGTTCGTGTCACCGATGCTTGATAAATTACTCCAGGGTTGGTTCGGATTGCCTGAATCAACCGTGGGCACATTGGTCGCATCATATTTCATTGTGTTCTTTGTTATATTGCTGATTGTCGGGTTCTTTAACCAGAAATTGCGCGATAAAATTCAGGCCAGCGTGATGAGTGTCACCGACCACACATTGGGCGTAATCTTTGGAATCGTTCGTGGCATTGTTGTTATGGGCGTTTTCTATTGGGTCGCGCTTTGGTATTTTTCCGATACGCCACGCGTGCCGGCTTGGTTAGTCGACGCGCGCACCCGCCCAGTGATGCAGGTTACAGCATTAAAACTGGACGAATGGTTTATCCCGGGCGAAACAAGCAAACTGTTGCTGCGTGACATAGAGGGTTCGCGTGAGGCACAAAAAATTTACGACAACCTGATTAATCCGCGTGTGGTTGATGATTCAAATAAAGATGGTGCGCCGGCAAAAACGGAAGAAACGGGTTATAAAAATTCCGAACGGGGCGCACTGGAAAACCAATTGTTGCAAATTGAAAATGTCGCGAACGCGGTCGAGCAACGCGAAAAAGAACGCCAGGAAAATAACTAAAACAAAACGGAATCGAATGATTCCGTTTTTTTGTTATTTGCCCGCCATTTGCAAGATTTTTTGAACGAAAAACCGCATGACCGCGGTTTTTTCTAATGAAAACTGGTGGTGCCAGTTGTCGGACTTGAACCAACGACCCTCTGATTACAAATCAGATGCTCTACCAACTGAGCTAAACTGGCAATGCCCCCTAATTATACATATCGCGCGGGGCAAATCAAGAATATTTTTCAAAAAAATCTTGCAAATGACGGGTGGCGGGTTAGTATTAGACCTGTGATAAAACTGCCTGAACTTTTGGCGCCGGCGGGGACGTTGGATGCATTCAAAACCGCGATTCTGTATGGTGCGGATGCGATTTATGCCGGCCTGCCGGGGTTTTCAATGCGGGCACGGGCGAAAATTTCAACCGACGAAGTTAAAACCGGAATCGAACTTGCGCATGCGGCGGGGAAAAAGGTTTATTTGGCGTTCAACCTGTTTGCGCACGATTCTGAATATGCAAATATGCCGCGCGTGTCGGAAATAATTCGATATTTATCGCCGGATGCGCTGATTGTGTCCGACCCGGGCGTTTTAGTGTGGGTGCGCGAACACCATCCCGACATTCCGATTCATATTTCGACCCAGGCGAATATTTGCTCCGCCGCGTCGGTGAAATTTTGGCAGGCCGCGGGCGCGTCGCTGTGCGTGTTGGCGCGCGAAGTTTCACACCGCGAATTTATTTCAATTCGGCGCGCATGTACCGATATTAAACTTGAAATTTTTGTGCATGGTGCGATGTGTATGTCGTATTCGGGGCGGTGCTTGCTGTCGAACTTTATCACGGGGCGGCCGGCGAATCGCGGTGCGTGCGCGCAACTGTGCCGGTGGAAATACGATGTTATTTTGCGCGAATGTGAAAGTGGTATTGAAATGCCGATTACCGAAGACGAACGCGGCGCATACATTATGAATTCCAAGGATTTGTGTCTGATGCCAAGGTTAGCCGAAGTAATTGCCGCGGGGCCCGATTCATTAAAAATTGAAGGCCGCAACCGCAGTGAATACTATGTGGGCAGTGTTGTTCATGCGTATCGTGCGGCGATGGACGCGTGGGCGCGTGACCCGGAAAATTTTGACCCGGCGAAATATATGGAAATGCTGAACGTGTTGGAATCGCGCGGATATACGACGGCGTTCTTTGATGGGCCGGTGCCGCCGGACGCGCATAACTATGATTCCGCGCGGTCGGTGTCCGAATATCATGCGGCGGGTGTGGTTACCGCAAAAAATGATTCGGAAATCACACTTGAACTGCGTAATGAAATAAAGACCGGTGATGAAATTACTTTTGTTATCCCGAATGAAAGTCGCGGTGCGCGGGTGCAAGTGCGGCAAATCATAAATGCGCGTGATAATTCCATATTACCAAAAATGTCGGCGGGTCAGCATAATGCAATAAAAATTCCGCGCGATTGGGTGAACGCAAATGATTTTGATAAATTGGTGCCACTGGTTTTGGCGTATAAGCATAAATGAATTACCGGTGCGATTGCCGCAAAAAGTATCGACGATAAAAGGTTTCAAAATCCCCGACCTCTTTTATATCCGACTGATACGGATTGCCATAGAACCATGAAGTAAAATCTTGTTTGTTTAACATATCGGAATGTTTAAATGGTGCCGGTGTTCGGTTCAACACACATAAAACCTTTGGCGATGCATCGGCAATGATACTTTCAAAATTGTTGATAGCATTTATAATCGTATCTGTCATATCAACATTCAAAGATTCCGGATCTGTTTCATCCATGCCCGGGCATATCATATTCTTTTTTGCCGTGGCCGAATAATGAGAATCGTTAAATTTCCTTAGGTACTCTATTACAGGGTTATTATTTTCGTGGGTATTTATGATTTGTTTCATTCGGCGACTTGCGCTTTGTTGCGACCGACCCCATGTCTGTCCCTTAGCCAAGTATGCCTTTACCAAGGCGTCATATACTTTTTGATATGCGTGGGCCAACAAATTTTTTGTGCCGTTTGAAATGTCATTAGTATTTTTCATTTCGCACACCTATTACCTTTTCCGCACCCGTTCGTGTTCGCGTTCACGGGTCTTTGCGCGTTCCATATTCATAAATCGTGTTTTCTGTGTCCCGCGTTCGGAACATGCAAATGCGCCAACGGAGATTAAATCCTTTATTACCCGCATACCCGATTCTATGAGTGAATTTGCATAATTTTTCAAGTCATTCAATTCCGCATTGGATGCGCCGTCCACCACAGAATTTCTTTCATTGCTTTGCGTAATTTTTATGTTCCATTTTTCACGCAAGGCAAAAACCGCAATGCGCAGGTATTCGATAATCGGCGTGGTGTTTTTTATTGCAAAGATTTCGTCGCGTAATTCGTCCATGGCTGATTTCCACGCGTCACAAAGTTTTCCACCACGCGTCCAAATCAATATGCTTTTGCCACGAAATATAGAATCGAGTGCATCATCAATTTTACCACGAACCTCCGATGAAATGGAATTTTCATCGAAACAATCGCGATTTTGACCCGCGGCCATGGCAATAAGTTTATTTAGGTTCGTATCCATTTGAATCTTCTGTTACACTTTTATAATATGATAGTGTTTTTTGCCACAGATTTCAAGGGTTATCACAAAATCTTTGACTTTATTTTTTAGTTGCGCAATCATATCTGGGTCATATTCCCGAAACAGCACTGTTGCCAAGAATGGGCGGTGTGGGGGTGTGATACCAATCTTGCCAATAATGGGGGTTGGTTAAAAAAACTTTTAACGAAAGGAAAATCAAAATGAAAAAAATATTTGGTATCGCGGCGGCTACGGCGGCCATGGCAACTTCGGCGATGGCGGCAAACATGGAAAATCCATTGTTCTTGCCGGGCGCGTTGGATGTGTATTCTAAAACAACCCTGGGGGTCATGTTCAAAATCACTGATTCTACTGAAAATCAGGTTCTGCGCGGCCATAACGGCAGCACGGAATTCCCAATCTGGCGCCCGATGCAGGAATTTGGCGTCGGGATAACCGACCGCTGGGTGGCGCATTTAATTGCGGGATATACATACGACCCGGATATCAATCGCAAAGGTTTTCACCTTGGGCGTCTGGGAACAACATATCGTATAATTGATGAAGCGGACGGCTTTGTTTGGGATATGTACGGCGATTTCCACCTTGGCGGCGTTGAACGGATGAAAGGGAGTTTGAGTCTTTCAACTGTTGTCGACCCAGCGCACCCGCAACCTGTCTTTAATTATGACAATTATTCGAACGGTCGTTGGGGCGCACATTTGGGAACGAAATTTGGTTACCGTTGGACGGACCTTACCGCCAGTGTGTTCGGTGAAATATTGCGCACGTGGGGCAACCATAACAACGAAATCGATGTGTCAGTGCTTAGGGCCATGTTGCCTGGATTACCAAGGGAATTATCTGTGAATATTAAGTCCACATGGGAAGTTAATGCCGGTGCAAATGTGTTTTATCAAATGTCTGATAAACTTTCTGGTGGAATCGGGTTCACATATAAACATCACGCAACAAATGGTTTGGAAGGTGTTTATACGGACTTATCGAATTTGAGTCCTGTTGTCCAAGCAAAGGTAAAGGGGTTGGTTAACGGATTCAAAGATATGAACGATCGTTTCGATGAATATGCGTTGACACTTACGCTAGCATACCAGTTTACGCCGGGCACGCAACTTGCGTGGTATATTGAAGACACGTATGATACCGGCGCGCGTATGTCGGCAAACACGACAAATGTTAAAATCGAAAGCGGTTTTCGGTTTAACTTTATGTTCTAAAACGGCCGAAAACAGGCATAGTTTAAAAAACGGATCCAATTGGGTCCGTTTTTCGTTATGAAATTGGATGATGAAAATTTGTGCCAACGCGACACCCCGGCCCGCTTTCGCTGTTGCTACAGCGAGGCCACCCCTCTAGCCAGAGGGGAATTTGGGCCGCGACAAGGACGAAAGCGAAATTCTCCTCTGGCCAGAGGAGTACGGCGTGAAACGCCGGGAGGTGTCGCCAAATCCTATCATCGAAATTAGTGGTATCTATAAGAATAATCTTTTAGAACTGTTTTCATATTAAAGTGCTTTTTTTAATGTCGATTTTGTGATATAATACCCCCAAGAGAGCGAAAGTAAAAGTATGAGGAAGTTCGGGTTTTCCGCCACTTTTCTTGGTTTTTGTTTCGGTGCATCACGCATCGCGTCTGCGGCGTATCCAGCGTATCCGTCACCACAGGTTCCACTTTATCAACAACAATATCAGCAACAGATGCAGGCCCAGGCCGCATATCCAGTGCAACCAGGGACGGTTCAATTGCCAGCGGCGAACGGTACTGTTTTGGTTGCGAATTCCGGTGTTGCTGTGCCGGCGACACGTGTGACAGGCACTCTGCCCCAGGTCGGCTCTGCGGCAACTGCGGCGGGGCGCAAGTATTATTTGCCGTCTGATTATGACCGCCTTGCGGACAGTGGTTTGTATGTTGGTTTTTCGGTCGCCTATGCCGCAAGTGTTATGGGGTCGATAAAGGCGGATTATTTGGGCGAAAAAGATGCCTATGTTGTACCGGGCGCGTTCGCGGCCGCGGATTTTCAAACCGACACGGTTATCCCACTTCAGGTTTCAGTTGGTTCGGCGCTGAATAATGATATTCGTGTGGACTTTTCATATACCCGCTATTCGGGGTTAAGTTATCCGGATCATGTTTACACGGCGGAATACACGGGTGCGGCGACGGTTCAGACATCTGTCGAAGGTGGCGCAATAACCGCAAATACAACCATGCTAAATATCTATTACAACCTTGATTCATATACCGGGTATGTGGCGGGCGGGTCACTGCGGCCATATATTGGTGCGGGCGTTGGGTTGTCGTTGAATACGATTGCGGACTATGTTGTATATGACGACACATATTACACGATTATCGAAGATTTGAATACCACGGTTGGCGTTGCTGGCCGTCTTACAGGTGTTTCCGATATATACGCGTATCATAACGGCGGCACGACCGAACAATTGGCATTTATGGTCGAAGGCGGTATAACAACTGACCTTGGCGGTGGGATAAAGGTCGATTTGTTTGCGCGTTATGCGAACCTTGGAAAAGTCAAAACATCGGGCAGTATCATTTTGTCGCAGATTGAATGGTTGTCGGACGGCCTTGGGGGCGAAGTTCAGGCGGATTACGACAGTGTGTTCCACTATACGAATTGGTATGAAAGTGGACGGCTTAGTTTGATTGATGTCGGTATGCGCCTGAGACTACAATTCTAAGGATTTTATATGAAAAGGAATCGCGCGATTTTATGTTCAATTATGTCCATATTGGTGGGCACATCGGCGCACGATGCGTTTGGCGGAATACGCGTTGGAAACCTTTCGCGAAACTATGCGAATTCGTATAAAAATACCGTGGCACTGGAACAGCAATACTATGATTCCATCGCGAACGAACCGGACACGCCGGTCGATATGGATTTGCCCGTGCGCGTGGCGGATAAAACAATCGCGGACAAAATAAAAAGTGGCGATAAAACCGCGGGCGCAGATTACAGCACATTAAATAATTGCGCGGCGATTTATCCCGATGGTGAATTTATTTGGGATGTGCCGACACTGGGGCGCGGTGCGGGCGGCAAGCCGACCTGTGTCGCGGTTGTAGAAATGCGGAAAATCGGCGCAAACGGTGCGTTGGAATACACGACCGTGGCGCGTGGAACCCTCGCGGCGGGCGATGCGGTGAATTGCAATATTTCGGACTTTCCGTCTTCGTCATATTTGCCGGACGCGATGCGCGTGACGTTCCCGGCGGACAATGCGCCAACGCATGATGATGTTATCCGCGTCTTGAACGAAGAACAAAAGAACAAAGCAGGTCTTAAAATCGCGGCGGCAACGGTCGCGGCGGGCGTTGCGGGCAATATGGTCGGCGCCCAGGAACCGGGTAAAGACGGCCTGTTTGGAACGAATTCTGAAAAGTTGAACACGACACTGGGGGGCGCGCTGATTGGTGCGGCACTGATGACCGCAAGCACGTATTCTGGAAAAATTGCCGGTGACACAATTTTACATGCCGGTGTGAACGCCGCCGCAGGTAGTGTTATCGGCAACATGATGGCCACGGGCGATGCGGTATTGCGCGTCACAAAGTGCAACGATGGTGGCGTGGAAACGACGTGTTTATGGGGGAATATCGTAAAGACCGCCGATGCAGGTATTACCGGCAAAGCGTATTATCATCCAAATGGTGATATAGTCGTATGTGAAGATGGACTTGAAAAATGTGCCGTGAACAACAGCCTTATTGTGAAATACATAATCGGTACAGATAACAAGCAAATTAAACCCGAAGAAATCAATCGCAGTGATTGGGAACGGTATCTTAGTGGTAAAACCGAACAATACGGATATGATAAAGGAAACCGCAAGATCCAGAAAGATTTGTCCAATGAGTGGGGAACATTTTATGAAGTCGCGGTTGCAAAACGCGCGGGCGCGCCGATGGCCGCGGTTATTGTTGGATTCGAAGACAAGGCGTTTGGAACAAAACTTGCCGATTGGACGCAATGGAAAGCGGCGCATAAAACCGGCATAAGAATGTGCCAGCGCGACGGATACGGTAACCCAACTGGTGATTGCAAGTTAGTGGATGCCGATAAAAACCCGTACACAATTGATGACTTTAACCCGTTGACGATGGATACAGATGACGGTGGCGTGGTTGACTTTTCGAACAAGGCGCGTTTGGGTTCAACCCTGAAGGGTGCGGGTGTTGGCGGTGCACTTGGCGGATTTTCAGGATACCAAGGCGCCCAGGCGGATATCGAGGCCCGCTTTGTCGAAGCCACACGCGAATATAATGATTCACTTGAAAAGTTCTATTGCGGCACAGGAAAAAAGTTCCTTTCATTCTATAACGATGTTGCATCGTTGCCCGCGGTGAAAGAGTAAAAAGTGTTAGTGACCACACCCCCCGGCGGTTCCGCCGGACCCCTCTCTAGAGGGGAACTTTGCTCTCTGGAATAATTCCAGACACTACTAGCCACTAACACTCTCTGATTATTTCCATCACGCGTGCGGGGACATCCGCGATTGCGATGCGGGTTTGTTCCATTGTGTCGCGGAAACGCATTGTAACCATGCCGTCTTCCAGTGTTTGGTGGTCAACGGTGATACAGACCGGCGTTCCAATTTCGTCATGTCGACGATAGTTCTTACCGATATTACCGGAATTTTCAAGTTCAATACGGCCGATGGCAAGTTTCCGTAAATCGTTTTCAATATTTTCCGCCAAACCCACCAATTCCGGGACATTGCGTGCAAGTGGTATCACCGCCGCCTTGACGGGTGCAAGCGCGGGTTTAAGTTTCAACACCGTGCGCGATTTGCCGTCGGGCAACGCTTCTTCGGTATATGCCTCTATCATCAGTGCCATCATCGCGCGGTTCACACCCATCGCGGTTTCGATAACATATGGGATAAAACTTTCGCCCGTTTGCGGGTCAGAATAGCAAAGTTTTATCGTGCTGTCGTTATTTTCCATAACTTTTGCCGCAATCTTGAATTCGGCCTGCGATTTCGTGTGCGACCCAAGATCAAAGTCCTGGCGATTATGGACACCTTCGACCTCATCAAATCCATCGGGGAATTCGTATTCAATGTCACCCGCGGCCTTGGCATAGTGCGCCAATTTTTCGTGCGGTGTGAATCGCAATTTATTCGCCGGTATCCCAAGCACATTTGTCCACCACGCAATACGCGTTTCGCGCCACGCATTAAAATACTTTTCATCTTCGCCCGGGCGGACAAAGTATTGCATTTCCGCCTGTTCAAATTCGCGCATGCGGAACACAAAGCCGCGCGGGGAAATTTCGTTACGAAACGCCTTGCCAATTTGGGCAATACCGAACGGCAATTTATGCGGTGTGGAATCCAAAACATTTTTGAAATTTATATATGTTGTCGTTGCCGTTTCCGGGCGCAGGTACGCGTTCACTTCGCCATCGGCAACCGCACCAATGGAAAGCCCCATCATCAATTGATATTCGCGCGGCGGCATTAAATCGGTCGAACCGCAATTGTCGCACTTTGTTTGGTCGCGCATTTTATCTTGGCGCATGCGGGCACCGCATTTCTTGCATTCAACCAACGGGTCGGAAAAGCCACCTTCGTGCCCGGAATATTTCCACATAAGCCGGTTGCCAATCAGTGACGCATCAAGCCCTTCGATATCATTGCGCGAATATATCATCGCATTCCACCACGCGGCACGAATATTCTTCATCAATTCCACGCCATACGGGCCGTAATCGTATGTCCCACCCAGGCCGCCGTAAATTTCGGACCCGGTAAATATAAATCCGCGACGCTTGCACAGCGCAACAATATCATTAACACTTTTTGCTGGCATAATTCAAACCCCTTTTGTTTAATTCTTTGGTAAGTATTATCCTTTATTCCGCATTTTGCAACAGTTTTCGGCATAAAAATTGGGGGCGATGCCCCCAAAGAAATATATAAACCAACCTACTGCTCTGATGCGATTGCGTTTATCTAATAATCTGATTGCCACCCATCATCCGTGGTAACAATTTGCCGTCTGGGTTGCATTGACCATATGTTTCAAAAAATTCTTTTTGACCAATACCGTAAATATCACCCTTTTCGCGATCTGTCACATTGATAAAGTCACCGGATTTCATATGCATATCTTCACCCCACGGTGCAACGAAATCAATATCTTCATCCAATCTTAAAAATTGTTGCGCACCACCCTTTGGACGATAAACTTTCGGATTATTTGGGTCAATTTCATATTTTTTCTTGAATGTTTCGGCACTGATAATATATTGTTCGCCCCCAGGATTTGTTGCAACCATATCACCGGCTTTGGCAACATTAACCGTTTCTTGGTGACCGTTGGCCAATGTGGTTACAATTTTTTCACCAACAACCCCGGGTCTTGCAGAAATGCGTGCAGTTTTAGCATAATATACGATTTTCTTGCCATTGGCGAGTAAATCAAACACATATTGTTTCATATCTTGTATTTTCTTTGCCACTTTTATCTCCTTTGGTCAGTCAACTACTCTGCCGGGGCGATTGCGGTGACGGGGCAAACCGATGCGCACGCGCCACAGCCCACACATTTTGTCGGGTCGATTACGCATTTGCCGTCGGCATCAACACTGATTGCGCCCATTGGACATACACCCATACATGTATGGCACCCGATGCATTTGTTTTTATCAATTTTATATGCCATTTTTACTCCTCTTTTTATTATTTTAATTCCGATTTAGCAATCCCAACACATATTGGAACATTGCGATAAACGATATATACAAATGCAGCGCGCCCAGCACCGCAAGTTGATCCTTTTGCATATCATCGCCAAGAACATTGTACGCGTTTTTCAAATTCTGCATATCATACGCGGTGAACAGTGCGAACACCAAGACCCCGACCGCACATACGATTGTTGAAAATGTGCCGCCCAGAGTCCAAATCATTGAAACAATTCCGACCAAGATTAAACCAATCATTCCCATCATCAGGAAAATTCCAAGGAACGACAGGTTCTTTACGGTTTTATATCCGAACATCGCCATACACGCAAACATTATTGCGGCGATTATAAACGCCCAAAGGATTGATGCCGGATTGACTGAAAGCCCGCCCCAAACAATCGGCGTAAGTGCGAATCCAATCATCACCGCATAGGTGAACAGCAACACCGCCGCGACCGCCGGCCGCATTGAAAACGCCCGCGCCTGGGCCCAGATGGACAGCGCAAGACCACCGAATACCATGATATAGAAAAACGGTGTCATCCCGCCGGTGGACACCAGCAATCGTATGCCGCCAAGGTAAATTGTGATAAATGTTGTGATTGCCGTCACACCAACGGCACCGAACATTAGGGTAAATATTTTTTTAAGATACATATCGATGCCGCCGGTTTTTGGGTTGGCCACGGCAACTTTACGCACAGGTGTTTTTTTTGTGGGCATAATTTTTCTCCTTGTTATTCAAAAAAAATATAATACAATAGCTAAAAAGTTTCAAGAACAAAAAAACAAAAGGGTAAAGAATGTATAGAAGTCATAAAAGAAAATACGACACAGATCACGATCCGATAAATCGGTCAAGATGGGAAAAAGATGACACGAGTAAGTCCGCGGGACACGATGCCGGCGTTGCCAAAATGAAGAAAGATTTTGACGATGGAACCAAAACATTGAGGGAATTGATTTTGGCTGGGCAAGTGGCACAGTGGCAGGAAGAACTTGATTCCATGGAACGTGATGATGAAAAAGAAGTGTTAAGAAAACAAATTGCGACGGCAAAACGCAAGTTGAGCCCAGAGGGGCAGAAATTTATCACAGAAGGTCAAAAAACATTGCAAAATCGAGCCGATGCCTTGCGGGGAAAGTTGGGTTCTAAAGCATGGAGTCTAAGGAATTATGATGAACCAGTT
Organism: uncultured Pseudomonadota bacterium; assembly: GCA_937885575.1. Taxonomy (GTDB): domain Bacteria; phylum Pseudomonadota; class Alphaproteobacteria; order Rs-D84; family Rs-D84; genus Enterousia. The sequence continues at coordinate 54,939 of CALABO010000017.1, read as the reverse complement.
TCGCAAAAGATACTGAACGAACTTGGGATTGTGCCGACCATGGGCAAGGTCATAGGCCGTGGACAGACCGGGAAAGATATAACACGATAAATATAAAACAAAGGGAATTAAAAATGGCAGAACGTTATGATTTGGGGACAAGATATGCGGAATTTTATATTTCGGATAAAATAAACCCAATGATTCAAAAGGGTAACACATATCGTATTTTATCTGCTAAATACGAAGAGAAGAAGGCAAAATACGATAAAGCAACTCCAGAATACCAAGCGACGGAAGAATACGCGCGCCTTGGAGCGATTGTGGCACGCCTGCGCGGAACGTTGAAACAGATGGAAATTGATATGGCACGATAAATGGCAATCGTCCTCGACCCGATTTCACCCGTTGCTTTTTCTGTGGCCGGGTTTCCGGTGCGGTGGTATGCGATTGCGTATATCATCGCATTTATATCGGGATACGTCATACTGTGGCGGATTGGACGGTCGAAAAATGCCGAATTGCCTTTATCCAAAAAAGAACTTGATGACTTGCTGACCGCCGTGATATTGGGTGTAATTATCGGCGGGCGGCTTGGGTATGTGTTGTTCTATAACCTGACGTATTTTTTGGCGCATCCGTTGGATATTTTGGCCGTGTGGCATGGCGGAATGAGTTTTCATGGCGGACTGCTGGGGGTAATTGTTGCGGCGATTATATTCGCCAAGAAATGGCGACGCGCGTTGCAGGTCTTGGATTTAATCGCACTGGTCGCACCGATTGGTTTTTTCTTTGGCCGCATCGCGAATTTCATAAATATCGAAATTATGGGCCGACCGACGGATTCCCCAATCGGCGTATTTTTCCGCGGCGTTTCCGATGTGCCCCGCTATCCAAGTCCGTTGTTCGAAGCCGCAACCGAAGGTGTATTGCTGTTTGCGATTATGCTCTGCCTTTATCGATTCACGAATTTGAAAAAGTATCCGGGTGCGCTGTGCGGGGCGATGGCGATGTTCTATGCGGTGTTTCGGATTATTTGCGAATTATTCCGCGCGCCCGATGCGCAGATTGGTTTCCTGACCAGTTGGGGCCTGACCATGGGCCAGTTATTGTCCGGCATCTTGTTCGTCGCCGGCGCAGTGTTTTTTGTATGCGCCCTGCACCATCGTGAAAAATTGTAAATTTTTTGCAAAAAATGCTTGATTTTGCCACAAAAGAATTATATTATACCGTCACGGCACTGGGGTTGTAGCTCAGCTGGTTTAGAGCGTCTGCCTGTCACGCAGAAGGTCGCGGGTTCGAGCCCCGTCAATCCCGCCAGTTTTTTTATGCTTTCCATGGCCCTATCGTCTAATGGTTAGGACACCGCCCTTTCAAGGCGAGAATCCCGGTTCAAATCCGAGTAGGGCTGCCAAAATAAATAAAACCGCATTTCTGCGGTTTTTTCTTTGTTTTCCAATACTTGCACGAGTTCGTAAGTTAGGTGTCAAAAACCACCACCGTTTTACACATTTACGAACTTTTTATTTTGATTAACTTATAAAATCTGCAAGTTCCAAAGCGATTTCAAAATGTTTCGCATCGTGTTGGGTTCCTTCAACCTGGCCTTCAAAAGCGTGCCTTTCATCCCATTCCGGTGCATCAAGCAAATCCCCACTTGTAAAAAATACATAAAAATCAAGTCCGCGAAAATCACACATTGCTTGAACGGCTGCACTTTCCATTTCAACACTTATACAACCGGCTGCTTTACGCTTTTCAAAATTGCCCCGTGTTTCACGATAAAAAGAATCAGTGGTCCAAGTTTTACCAATCACGAATGGCAATTTGCTTTGTTTCATAAATTCAGATACTTTTTCATAATTTTGGATATCTACCCAATCGCTTGCTGGCATGTAATGATAAGAAGTTCCTTCATCTCGCCACGCCGCATTCGGCACCATTACTTTGCCTCGTGCTATTTCTTTGTTTAAACAACCAGCACCACCGAAAAGAATGTATTTCTTGGTTTTTATACAACCAAAAGAATCTTCGATCGATCCAACGCATGCCGGCGCACCAACATAAGTTTTGAAAAAAGCGAACTTTTTCCCATTTCTTTCAATCAACCATACTGGTGTAATACCTGTCGCAAAATGCAACTCTCCAATTTGTGTTGGCTTAAAACGTGACAATACATATTCTTCTATTTTGTAGGAAAAAGTGATAATACATGCGTCAACAACGACTGCGTCTGGGTTTCCTTCTGGATTTATAATTGCAGGTGTAGCATTATCAAAAGCGTCTGTTATCATTTTATAATCCTTTCGTTATTCAAAAGTAATTATATCACAAAATTTGCAAAAATGTTTTTATTTCTTTCCCGAACAACAACAATTCACGCATATCATCATCTCGTGAATTGCACAGATGGCCCTGCCAGAAATCAAAAATGCCACCGCAGTGTGGCATTTTTAATTTCTCTGGCTTACCTTGGCGGATTTGAACCGCAGTTCACACGATAGTTGGTTCGCACAAGCGATAGCGCAGTGCAAACTTTACGTGTGGTGAGCGCAGCAAACAAATCCGAGTGGGGGAATTAAAAAAATCTTAAAAAATCGACAACGGAGATTTTTTTGATTTTTGTTATTGCGTTATCCAATGAAGCAATAATAAAACAATGGACTTTTTGCCATTTTTTATGTATCATAAAGCGTCGTTTAACAGTGAACAGATGAAAAAAATTGTTTTACTTTTGTTGTGTGCGTTTGTGCTTTGTGCGTGCGGGGTTAAATCCGACCTTTCGCGGCCGAACGGGCCACTGCGCGATTATCCGGTGTATTAAGGGGAAAGCAAATGTCGCATAGTGGTATAATTCAACGCGTTGAAAATACATCTGATAATGTGTATGGAATAGAAAGTGTTGGTCATATTCCGGGTGATCAGGTTTGTGTTCTTTACCTTGGCGGGAATGATACAAATTCTGGACGTGCGGCAAACGGAAATGCGAAAATAATAGAGCAAGATATTTTGCCGGATTTATCGGTTCCCGTACCAGTTTATGCTGCACAATATATGATTGATACAAATAATATGGCGGCTGAAAAAGAATCTAATTTCGGTAAATATGGGTATAATTTTTTGGGCTCATCGCGCGCATATAATTCCGTGTGGGTCACCGAACAGAATTTCAAAACGGTGCTTAAAAACGACGTATTACCGCGTGTTGTCGGGCGTGGCGGGCGTCCATTTGGCATTGATAGTGCGAAAGAAAAACTTAATAAATTAAGTTTGGTGTTCGATGGCGATGCCAAGGCATTACGCAACAAAATGACCCTTGAATTACAAGCAACCCTAGCAGAACGTGGGGTTAGCACCGCAGATTCCAAGGCATTGGTCCAAATTATAATTAACAATTCTATATCAGCCAAAGATTTCGATACGCAATATATCGATGAATTATTCGATGCGGCGATTTTACCACGGATTTCTGATAGTAACGCACGATTGCCGTTGGCGGTCGCGATGGCGCGCGCCAGAAAAATAAACATTGTCGCGCATTGTCACGGGGCATATGTTGCACAAAAATTAGAAGAAAAAATGCAAGATAAAATGCGAAAATTGGGATACAGCCCAATAGAAACGAATCAGGTTTTGTCGCAAGTTTTGGTTGTGGCACACGCCCCCGTTATTCCATTGGGGGTGTCAAAATTTCGCATAATTAGTTTTACAACCGCACGTGATTTCCTTGCGCGACGTCCAAATAATTGGGTGACAAAATATGTCCGATATAAACAATCCAAGGAAAAAGAAATCGGTACCGATTGGTTACAACCCTGTTTTCTTGCCGGGCGTGATGGCGATGTGTTCGTCATACGAAATGCGTTCAAACCAAATGAGAATGTTCACCCAAGTTCTGTTGAACACTATAATATGCGCTATGTGGCGATAGAGGGGCAAAACAATCTTGGCGTGTTTATGAACACTATCGCGGGGAATATACTAAAAAACGGCATAGAAAATTCGTTAAAGAAAAAGTTTACGCCACTGCCCCCGACATCGGAATTGGTGCTTGGTAAAAAAAATCGCGCGGGTATGCGTGGGCTGTTTGAACAAATGCAGAAAAATGGTGTTAACTTTATGGCCGATGTATATAATTTTGCAGTAAAGCAACGCCCAAAAGTGCGCGCTAAAAAACCTATGTTAAAAACGCCGGAATTAAAACGATAGATTTTTATCTGGGTTTTTCCTTGTTGCGAACAATGCTACGGCGAGACATCCGTCACCACCAAAGTGGCACCGAAACTTCGTTGTCTGCCTTCGCCGACAAGTGTGAGATTTATTTTTCTTGTTGCGAACAATGCTACGGCAAGACACTGAAAAATTTTAAGCCCACACTTTTTTGTGTGGGCTAACAATTTTTCGTGGTGGGCCCGGGGGGATTTGAACCCCCATGGGTTGCCCCACTGGAACCTAAATCCAGCGCGTCTACCAATTTCGCCACAGGCCCGTGAAAAATATATTATGATAAAAAATACTTGATTTCCAGTAAAAAATAACCTATGATTTGACGCAACGTAAATAAAAGGCAAATAAAATGGCATCTAAAAAAGGTAGCAAAGAAATTATCAAACTGGAAAACAAGGAAACCGGTTATTTCTATACGGTGGTAAAAAACACCAAAACCGCCACTGGCAAAGTGAGTCGTCGTAAATACGACCCAAAGGCACGCAAACATGTCAAAATGACCGAGGCGAAAATGCCACACTAAAAGTGGTAAGTGTTATTTGTTAGTGTTAGTGCGGGCGCATTTGCGCCCGTTTTTTTGTTGTTCTGACATATGTTGCTTTACATTTAACCTGTTTTTCGCTATAATTACACTTGAATCAGGTGGGAACCTGGCTCTGGGCTGTCGTAGGCCTAAATCCGTCGGCACATTATGTCGTAATCCGCAAAATTTCCGATATTTTGTGCCGTCATTCTGATTTACCCCGGTTGTTGGTCGGGGTGCCTGGGGCGTATATAAAAAAAGCCACAGGAATCATTACGGATTTGATTTACGAACACCCTGACCGCTTGGTTTTCCAAGGCGGTATTTTTATAGCAAGGGAAAAATCATGAAAAAAACTTTATTTATTTTATTTGCGGTAACGGTTTGTAATGCGGCCACCGCCGCCGTTAAACATCATAATCCAAAAGCGGTTGATAATTATGTAACAAATGCCGCCGGCATGAGCCCCAGCGAAATTATCGCGACATTGCGCGAAGACATTGCAACGATTGACAATGATATCGCCCTTTGTGAACAGCAACGCAAATCGTGGATTGCCGCCACGGTCATTGGCGGTATCGGAATCGTTGGAACCGGGGTCGCCGCAATAAAACAGGCGAATACTTTGTCTGATAAAAAGGCGGAATTCAACGAATTAAAGACCAAGGTAAACACCGCACCCACGGCGGCGGATGCGGCCGAACACATTTCAAAGTAAGGGATATAAACATGCGGAAAATTTCTTATATTATAATTACGATGCTTGGTATGATTGATAATGCAAATGCGGTTAGCGATGAAACACTGATTAGGCAATTAGTGGACGAAAAAAATCAAAAACTTGCAACATTAGAGCAATGTACAAAAAAGGTCACCGGATTCAAAGTTGCGGGAATTTCAACACTTGGACTTACCGCGGTTGGTGTTGTTGGAAACATTGCATTAAAAAATAAAAATAATGAAATAGATGGGCAAATCGTGTCGGCAAAAAATGAATTATTACGGCGACAAGAAGAAGTAAAAACACTTGCCGAGGTTCAGGCAGATTGCGAAAAGCACAAAGATATTGCAAAATGGGATGGCAAAAGTTGCGTATGCTTTGACACAGATAAAAACTTTCACGAGGGTAAATGTTGGGCCAAGGATACAGATTGTTTTGTCCTGTATAATTTATATAATTTTAATTGGGAAGGCGCGATATTGGAAAAACAAAAAGATGGATATTCCGCATTGGGCAATTGTGATAAAAATTACCTTATCCCGGTTTTAAGTGAAACCGGGGCGCAAAATATCTTTACAACCGCTGATATACGCAAACGTTGTAAAGAATTATGCTGTGACGGGACATTGGAAACGATTTCCGGTAAAGATGCCAAAGAAACATTTACGGTTGCAGTGACCGCCAATGTATTATACGAAAACCCGGCTTTACAGAAATGTTTGAAAGACAATCCCGAACAAGGAAAACTTTTTGCAACAACCATCCTTGCCGCATTGCCACCGATGACACTTTACAGTTGCCATAGTAAATGTTTTTAGTTTAACAATATCTTTTTTTGGATGCGGGGGGCTATCGTCATTCAGCCGAAAGGCGGAATCCCGTCAGTTTTGTTGCGGTATGACGAGGGGAAAAGAGGGTTATGACAGTTGCGGGGTACTGGATAGAGAACCCCGCCCTTGCGGCGGGGTCGCAGAGTGCAAGCATTGCGCAGCACGATGCGGGGGCGGGTAAAAAAATAATATAACCAACCCGCCCCCGATTTGACCGTCGCATACGCTCGGTCGCATCGACCCCGCCGCAAGGGCGGGGTTTACTTCCCACTAATCACTAACCACTTACACCGGCCACTATTTGCCCTATTCCCGCCAGGTGACAGTTTCAAACATGGAATTTATTTCGTTGCGGATGGTATCATCGTTAAAAAATGCGCCACGCATCGCGGGGGTTGTTTTATGTTTGTCGTCTTCAAAGTGCGGGATATATTTTTGCACCGCAAAGTTTTTGAATCCGCGCGCCGACACATCACGCGCAATGTTCAATAAATCGTCCGTTGTCACATATCGCGGGTCACAGGTGACGCGAACCTCTGCCGGTTTGCCCGTCTTTGCCCATGCGTCCAAACTTTGCAGCAACCGGTCGTATGCGATATTTATTCCGGTCAATTTTTCGTAATTTGTTTTGGTTGCCTTGTAATCAATACCAATCCAATCGACCAAATCCGCGGCCGCCGCCAACCTTTCGGGATAAAACCCGTTTGTGTGCAGGCCGATTGCAAACCCCAAATCGCGCACGCGTCGCATATAGTCGATTGTCGCGTCGCCCTGCATCAATGCTTCGCCACCGGAAAAAACAACGCCCTCTAACTTTCCAATGCGGGTACGCAGCCAATCAAAAACCTTGTCCGCATCGTATTCGCCGGGGGCGACATCAATCAGATGCGGGTTGGAACAATACGCACAACGCAATGGGCAACCGACCAAGAACAAAACCGCCGCCAATTTACCCGGGAAATCAATCGTTGTGAACGATACCAACCCGCCAATCTGAACAGTATTCATTTTTACGCGGCCTTTTTCATCAATTCGGCATGCCGTGCGCCGGTCGTCAAACAGTTGCATTCGGTGAACGTCTTGCGTTCGCAGAATTCAGAATATTTCCCGATGTTGAAATTTTTTGTCGGGCGAATAAATCCCATGCTGCGTGAAAATACTTCGCAAGGTGTTCTTTGTTGTTGGTTAGCAATCATGTTTCTCTCCTTTCTTTTTGTATTGCTTTTTTTGGTTCTTGTTTTTATGCCTTGTTTGACACTTCGTCTGGCGTTATGCCAAGTTCGGCGTCACACTTTGGGCAAAATTCATGCCGGCCTGGCAAATACCCATGCTTTGGACATATTGAAAATGTCGGGGTAAGTGTCATGTACGGAATCTTGTAGTTTTCGAATATCGTGCGGACGATTTTCTGGGCCGCTTCACCACTGGATACCGGTTCACCCATATAAAGGTGCAACATTGTGCCGCCGGTATATTTGCGTTGCAATTCTTCCTGGTGTTCCAATGCGACAAACGGGTCGTCGGTAAAGTTCACCGGTAATTGCGTTGAATTCGTGTAATACGGCGCCTCACGCGTGCCGGCGGTGATGATATCCGGGAAATTTTTAACATCGGTTTTCGCAAAGCGATACGAACAACCTTCGGCCGGTGTTGCCTCTAGGTTATAAAGGTTGCCGGTTTCTTCTTGGAACTTTACAAGTTTTTCACGCATAAAGTCCATTAAGTCCAAAACCAATTTTTTACCATACGGGGTTGCGATGTTTTCCTTGCCATCCGTAAAGTTCAAAACCATTTCGTTCGCACCGTTCACGCCGATTGTGGAAAAGTGATGATTCCAATTTCCAAGATAACGGCGCGTAAATGGATAGAGCCCATTTTCCATGTGCTTTGTAATAACGCGACGTTTGATTTCCAATACTTCGCGTCCCATGTTCATCAATCTTTCCAAATCGCGGAACAGACCTTCGCGGTCGCCCTTGTGCATATACCCAAGGCGCGCAAGGTTCATTGTGACAACGCCGATTGAACCGGTCTTTTCCGCAGAACCGAACAAGCCCCCACCACGTTTTAGCAATTCACGCACATCAAGACGCAACCGACAGCACATAGAACGAACATCCGTCGGGTTCAAATCCGAATTAAGAAAGTTTTGGAAATTCGGAATTCCGTATTTTGCCGCCAAATCAAATAATGGTTTAACATTTGGATGATCCCACGGGAAATCATTTGTTATGTTGTATGTCGGAATCGGGAAAGTGAACGGACGACCCTGGGCATCGCCTTCGGTCATAACCTCTATGAAGGCCTTGTTTATCATGTCCATTTCGTTTTGCAAATCGCCGTATGTAAAGTCAACTTGCTTTTTACCAATAAACGGACGTTGCGGTTTCAAATCTTCGGGGCATGTCCAATCAAATGTAAAGTTGATGAACGGCGTTTGTGTTCCCCAACGGCACGGTACCGCGCAATTGAACACCAATGTCTGCATCGCGTTTTTAACATCGGCATAGGTCATATTATCAATACGAACATATGGCGCAAGGTATGTATCAACCGAAGAAAACGCCTGGGCCCCGGCAAATTCGTTTTGCAGTGTGCCAAGGAAATTTACCATGTGCGAAATCGCGGTGGCCATATGTTTGGCCGGTTCACATTGCAGGTACCCCGGAACACCGTTGAAACCTTCGTACAACAATTCGCGCAGTGACCAACCGGCGCAATACCCCGTCAACCACCCAAGGTCGTGGATATGAATCGCCGCACTGCGATGTGCATCGGCAATTTCAGACGGGAACATATTTAACCAATATTCCGCCGTCACGCGTTCACTGGTGCGTAAAATAAGGCCACCGATAGAATACCCGATATTCGCATTTTCCTTGATGCGCCAATTTGAACCGCCAACATAACTTTCGATGATTTCAATGGCATCAACATTGGCATTACGAATTTCCGAATGTTTTTGACGGTATATAATGTATGCCTCTGCGGTTTTATATGATTTGGCGTCCATCAGTTTGCGAATCACCGTATCTTGGATTTCTTCGACCGACGGGGTGCGCGCCATAAAATTATTGTCCAAATCGCTTAAAACTTCATTTGTGATTTGGACAACCGTTTCATCAGAAATTTCATTTGTGGCCATTGCCGCTTTTTTAATAGCGTTGTAAATTTTTTTCGCTTCGAATGCAACCGTTTCGCCAGAACGTTTTTTAACACTCATAACATTACATATAAATGTTGGCGCAATTTGCATTTTAACCTCTTTTTCGTTCCCAGACATTATTAAACTCCAATTTTTGTCAAAAACACAATATCTTGTGTCGCTTATGTTGTTTCGGTATCAATATATAGTTTTTTCGATTCAGATACAACACATAAAATGTAATTTTTTTTATTTTTTTACTGGACATTTAAAAACGCCCATTTTCCGTGGGGTTCAGGAATTTGGTCATCGTCCGATTCGCACACCAAAGCATGTTTTGTGTCAAGGAAATGTAAAAAATCGAATCGAAACCGATTCGAAAATTACAAAAAACACAAAATATAGTTATAAAAACACACAAAACATCTATATATAGAAAAAATATACAAATTTTATCTAAATTCAGATTGTTATCTTTATAAACCGAATCAGTGATGAACAGGTTCCTGCACCAAGACCTATCTTCTTATGGGTTTTAGCGCATTTATAGGACTTACCCCATCGATTTTTATAACACCGTTTTCTTCCTTTTTGACAGATTCTTTTCCTTCAAGAACATTTATTCCATTTCCACATACCGCAATATAGGGATGCACGGAACGCAACGAATCGATGCCTTGCTTGCCACAATCAAGACAATTGAAACGTCTGTTCTGCGAATGTTCGGAATCAAACGGAATCGTCTTGCCAGATACAACCCCTGATTTTTCGGCATATTCTTTGTCCGGGAACCCAAAATAAAAAGCACGCGACAAACCGCGACAATCATTTACCTTTCCCGGATAACATGCGGATGATGAAAGTTTTGTTGAATCTGGAACACATGTAATTGTGCATGATTCTTCGTCAATAATCGCCTTTTCACAATCGGTACAATCGTTTGATGCAACACGTAATGTTGCACCATTGTGTGTACGAATGATTTGTGGTGTTGGCATTACACATTTTCCACGTTTTGAAACCTTGTTTGGGTCTTCCCGACATTCCCATTCTAATGTTTCATAGTTCAGGCGCGCAATTTGATCGCCAGGGCATTTGTATTCGCCAAATGGCGCAACGCATTCCCATACACCATCAATCATAACCGCGGTTTCAACCCCGACACACAATGGTTTACGCGATTCATCAGGGATACATTCCATGGCGGATGCGTCCCAAACCTGGTCCCCACCGCAACTTGTTTTTACATTGTAATTGGCGCATTGCCAACGCCCGAAACGAAAGACCTTTTGCGTGCCCGCGGGGCAATTTACATTTTCGGTCTCTGGATCCGTGTATACGCGTTCCGGATCCGGAATATCATAATTTGTCATATACATAAGTTGCCCGTTTTCAAGACCCAGTTTATCAACCATCGTCTTGGGTAATGTTTGTTTTGTGCTTGTTCCGGCAATCATAATCACGTCATCTTGGTATATTCCAAATGTTCCACTTGTTGTAAAATTCTTTTCCAAAATATCCATCATTTCATTGTATTGCGAAATACCCAGCGCACCGGTTGTTGTTATAATAAAACTGTGGCTTGGACGCTTTATACCATCAGAATAACAATCCATAATCGAAAAGCGTGAATCAAAACATACATGCTCTGATTTGATTTGATTTTGTTCAACGCATATATCATCAAACGTGTTCCCAGTAATCGTAGCATTATGCACCGCCAAAGCGCATTCGGCAATTGAACGCAAATCAGATGTGGCGATGGCGTGATCAGTTTCTTGTTCAACAACACGTGTATTTGGTGCGAAAAACATATAGTATCCCGCCATAAATAAAGACATAAGTAGTATAAGAAAAATATTCATCATTCCCCCTTGCGATTCAATAAAATTCTAAGTATTATATGGATGAATTTCAAGAAAAAAATCATTTTTATTTGGTGAAAGATATGAAAAAAATTTTTTATTTATTCCTTCTTTGCGGTTGCGGATTCACGCCAATGTTTTCTGAATCAAATACGGACATCTATGTCCCGGTAATCAGTGGTATAAATGGCATTGAATTACGCAACGCATTGAATACGAAATTCGGCGGGCAAAAGGAAAGCACTGCGCCGTATAAATTGACCGTGAAATTGAACAACCCGCAAACAAAATACAAGGCGTTGGAACCAACCGGCGCCGCAACGTGGCAAGAAATCAAACTTACCGCGAATTATGTTCTGACCGCGGACGGTGAAACAATTTCCACTGGAACCGAATCTGCATCTGAATCATACACATTTGTGCGATACTTGGTCGCGGCGAATGCATCGTATAACAATGCGGTTGCAAATACTATTACGGTTTTGGCCGATAAAATCGGAACGCGTGCAATTGCCGATGTTTCAAAACATGAACGCGAAATGGCAAAGAAAAAATGAAGTGGAAGGAATCCGATTTTTCCAAGGGAATTATGACCGTTCGTGGCGTGTTGATTTATGGGCCGGACGCGGGTCTTGTGGATGAACTTTGCGATAAATCGGTTGATATTTTATCAATTGAAAAAGATAATATTTTTGCACTCGATTCTGATGAATTGCGGGAAAAGCAAGATTCATTGTTTGCCGAAGCATGCACACCATCTATGTTCGGTGGTCGCAAGATGGTTATTATTTCAAACGCCGGTGATTCTGATGCAAAAATCATTAAAGATTTGGTTGAACACCCATCACTGGACGCAATGGTTATTGTCACGGCGGGCGATTTGCGTTCGGGCGGTTCACTTCGCACTTTGTTCGAAGGCGGCGCAAATATCGCCGCACTCGCGTGTTATAGTGACGATGCAAAAACACTTGAAGCACTTATTCGTAACGAATTGTTTAATAACGCCGGAATCAAACAGATTTCGCCCGACGCGATGGTTTATATGACATCGCACCTTGGGGGCGACCGCGGAATTACGCGTGGATTTTTGGGCAAAATCGCAATCTATGTCGATGATAAAAAAACAATTGAATTAGAAGATGTCGAAAAATGCCTGCCTGATACGGGCGCGGCGAACACTGATGATTTTTTGTATTCACTGACCGCGGGGCATATTCAGCAAACTATGCTCGCACTTGACCGGTTGCTGTATGATAACGCAGAACCGAATATGTTGGTGCGCATGTTGGACCGGCATTTCAAATCATTGCTGACGGCGGTGATTGATGGGCAATTGCCACGACTTTTTTGGAAGGTTGCCGATAAATTTAACCTTGCCACCAAGATTTGGCGGGGCGATGATATAACCGCGGTTTTGGTTCGATTAAACGAACTTGAATCGCAAATGCGCACAACCGGAATGCCGGCGGAAATTTTGCTGCGCGATTTTGCGTTAAAGTTGGTATTGAAAACTTATAAAATGTCTGTTAAACGAAGGAACTGATTATGTTATCATCTGTATATGCCCCAAAGGATTTCAAAAGATTGCGCATGGTGGGTGATTTGGTCGCGCGTTGTTTTGATTATATCACACCGCACATCAAGGCCGGAATTTCAACCGGCGAAATCGACCGATTGGTTGCGGAATTTTTGCGCGAAAATGGCGCGCGGTCGTCGGACCTTGGGTACCAAGGGTATCCGAAAAGTATTTGCACTTCGGTCAACGATGTTATCGTGCATGGGATACCGAGTGACGATGTTATTCTGCGTGATGGTGATATTGTAAATGTTGATTTAACCGCAGAGTATAAGGGGTTTCATGGCGACGCGTCGCGTATGTTTATGATTGGAAAAGTATCAGATAAGGCGCGCGAATTGGTGCAAACATGCCAAGACGCGCTGAATGCCGCGATTGCGGTATGTGCGCCGGGCGTGCCACTTTCGGAAATTGGTAAAACTATCGAGGCCGTTGTTAAACCACATGGATTTTCAATATCGCGCGATTTTGTTGGGCATGGTATTGGCAAGGTTATGCATGACGATCCGCAAATTTTTCATTTCTATGATAAAATGTGGGACCGCGTGAAAATGGTGCCGGGATTGGTTTTCACGATTGAACCGATGATAAACACGGGACGACCCGAATGCAAAATTGATGCGGATGGTTGGACGGCGCGCACGGTTGATGGTGGTCTTTCGGCACAGTGGGAACACACACTTGGGATTACCGAAGACGGCGTTATAATCTTTACGGAAAAAATGATAAACTCATGAAAGACAAATCGTTGGAATTATCTTTGCGTGCCGGTCACCGCGACAGATTGCGTCAAAAATTTTTGGACGGCGAACTCGCAAAATATGAAATTATGGAATTGGTTTTAAGTTATGCAATTCCGCGCAAGGATGTTCGGCCAATCGCGCGAATGCTGTATAAAAAATTCGGTGGAACATTTCCGATTCTTTGCGCGCCGATTGAAGAACTTGAAAAAATTCCGGGTCTTGGACATAACACCGCAATTTTTATCAAGGCAATGCAACAAATCATTATTGATGGATACAGGTCCGAGGCAGAAGAAAAACCGATTTTGCATAACAGAGAACAATTTGATAATTATGTCCGACTTATGCTTGGTGGACGGTCAACCGAAGAAATGCATGTTTTGTATTTGGATAATAATTTGCACCTGTTAAAGGACGAAAAGCACAGCAACGGCACGGTTGACTGCACGGTTTTATATGACAAAGAAATTGTTAAAAATGCACTTAGCATGGATGCAAAGTTTGTCTCACTTATTCATAATCACCCTATTCCTGGTTTGGGATTTTCAAACGAAGATATTGCAATTACCGAACAATTAAAAAATGCGTTATTAAATGTGCGCATACAATTTTACGACCACTTTGTCGTATCTGGCGGTGTTGTGTATTCGATGAAAGATCAACATTGGTTAAAATAATTCCGCGACATCACACACGGTTTTGTATTCCGAACTTTCTGCAATATGTAAATTATTATTCCAAAGTGTATAAACCGTTTTGGTTGATTGTGTCGGTGTATTCCAATCTTCGCCCATAGGCCTTGAAATTTTTACTATTGAAAAATCGGGTTTAAAAGAAAACTGAATTTTTTGATGCGCACATTCCGCACCTTCGACGGTAAAGAAATTTTTTGGTGTTATGTTTATCAATTTTTCACCGTCGTTTAATTCAACCCGATATATATATTGAAAGTGTGCTGTTCCGGTTTCACGACGTGCGCGCGAAATTTTATCCGGGCGACCATCACCGTCAATGTCATAAGAAAATGTTGCAACTTCGACAACGCCCGCGCCAAATTCATCGGGCTGAAAGTTACGCACCGATGTTGGATTTTCCAATCCATCGGTAAAGTCCGCGCCACCGGTGGTTTCAACAATTTGTTTTTCTATATCAATTGATGCGGTTTCTGTGTGCGGTTCACTAAATTTATAAAAAACCAGGACACCAATCGCAACCAATGCAACAATTATAATGATTTTTATCCAACCGTTATTTTTTTCCATTGTGTTTCCTTTTTAATTATTTCGAACGCTGCCTTCGCGCCAACCTTCGATTCGGCGAATACCTTCGGCCATGCGTTCCAACTGTATGTCCGACATATCGCGCAGGTATGTATTTGTGTTAACGCCCATTGCCCGCGCAAGGCGCGCCGCGTAAGACGCGGGATTATTTCCGTCCGATGATGGCGCATAAACCTGTATCGCCTGGGCCAGGGTTTTATTTTGATATTTATCGGTTTTTAGTAACGCGACATTTGCCCGGCGTCCGATCTCCGCATTTGGGAAAATTGCAAAACCGTTTAGTGTCACACCAATCGCGCCCATACGCCGCGTAAAATCTGAATTACGCAGTGCACCCGGGTTGTTTGCACGCCATGTCAAACTGCCCCCGATATGCGTATACCGCGCCCCGTTCGCCGCGGTATAGGTTATTTCACCAACATTTGAATTGACCGCGGCAACCGCTGTGCGACCACCGGTTGATATCGGCGGAATATTTGTTGGAACACTTGACGTGCCATTTATTCCGCCACCGATTGTTCCATCAGGTGTCCAATTCATTAAATCAGACAAATCCGGGAATTCTTCCAATTCAGGCATTTCATACTTTGGCATTGCGCCGGTTCCCGAATCGTATATATCGATATCTTCGTAAAGCATAGAATCTGTGCCATGGGCACGCACCCGCGCCGCCAAGATTTCATTCACGCCGGACACTGAAATCCGTGTTGTCTTGCACCCCATGCCCAAAAGGTCGCCACCATAAATAACATTTAAAATCGGCCACACCGCGGTCAAAATTCCAAAGATTAAAACCAGTGTTTTAAAATTTTCTTTGATATCATTTTTTGCACCGCGTATCATCGATATGCCCCAACCGATAATCAGGCCCGCGGTAAACAATCCCAAAACCATCCACGCGTAATAAAGGAAATTTTCAAAACCGCGCAATATACACGCCGGATCTTCGATATAGATAAAATTCGCATCAACACCACGCACGTGCAGACCCACGTTTTCCAACATTTTTCTGATGGTGTCAATGTTATTCATTGTCTTTTATTTTTTCGATGCGACATTCGTAAAGAATCCCGGTATGGAAAAATCTTCATCATTTGCGGCGACACCAGCCCAACCAAAAAGGTCGCCCATGATACCCGTATCTTCATGTTTCTTTTTTTTGAACGGCAATATACTTTTTAACTTGCTGATTTTCCCACGTTCAGGACTTTTTCTAAATGTTGGCATTTTATCTTGGACATCAACGAATTCGGTTGCCAAACTTGCAAGTGTTGCATCCGCATCGTCCAAAGATTCGTTTTGGGCAACGGGTTCCGTTGGTTCGATGACCGGTTCCGCGTCCGGATGCGTATCTTCACGCAATGGCGTCATCGTTTCCAACAATTCTTCGAGTGTTTTTTCACGCGGCGCGTCCGGTACATCGTCTTGCAGCATTTCATCGATATCGGCAACATCGTCAAATTCCGGCATTTCATCGGTTTCAACGGTGACGGTTTCGGCGACCACTTCTTGGACGGATGTTTCCGCGACCGGCGCGGTTTCATCGCCACCCAAAACCGACAGAATCGGAACCACGGGTGCGGCGGCCGGGTTTTCGGCGACCGGTTCCTCTATTATTTTTTGGACCGGCTTTTCTTTCTTTGCCTTTGCGGTTTTCTTGGGTTTGGCCACGGGTTCTTCAATTATTTCCGGTGCAGGCATATCAACCGAATCGGCGACAACCGGCGCGGTTTCCACCGCAATCAAATCGTCCACCGGGACGCCGAACAAAACCGTATCAGTGTCCAGGCCCAGTGTGGACCGAACCTCTTCAAACGCGGCCCGGACTTCGCCGGGGTTAAAGGAATCCGCCCCGGAAATATAAATAATCTTTTTTTTCATTTGCACCACCATCGCATTTTAGAAATCTTGTCACGACGATTATATCACATTTTAGGGTTGAACGCATATAAAAAATGTCTTAAAATGACAATATGTCGGACATAAGGGAACAAATTTTTCAGGAACTATCAAAACTTGAAGACGGGGTTGCGCACCTGCGGGCGACGGCGGTTAATGCTGGCAAACAAACCGATTTAGAGGTTGCAATTTTGACCCAGCAGGTACGAAACCTGCGTGCAAAAAATGCACGCGCGACCGAACTTATTGACCAGTCACTTGGTATTCTTGGGGGGCTGAAATGAGTGTCGTTTCAATCCCGATTGTGAATAAAAACTATCCTATGGGCTGTGAAGATGGACAGGAAGGGCGCCTGGTGGAACTGGGGCAAATGGTGGATGCGCGTGCACGACAAATTTTGGATAAAATTGGACCTTTGCCGGAAAGTTCGTTACTTGCCACCGTTTGCATTGTTTTGGCGGATGAATTGCGCAATAAACCCGCACCATCTGTGACCGATGCCGACCTGCGTGAAATTTTGGCCCGCATCCGCGAAATTAAAAACAAGATTGCGGAATAATTCGTGTTTTTTGGTTGTTATTTTTTTCTAAATGTTCTATGTTTTATGTCGTTATGAGTAAAGAAATTGTCGAAAGAATTGATTCACAACAATTGGCGGACGCGCTTTCCACGCGGTATTTGTCGTACGCGGTTAGTACGATTGTGTCGCGCGCCCTGCCCGATGTGCGCGATGGGTTAAAGCCCGTGCACCGGCGCATTTTGTATTCTATGTTGCGGCAAAAGTTATCGCCCGCGGCGGCGTTTCGCAAGTGTGCGACGGTGGTTGGCGATGTGCTTGGGCACTATCACCCGCATGGCGATTCGTCCGTGTATGACGCAATGGTGCGACTTGCCCAGGATTTTTCCGTGCGATATCCACTGATTGACGGCCAGGGGAATTTTGGAAATATCGACGGCGACCCCCAGGCGGCATATCGTTACACTGAATCGAAAATGACCGAAGCGGCAATGCTGATTATGGACGGCATTGACGAAGATAGTGTCGATATGATGCCGAACTTTGATGGAACGACGGTTGAACCGGTGGTTATGCCGGGGGCATTTCCGAACTTGCTTGCGAACGGTGGTATGGGCATCGCGGTCGGTATGGCAACAAATATTCCAACCCATAACGTGGCGGAGGTTTGCGATGCATTGACCCTTATGGTCGACAAACCGGAATCCACGACCGCACAGATATGCAAGAAAATGATTGGGCCAGATTTTCCAACGGGCGGTGTTTTAATTGATGATTTTGATACGATTGTTAAAAACTATGAAACCGGCAAGGGTGCGTTCCGTATTCGTGCGCGATATGAAATCGAAGAACTTGACCGCGGCGGGTATCAGGTTGTAATTACCGAAATCCCGTATGGAATTATAAAGTCCAAGTTGGTCGAACAAATCGGCGAAATGATTGATGCGAAAAAATTGCCGTTGATTGACGATATTGTTGATGAATCGACAACCGATGTTCGCATTGTCATCACACCCAAAAGTCGTAATGTCCCCGCGGATAAAATGATGGCACATTTGTTCGCCCTGACCGATTTGGAATATCGGTTTAATATGAATTTTAATGTTATTGATTCCAATGGCGCGCCGCGTGTGATGGGGATTCGCGACGTGCTGACCGAATTCGTCCGGCATCAAAAAAATGTTCTTTGTCGGCGGTCGCGGTGGCGGCTTGCCAATATTGACCGGCGGCTTGAGATTTTGGGCGGGTTGCTGATCGTCTATCTGAACCTTGACCGCGTGATTGAAATTATCCGGACCGAAGATGACCCAAAGGCCGTGTTGATGGCGGAATTCAAATTGACTGATGTTCAGGTAGAGGCAATTTTGAATACTCGCCTGCGCGCATTGCGCAAATTGGAAGAAATGGAAATTCGCCGCGAAGATAAAGAGTTGCGCGCAGAACGCGAACAATTGGTTGCACTGTTGCAAGATGAAGAAATTCAGAACAATCAGATAAAGGCCTGGTTCGCGGATATTAAAAAGCAATACGATAAAAAGACCGCGCTGGGGCGGCGGCGCACGACTTGGGCGGCCCAGACCGAGGAAATCACCGTGAACGCCGAAGATTTTATCGAAAAAGAACCGTTGACCGTTATTCTTTCAACGATGGGTTGGATTCGCGCCGCGCGGGGGCATATGGACTTGAACGCACTGGATTTGAAATTCAAAGAGGGCGACGAACTGCAATTTGCGTTCCATGCGATGTCCACCGATAAAATAAATCTGTTCGGCGCATCGGGCCGTATGTTCACAATCGCTGCAAATGATTTGCCATCGGCGCGCGGGTTTGGTGAATCGGTGCGTATGATGGTTGATATTGGCGCCGAAGAGGCGATTGTAAGCGCGTTCGTTTTGGATGCATCGGCGAAATATTTGTTGGTGTCGCGGCATGGAAACGGGTTTATCATTGCCGGCGAAAACTGTTTGGCGCAAACACGCACCGGGAAACAGGTTATGAATGTTGAAGATGCAAATCCCGCAACGTTCTGTGTTCGGGTCACGGGCGACACGGTTGCAATGTCCGGGTCAAATGACAAGATTTTGATTTTTGCGGCATCCGAAATTCCGGAAATGGTTCGTGGCAAGGGTGTGATTTTACAAAAATACAACGCCGAACGGACATATGTTTTGGATGTGATGTTCTTTGATGCGGCGGACGGATTTGGTTGGACAACGGGTCGTGGGACAACAAAACTTGACGATTGGAAACCGTGGGTTGGCAAACGCGCGACCCAGGGTCGCACCATCCCCGTCGGATTCCCAAGAAGTGGGAAGTTTGGACGGTAGTGATTAGTGTTAGTGTAAGTGGTTAGTGAAACGGGCGCATCTGCGCCCGTTTGTTATAAATCATTTCTTGACGTGATAATAAGGTATGGCTGTCCATTACTAATAAATTCCATTTGTCCGCGTCTGTTGTATAACCATTTTGAAAAACTAAATGGGCAACTTGTAACACACCAACTACGAGCCGATAGATTCGGGTGAGATTCATCTTTAGTATACAAACTACCCTTAACCCAGAATCCTTCTTTATCACCCTTTGTTAGTCGGAACCAACACTGACTACTTTCATCTGTTGGCTTACCATATTGTTCGGGGGTTTCATCTTTCAGCAAACACAAACTTTGCTTATCAGCGTAATTTCCGCAGGGGCCAAACCAAGATTCCCAATCCTGTGAATCATTTGGATTATAACATGTTTTATTCCAATTACTGGGCGTTCCATGTGGTAAAATTGTTAAAGATGATAAGTTATTATAATTCAAACGTTTCAACCAGAATGTATCGCCAGCTTTAACTAACGATGCACAATGCTGCCGGCAAGCCCCACCCTCGAACAAGCTTGCTGCGCCCTTTGAACATCCATTTCGGCCATCGTCATAAATCTGGTATGTGTAATTGTATACCCACTTTTTTATTTTATCGCCAGCACGTAAACGGCACCAACAGTTTACGCCATTATCCGCGGGTGGGTTTTCGGTTAAATGTTCCGCAACTTCACCAAAAGAAGAACACCGATAATCAACTTCGGCAATTCCGCATTTTATTGTCCCTGAATCAGAAGTTATATTCTCAAGGACCTGCGCATTTTCTCCACCAGTAGCATAATCTTCACCGTATTCACATTGCTCATACCATTTTTCTGGCAAATCTATTGCGGGTGCATAAAAATTTTCCTCTGGGATATCAACAGGCGGTGGATTTGAATTTTGGTTTGAGCCACCATTTTGTTGGTTATTATCTTGATTATTTGTTGGAATATGCCCGATGACACTGGGGTCCGGTATAACGACCGTCATATGCAGATGTTTTTTAGAACAATCGATCAAACACCATTTCATGTCAACACCGGTTACCGCAAAATTACGACCATCGGAACGTCCGTATACACTTTGACCTTTGTTCTTTATACAAGTATTAAAACATTCATCGGCTTCTTTTTGACCAGCGTAACCAGCGTCGGCAAACACTAAAAAAATAAAAATAGCCCAACCCCTACACATAAATTCGAACCCTAGTTATGGCGTTATGTTTGCAAAAATTCTATTTTTATACAAGCAAAAAATGGGCGTGTCCGTCTTCGCTTCGCTAAATCGCGATTGGATGCGCCCATTTTGGTTTTAATATGACTTTGCAACGAATACAAAAGTCGGGTCTTTGTCATCAAGGCATCGGCGCGTGATTTTGTATTTTTCCATCAACGCATCAAATCTTTCATTTTGCGTTTCGGTGTATTTTATGCGAAAGAATCCGATTTCTCCGTTTGCCAATGCAGAATCTAACTCATCAAGATTCGCAACATCGTGAATCATTTTTTTGTTGCGTTCCTGGACCGCGGCAAGCATATCATGTTGCATGGAATCAAGTCGATGTGAAACCGTTTCACTAAAATCTTTGATTGCGACCGTTTCGCGTGAAGATTTTCCCAAATCACGACGTGTCATTGTGACCACACCGTCGTCCATTTCACGCGCGCCGACTTCGACCCGCAACGGAACACCGCGTTTAATCCATTTCCACATTTTATCCGCACTGCGCATATCCGAATTATCAACAAGCACGCGAATATTATGGTTGCGTAATTCTTGTTCCAACTTTGCGATATATTCGTTCATCGCGGATATATTTTCATCACCACGCGTAATCGGGATAATCACAACCTGATGTGGTGCAACCGCCGGCGGCAAAACCAAACCGTCATCGTCACTATGTGTCATAATCAATCCGCCCATCATGCGCGTTGATGTTCCCCAAGATGTTGTCCATGCATGTGTCAATTTGCCATCGGTCCCCAGGTATTGAATACCAAAAGATTTTGCAAAATGTTGACCAAGGTCGTGGGACGTTCCGGCCTGGAGTGCTTTGCCATCTTGCATAATTTGTTCGACCGTGTATGTGTGATCGGCACCGGCAAATCTTTCTTCGGGCGTTTTCTCACCCATAACACATGATATTGCCAAAACGTCACGCATATAGTCGCCATACATTTTATGCATTTTGCGTGCATCTTCGTTGGCCTCTTCGTGTGTTGCAAACACATTGTGACCTTCTTGCCAATTAAATTCAGATGTACGCAAGAACATACGTGGTCGCATTTCCCATCGCATAACATTTACCCACTGATTCAATTTCAACGGCAAATCACGGTAAGATTGCACCCAGCGCGACATTGCTTCGCCAATAATTGTTTCCGATGTTGGACGAATTATGTACGGTTCCGTCAATTTGGATTCTGGGTCCGGTTGCAATTTTCCGTCTATCATTTTTAGCCGATAATGCGTGACAACCGCCGCCTCTTTGGCAAAACCCGCGACATGTTCCGCTTCTTTATTAAAAAATTCAATCGGTATCAGCAACGGGAAATTCGCATTTTGCACACCCGATGCCTTGATACGCTTGTCCATTTCATCGCGCATGAGTTCCCAAATTGCCCAACCATATGGCTTTATCGTCATACACCCACGCACAGGCGCATTTTCCGCCAAATCGGCGGCAACAATTAAATTTTGATACCATTCACTAAAATTTTCTGCACGTGTTGGTGTTATTGCTGTTTTCATCTTTTATCCCTTTTAAGTTCCATGTATTTATTTGAAATTATTTTGAACATTGTTTCTGCGATTTGTTTTCTGTCTTGTCCCGCCAATGGCGGTGGCGGCAACATATAGACGTTTACGCGGAATCCGCCCAAAACCATGATATGAAAGATTTGACCAAATGCACTGCGTTCCCGGGAACATTTGGGGCCGGCGGTTTGCTTTGCATTATCAAAATACGCATAGTGTTCCGCCAAGTCCGCGTCATTTATCGGCGTGCCATCATGGTGACAGTATTGAACCACAACCGGTTGCACGGTGACATCGGCGCCTTCGGCCACGTTGAACAGGGGGCTTTTGAATTCCTTGACATAGGCGCCGTTGGTTGTTGTTCCTTCGGGAAAAACGTAAAGTGGCCAATCGATGTTCATGATTTCTTTTTGAACCTGGGCCAGGACTTCGGCCGCATGTGACGGGCGGCGGTCAATAAAGACAACGCCAAACTTATTCGCGACCCAACCAACAAGTGGCCAATTGCGGACATCGTTTTTTGAAATAAATGTTCCGCCGAACATAACCGGGAAAGTTGCAATTTCAAACACGGAAATATGATTCCCCGCAACCAATAACGGCCGACGCGCCGATAATGTTCCGTGCTTTACAATTTTAACACCGGCGATAAACAAGAAAATTCGCATAAAGATGGACATATACTTTACGGTTATCTTTTTCCGCGCCGGCAAAATGAAAAGTATCGGTAATTGGATTACAACCATTATCCAAAACGCCGTAAAACGCAATGCGCCGGTTATCGTATTAAAAAAATTTTGTTTGCGTACCATTGTCATTTTATTGTTCTTCGTCCGGATTTTGTGATTCTTCGATAAATTCCGCATCCGCCGCATCTTCGCGCAGTAAAAATTCAAAGAACGCGCCAAGCATATTCAGCGACCCCGTTATCGGCATAAGCATTATTTTGCCCAGCGTTTGAATCGGGTGACGTTTTACATCCAAATGTTCCAATGCGTTTTCGCGACCATAGAAATGCTTTTGATACGCGGCATCCATATTTTTTGTTTGCAACATAACAAACACATCGTATGTGTTAAACGGTTTGTCAATAAATACACCCTGACCAAATGTGGCACCCATACGCAGGTAACCCTTGATAAGTGGTGTCATTTGCTTTTTCGCGATTTCTTCGTCCACAAAGGCACGTGGCAAAATGTTCATTTTCGACATACGTTGGTCAACACCGTCCGCAAACCGTTCGGGAATCACGCGCGCGCGCAGGCGCAGTGGCGACAAGTAATTGTAATACAGGTACGATATCGCCTGGGCCGATTCAACGGGCTTTTGCCCGACCCACGACGCAACGCCAAACAAAACCGCGATACGCCGGCGTAAGACATATTCACTAAGCCCCGCCCACAGCATACGCATAACCAACGCATTTTCGCGATATTCCGCCGCAACACACGCACGCGACATTTCCGCAATATTATCAGATGCCTTTTTTATTTTGGAAATATTAAATTCCGTTTCGGTATAGAAACCGCCCATTTTATCCGCGGCCTTTTTATCAATAATTCGATAGGTGCCAACAATTTTATCATTATGAAATACAGCCATATATTCGGCGTATTTGTCGAATTCATCAAATTCTTCGTGCAGTTCTTTTTGTTCGGGTGTAGCAGTCGCGCCTTCTTCGGCGACAAAAACATCATAGCGCAATTGCCGAACCATACGGCGTTCTTCTTTGTTGCGGGTAAGACGAACTTCAAAATCACGAACCTTGATTGCCATATTTTTTTCCTTTGGTAATTATCAATACAAAAGAATACCAAACAAAAGCCATTGGTGCAATCTTTTTATTTTTTCCAGAAATTATTTCAATTTATCCGCAAGTTCCGCAATCGCAATCGCATACCAATTCGAATTATTCCACTTTTTTATGCGGTAAAAGTTAGGATAAGTCAAATATGCAGTTATCACAGGGCGTGGCGCAACATCGGCATCTGAATCTTCCATGGTTTCAGGTAAATTTGCCGTGTCCGCGACCAGACCTGCAACCATTTCGCCATTTGGAATCGGCGACCCATCGGGATTTAGCACACCCGCACGCGCCCATTCGTTTAAGGTCTTTTTCGTTTTGCCGTCCATCAGCGATGTATCAAAATCCGCGGGCAAAATTACACGACGCACAATTTTTTCATTTTTGTTCCACCCAAGTTTGTTCAGGTAATTTCCCGCACTGGCCATCGCATCACCGATACTGTCGATTATATCAACGCGACCGTCGCCGTTTCCATCTACGCCATACGATGCAAGTGTCGTTGGAATAAATTGAAAGTGTCCCATCGCGCCGGCCCAACTGCCCCTGATTTTATTTATATCCAATGAATTTTTATCCGCAATTTTCATTAGCGCCAACAATTGGTCACCAAAGAACTTTTCACGACGACCATCGTAAATAAGTGTAAAGAACGCGTCAACCAAACGATGCCGCGCCTTGGTTTCGCCATAGTTCGATTCCATTCCCCAAAACGCAAGGATAACATGCGGTGGCAAACCATATTCACTTTCAACCCGCGAAAGCAATGTCGGATATTTGGCCTTCATCTGATGTCCGCGCGCAATTCGTTTTGAACTGACCGTGCGCCCCAGGTATTCGTCCAGTGTCAATTTGAATTCGGATTGATTCTTGTCGCTTTTCACAATGGACGGAATAAACGCAGGCGAACGCAGCGTGTCATTTATAACAGATTCGGAAATTTTTTGTGCCGCCGCACGCGTGCGAATATCATCCATTACCCCCGTCCAACGCGACATATCAAATTCACCACTGTCCGCAAACGCCGTGCAAAAAAAGAAACCAACAAAAATGATACTAAACACAAATCTCATCATTAAAATGTATATTTGAACCCAAGGTGAACACCAAACGATTGCCAATCAGCGAACTTTAACGATTCACTTACATTTTCAGTATGCGCCGGCACAGTTTGCAGATATGGCAATCCGTTGTTATCAAGTACATACTGACCATTTTCATCCATCACGAATTCAGTATATTCGGCGATATAAAGTTTTCCAGGAATTTTTCCAACATGAAAGAAGTTCGTATCAACCTTTATCGCCAATTGCAACCGCGATGCCACGCGAACGTCGTATTCCATTTCCGCGGCATAAGAGTAAGAACCATTTGTTCCTTCGTCCAAGAAACTTGGGTTTTGTTGCCAATCCGTCCGGTTGGGCCAAATACCTTCGGATGAATATTTCGGCATACCAACCTGAAAATACAAACGCAATTTATCCGCAAGGGTCATTTGCTTTTCAACCTCTAACCCAAAGTAAAAACCACTCCACGTTGTGTTATAAATGTGTGTAAGACCACCGACCTTTATCGGGCCATCGCCACCAATGATGACACAGTCCCCCTCATACACACCCCACGGCAAATCACCCATTGTTTGCGCATTGTAATCCATTGTTTGTAAAATATCACCAAGGAAAGTCACATACCCCGTTGATGAACCGTTTTGATTTACAACCTTAATATCTTCGGGGCCCATGCAAACCTGGTACCAGGTTTCTGGTGGCACAACATCAATCGGCAAAGAATAATAATTTCCGTCTTCGTCCCCATAGACATATTCGCCCATGTTCGTCATAAGCGGCAAATATATCCCCTGGTTCGGATACAGGTGATCAGACATTTTCAAATCATGTTTGAAAATTTCATAACCAATCACAGGCGACAATTTCCAACCGCCGATATTCCAAATGTGCTTTGCCCCAATCCCAAGGCGCAAGTGATGCGATTCGCCCGACTGGCCCCCCATTGAAATCGTAAATATTCCATACGCCGGATCCGACCAATCATACGGTTCCAAATCATAATCCATGGAAAGGCCACCACTTGACATCTTGCCATACGCATAATCCGCAAATGCGAACATATCAAAATTACCGAAGGAAAACACATGACGCGCGCCGACATTGATTTCATCAAAAATCATATCGTCCCATTCAAGCATCGAATTTACACCCGTTTTGAATTCGAAATTAGCAAAGCGACGCGAATACCCGGCATAAAGATATGTCGATGGTTCCTGGTCCGAGGCAAGGCCAATACCGTTTACCGTCATTGTGCCCGCGGTGGCATAGGTCAAATTTTCGGCATATTCTTCGATTGTTGGGGTTGGGCGACTGCGCTTTTCGGTTGTGTATGAATATGTTCGCGTGCCGACAACCTGTTTTTCGCCGGTTTTGCCGATATATTTCGTATAGCCACTATCGGCATATGCGCCATAGTTCGACTGATTTGTATTCACCGATGGGGCATCTTGGTAATAAACCGGTACACCTTCATTCGCCGCAAATGCGGCACAATGAATCAACATCGCCGGCAAAAAAGATATTATTCCCCTTTTCATCACTTTCATGTCGATATTATAACATAGACATTATTTTGTAAACAACTATTTTATGTGTTTTGAATTTTTTGTTGCAGATTTTTATCCCCGTTGTAATATCGCGCTTATGAACGTGCCGCACAACATTTATATTCATGTTCCATTTTGCATTTCAAAGTGCAATTATTGTGCTTTTTTTTCGCGTGCATGTGCGGCCCCAGATTGGGATTCATACGCAAAAAAAATTATCGATGAAATTAAACATTGGCATAATATGTTGGGTCGAATTTCGGTGCCAACAATTTTTTTTGGTGGCGGAACGCCGTCACTTTTACCAACAGAAATTTTTGCAAAAATAATAAATGCAATCCGTGAAAATTTTGAATTGTTTGATGATGCAGAAATCACCATAGAGGCAAATCCAAAAACACTTGATGCAATTCGATTGCGTGGGTTTTGTGACGCGGGTGCAAATCGAATTTCAATTGGTGTGCAATCTTTTGATGATGAAAAGTTGCGGTTCTTGGGGCGTGCGCACAATGCCGATGACGCACGGCGACTAATTGATATTGCAATGGCACAAGTAAAAAATGTTTCGGCCGATTTTATATATGGTTTGCCAAGTGATTCCGTGGACGATGTTATTAAAACTTGTACCGAGATAAATAAAATCGGTCTTCCACATTGTTCTATGTATGAATTGACAATAGAACCAAACACACCGTTCGGAAAAATGAATTTGCAAATGCCGTCTAATGAAACGATGGCGGAAATGTATATGGCGATTGCGAAAAATTTGAAACTGAATCGATATGAGGTTTCAAACTATGCGGCGGATGGTTTTGAATGTCGGCATAATCAAAATGTTTGGGACGGCGCGCCGTATATTGGCATCGGTGATGGGGCGGCGGGACGGATTTTGATTGATAATATTTGGCATGAAGAAATGGGCGGTGGAAAATTATTCAAACCGCTGTCCGATTCGGAACGTGCGATTGAACGCGTTATAACCGGCATGCGGACACGGCGCGGTGTTTTGCTTGATGACGCGACAAAAAAAATAATTGATATTGAATTTGCAAAATCGAATTCAGATATGATAGAGTTTAGACACGACAATCGGGTTCGCGCAACCGATGCGGGGATTTTGGTTCTTGATAACTTAATCGAAAGGTTGGTGAAATAAAATGCGACATACAGTATTAAACATTTTTGGAATTATTGCCGTCGCACTTGCGGTAATGTTTGCAATTGAAATCAAAGGGGGTAAAAAAATGGGCATTGGTATAAATGTAAATAATTTGGATTTTTCAATAAATCCGGCGGATGATTTTTTCGACTTTGTGACACTGCGTTGGCGGCGCGCGAATCCGGTTCCCGACGACTATACGCGCTATGGCGTGTTTGAGGTTTTAATTGACACAAACCTGCATCGCGTTCGCGAAATTGCCGAAAACGATAACGGAAAAATCGGTTTGCTTTACAGTGTTGCGATGAACGCGGATAAATTAAATGCCGACAAAACAAATCCCGTTAAACCGTATTTTGAAAAAATCGACGCAATAAAATCCGCATCAGATTTGCCGAAATATCTTGGCGAAAGTCATGCGTATTTTGGTGGGTTCTGGGGCGACACGGTTGAAATTGATGCGGGCGACAGTGAACATTTCATTTACGGCCTGCACCAATCGGGAATTGGTTTGCCGCGCGACTATTATTTTGATGACGATGCACGCACAAAAGACATTCGCAAAAAATATGTCGAATTTATTGCGAAACAATTAAAGAACTTTGGCGTTGATGCGGATGCAAAAAAAATTTACGGGTTCGAAGAACGCATGGCAAAATCTTTCTATACAAAGGAAAAATTGCGCGACCCGCATGCAAACTATCATAAAATTTCACGTGATGATTTTATACGCGAATATGACGGGTTCGATTGGAAAACATATTTTGATGCGCGTGGCGCGAACGCCGCGGAATTTATCAATGTAGGCCAGCCAGAGGCGATAAAAGAATCAATAAAAATTATAAATGATACCGACATCAATTTGATAAAGGCGTATTTGAAATATCATGTTATTTTGGCGGCCGATTCGCTGTTAGACGATGATACTTATGAGATAACATTTGACTTTTTCAATCGCGAAATGTCGGGGCAACGCGAACAAAAGCCACGTTGGAAACGTGCAATTGGTATGTTGAACGGTGCAATTGGTGAAGAAATCGGACGACTTTATGTCACAAAATATTTTCCGGCAGCCGCTAAAATGCGTATGCAAGAATTGGTTGAAAACCTGCGCCGTGCATATCGCGCGCGTATTCAGAAACTTAGTTGGATGTCGGATGAAACGCGCGCGAACGCGCTGCGCAAACTTGACGCGTTTCGCGCAAAGATTGGATATCCGGACAAATGGCGCGATTATTCGAATTTGCATTTAGATAAAGATGAAAGTTTGTTTGAAAATATGATGCGTGTTGCGAAATTCGAAGATAAATTTTGGTTGGCAAAAATCGGTGCGAAAAAAGACCCGACCATTTGGTATATGAACGCGCATGAAATCAACGCGTATTACGATCCAACAACGAACGAGATTTGCTTTCCCGCGGGAATCCTGCAACCACCATTTTTTGATATGACCGCGGACGATGCGTTTAACTATGGCGCGATTGGCGCAATAATCGGGCATGAAATGACGCACGGGTTTGATGATTCGGGTCGGCACTTTGATGAAAAAGGAAACATGCGTGATTGGTGGACAAACGCAGATGCGGACGCATTTACCGCGCGCGCAAATGTTATGCGGAAATATTTCGATAATATCTTGGTCGCGCCCGACACGCATGCGAACGGTGAATTTACGTTGGGTGAAAATTTGGCGGACTATGGCGGCGTAACAATTGCGTATACGGCGTATAAAAATTTTGGAAAAAAATCTGAAACGGTCGATAACCTGACACCGGATATGCGATTCTTTATTGCATACGCGGGCGCGTGGGCGGGGAATATTCGCCCCGAACAGGTTTTGGTTCAAACAAAAACGAACGAACATTCGCTGCAACGCTGGCGCGTAAACGGAATTTTGCCGCATATTGATGCGTGGTATGATGTGTTTGGGGTGAAGCCCGGTGACAAACTTTACCTTGCGCCGGAAAAGCGCACGCGTTTATGGTAAAAAATTTTCAATGATGTAAAAACAGATGCGCGGCAATTCCGCCGATTGTTAAAATTGTGATACAGATTAAAATTATCATCTGGACACGGTGGTGGTGCGTTTCGTCACAGTGCCGGCAATCGCATTTGCGATTTGAAAAATACATAATCCACGACAGCAACAGCATTAATCCCGAAAAAACAAACAGCCATTTTTCCGCGTTTTCTGGGATAAAATCATGATCCAATGCGCCCGGCGCAACCAGCCCAACCAACCCCAACACCACCGGCAGCACACAACAAAACATGTGTGGCAAAATTCCGGCGATAATACCGATTTTTACGGCGCGATTTTTCATGTTAGATCCATTTTACTTGGTATCCCCAGCCGGAATCGAACCGACATCTAATTCTTAGGAGGAACTTGTTCTATCCGATTGAACTATGGGGACACGAGATTATATTTTAATCTTTGATTTTGATATTGCAAGTTATATTAAAATCTGTATAATACCTTGGCATGTAAGACACAATCGGGGGATTATAAAAAATGGCAACAATTACAAGAAACGATTTGGCAACAATATTACGCGATGACTTTGGTTTTACGGCGGCCCAGTCGGGAAAACTAATTGATGTGATATTCGATGAAATATGCGAAGCATTGGTAAATGGCGAAGAGGTAAAGTTCGCCGGGTTCGGTACTTTCAGAATTTTGGATAAATCGGCACGCATTGGTCGCAACCCAAAGACCGGCGAGATGGCAATTGTGACGGCACGACGCGTTGTGTCTTTCCGCCCCTGCGCCGAATTCCGCGAACGGGTGTCAAAGAAGTGATTATCCGCTTTCGCTTCGCTACAGCGAGACTGCGCCAGGGCAAAGCCCTGGCTTGGTGTAAGTGATTAGTGTTAGTGATGGTCAAAAAAAAACGGGGCACCGCCCCGTTATTGCTTGTGCATATAGATTTATTGACATGTGGTTCCGTTCCAAGTCCCCCCAACAGATTCACAATCTTTCGAACTTGTGCAATTTGCAAGGCTATTCATGCAACATAGCCGTGCGCTAGAACCCAACACGCACTGTGGTGTTCCGGCACACCAATTAGTCCCGTTAAGGTTTAAACATTCCGATTGAGTGCAAGCACTGAGATTGTTAAGAGCACATTTTTCAGGGCAAATCGGATTGTATGTGCCATTACCAGTTGGTGTCGCGCCATTGTTGCATGTTGTGGTATAGAATGCGTCGCCTTTGTTATTACTTTGTGATAGTCCGGTACGTCTTATTGCCAGATTGCACGTCCCATCATTTGGCGTTTCACAATCCCGCGCCCAACCAGCATAAAGGTGATAGGTTTTATTTTCGGCTTGTTTATGAGTAATTGAACAATCGTACACAGTCCAACGCGTATTTGACCATGCACCGTTCGCCCCGTTATGACTATCATCCAAATCAACATAATTTGTGATGGTATTGCTATTCGGTTTTGGCAATCCAAGGCGCGCTGTACCTTCGGTATTAGTTGCCGTTACCACACGGCGTTTCGCAAAATAATTACGATTTCCCCAATAACTATAGCATATTGGACTATATGTTGCATTAGTACTTGCGTTACATCCAGATGGCACATCATACAAATCATCTTCAAGCAGGTAGAAACCACGTAACGTCCAACCGTTGAACTTGCCATCGGGTTTATTTATGGATGTTACCAACGGACCCGTATACGAATTTTTGTGATATGATGCGCTTGATGTTCCCCTGTCTTTCCAATCGTAATATAATACTTCATCAGCTGTATTACAATCGCTATCGCTTGGCCAAAGTTCTGGGTAACCGAAGTTTTCCGGAACAGATGGTGGATTCCAACCGCTAAGTCCATTTGACCAATTTCCGGTATAAGCACCGTATTTTGGCGGGCACCAGTGAATTTTCACTTTGAATTTTGAATGAACACATTCGTTACTGCCGGCGCCACCACGCCCAAGGTTGGCCGGCTCGACCTCAAATCCGCTCTCCTCAACACCATTTTCAAAATCGACATAGGTCATATTGCCGTTATAATCCACACAAACGCCGTTATTATTTTCTGAAAACCCGCTTTGGCATGTATAACTTTGTTGGATTTTATCGGATGTGAGTGATGCACCGCGCAATATATCGGCGGCGTTTGATGCAACGGTTCCGTCAGCATAGACGACCGTTTGGCCATTGACCTTGAACCCGTCAAAAACCGTATCAGACATTGGTGTCACGTCAAGGTGTGTGACCTGGGTCGCGTTGCAACCAGACAACGGTCGGGTCTTATACAACCCGGGGCAGGCACCGCCCTGTTCATAATAAAGCGTGACGGCAACGGCCGGTAATGACACAAAACACAGTGCACATGTCAAAAAACGTTTCATAGTATGTTTCCTTTTTTTATTCGTCATTCCGCCGAAAGGCGGAATCTCGTCGGGCCCGTCGCGGTCCAGGTTCTCCTCCTGTGGAGGAGTACGGCGAAGCCGGGAGGTGGTCTTTCTGATTCCAGACAATCCGTAAAAGACCACCCCGGCCTTCGGCCACCCCTCCGCAGGAGGGGAACTGCTCTCTGCCCCCCCGCGGAGATATCGCGTTTCCGCGGTATGACGGGCCCCTTTAATACGCGGCCGTGGCGCCGGCGAATTCTACGCTGCGCCAATTGCTGCCCGGAGTGATGCATTCTGCATCGGCGCCAGAACCAATTTGTTCATACCCATCCAGACATTCAACGATATATGTGACAGAACCGTCCGTACCAATCGTTAACTGACATTTTTGCATCCCATTGGGAAGTTGGCTCGGACAATTCTTGGCCCAGGCGGCATACAGATTCAGACCGCTAAAATTCGGATCCATCGTTGACAGAACCCATTTGACGTTATTTAACGAAACTGGGCTTTGGCCGCCGCCTGTGGTCGGCCAAACCATTCCGGTCGTATCATTATCCGACACTGCGTTCAACTTTCCCGGATAAAACCCACGGAAAGTGTATTCTTGGGCATAATCGTTAACCGTTGGTGCCTTGTCCTTCTTGATTCCGTTCATGGTATAATATCCATCACCTTCGACATACCTGTATGTGGTCTTTTCATCTGAACCAGCGTTATTCGGGCGGTTCGGATAGAAATTTATGTCGAACGTGTTGTGGACATAGTATTCCAGATAGTTAGGTACATTTGGCGCAAACGTGTTATTCCAAGTTTTATTTCCTTCATCAAAGGAAGTATATGCAACCTGAATATCATAAACTGTCGGTTCTGCAACAAGCGTTGTGTTCGGGTCGGTTGCGACAAGTTTGCCAAGGTTTTCCGTGACAATTGCCCCCCATTCGCGTGCGAACAAAACCTTTTCGCCAGTGTCAAGGGTTATATAAAATCCAGAACTGCGGGTTTCCGGTTTACGCCACCAACCAATACTGGTGACAGGCGTGTTGCAGGCCAATGAATTTGTTTCAGTGTTGGCGATATAAACACCGGGCGCCCCACAGGTACTGGATCCGTCGGTATCAACCCAAACATATTCCATTTCATTTGTTAACATTCCACCTTTTCTTTCTTGTGAAACACGGGTGCCGCCCGCATTTTCAATTCTGACATAACGCATGCCACCCGTGGCGGTGCCGGGATCTTTGGTGTTTAGTGCACAGGATATACCGTCCGTTTGTGGACATATTGTTAATTCATCGGATTGCAAACTACCCGCGACATTACAGTCAAAAGCCGATAACGCACTAGCATTACTGCAATACTGGCCCAAATTTACACATTTACCGCTCCCGACAGTGACCTGACCACAAGTCCCATCTGAACATAATACTTCGGAATTGCTATTTGGGACAAACTGTTCAAGCCCACAATAGACGGTAACCGTATGTTCTTCACCACCGCCCTGACCTGAACATGTCGCGGTGCAATCGATATCGTCGTTCACGGGGAAAGAGTTGCCTTTGCCAGCGCAGTCACCGCCCCATGAGAGTTTATTATAAATACCGCCATTACACTGACAACGGCCCGAAAGCGTTAGTGTTGAACCACTTGATGCGGTAAACGCGTACTCGCCACCAGTGGTCCCGGCCCCACAAGTTAAATTAACAGAATAATTGGTTGATGGTGTAGGACCGGTGCCAGCAGTACAAGTAATATTATCCGTTTGTGGACACATATGATCCCCATTGGAAAGGGAATTGCCAGTACAATTCCATGGCATTACGCCACCCGAAAAAAGCGGCCATTCACAATAATCATTCAATTCCACACAATTGTTGCTTATAACAGAAACCTGCCCACATGAACCAGATGGATTACAATTACTACCTGGTGTTGATCCAGTAAAATATCCCCCACTTCCACAATTGATATTCAATGTGCGTGTTGTAACCTCGGGATTTTTTTGTTGCCAGTGCACCGTACAAGTAGTGTTATTTGCGGATGGTTTATATTGATAATTGTTATTCAAGTGTGCGTTTGAATTGCCGCAAGTCCAATAACCAAATTCCCACTCATCGTTTTTTGGTGTGCAATACGTTGACCAATTGAGTGATATACTTGACCCAATGGGAACAGGATAGACGGGTTGTGCACCAGTTCCGGTCCACGTACCATAATCACCACAATTAATTATTACATTATTCTTTGGGGTTGGACATTGTGTTGTAAGCATGCAACTTGGGCTATTGACCGTTGTGCACCATGTATAGTCGCTTCCCAATGTTGATGTACATGTTCCCTGAGTACATTGTTCTATTGTTTCAGGTGAACACGGATTATCATGGATATTATCAATCATACATTCATCGGTGGATGTGCTGTATAATAATCCCTGGACCCAGCAATTCATTTCCGTTGGGGTTGGTGTGTCGATTGAATATCCGTTCACCGACATACATGTGACGATTTGTGCACGGCACGCGTTGACCGCGATATTCATTTTGGTTGTGTTCGTGCTGTACACATGCGGGTCATCTTCCCAATCGGATGGATCTTCGGTTGGATAACCGTTCTGCCCCAGGCATGAAGTGACGTCACTAACGCATGTTTCGGCATAGTTGGCCAGGATTTCATCCTGTTTCGCCTTTATCTGAATCAAAACGCGCGCAAGGTATTGTTTGATAACATCGTTATCCTGTTTATACTTTGCGGATGTGCCTTTGCCGTCGTAACTGTAATCTTGGCATTTGTTAAGGACGGATACGCACATACCGTATGCGCGGCCATCTTTGTTGACATACCCGATTTTGTTTTGCAGGTATTTCGACATATTTTCGCTTACCTTTTCGGCGGAATTGCTTTTCACAGTTTGACTGATATATTCCGACAATGTGTCGCCGGTGCCACTGCCCCAGGCATTACCCTGATCTACGGTCGGGTAAGATTCATAATTCGCCGCGGGGCTGCCACTATGGACACGGCATGTTTCACCCGGTATATCCCATGTCCGATACAGGTTCACACGGCAAACGTCACTGGTCATCACACTGGCCACACGTGATGAAATT
The DNA here is from genome assembly GCA_937885575.1 of uncultured Pseudomonadota bacterium. Classification (GTDB taxonomy): domain Bacteria; phylum Pseudomonadota; class Alphaproteobacteria; order Rs-D84; family Rs-D84; genus Enterousia. Next base: position 19,472 of record CALABO010000017.1, on the reverse strand, counting down.
TCCGGGTCGATGGCGTGGCCGGGCTGACTGCCCACCACTATTTGACCGTTCACGATATAACGGCCCGTCGGGTCAAGGCAATTTTCATAATCCGAACCACAGACAAATTCATCCTGCATACAGGCATCCAACGCATTTATACAACCGCGCATGTCGTATGCGTTTTTCTGTTGCGCAACCATAAGGCGCGCCTTTTGCAAAACGTTTTTCGCGTTCCGAACCGTTGCCAACATTTGGTCGTTGGAATCATTCAAACTGCGTTCATATGCCATACATTCGCGGTCGATTTCCAAATCGTACGCGTTCGTGATAATTGATGCGTCAACACCACGCGCCGTGCATGCCTTTAACACCGATGATTTGCAACGCGCCGCCGCGGTTTTATAAAGTTCTTCGCCGCGTTGGTTGCTAACACTGTTTGTGTTTGTGGTGCCGAAAAGCGACCCAAGGTCGAAACCGGTGCTGTCAAACGAAAATTCAAGCAACCCCGAAAGGTCAAAGTTTAACCCCAGGATATCGTTGCTGGCGCTGCTGGTTGCGGTGCCGGATTTAACATCGATAATCATATCCTTTATCTTGTTCAAACTGGCCTGCAGTTGGCTGGTGTCCGTGCCCTTGGTGCGCATTGTTTCTTCGGCAATCGTTTCAGTGAACAGGGTTTCAACCTCTCGCGAAGTAAGTCCAATATACTGAATCTTTTGCGCGACATCTTGTAATTCTTCGGTTGCGGTCTTTAACGCCGCCTCTGTCTTGGCATAGTTTTTTATGTTCGCACTGCAACTGCACCGGCCCTGGTTATCGTCCAAGACATTGCAATAATTATCCATACAGTTCGCATATTGCGCCTTGCAATAATCCGTAAGTTCCGCCAAGTCGTTCATATCCTCCAACGACATTGTCGAAACCGCCGTCGTTTCCGCAGATATTCCATTTAGCGACGACATACGAATTGTTGGTGTCCGACGAATTGATGCCATACGATCATTTGGATTGTAAAGCTTTTCCTGACTGTTGAGAAGTTTAGACGATTCACCCGATACGGAAATAACCGGACTTGCCGATGCAACTTTGTCCATCGTCGCGCCACCACGTATAGATATCCGCTCTGCCCCGGTGGTTGTTGCACGCGCCGTGCCCGCCGCCGTTGCGGTTCGTGCCGCGGTAGTCCGTCCGGTACTTGTCGCCGTGCGCGCAACGGTTGCGCCAGTATTTGTCGTGGTCGCACGTGTTGCACCGCCCGTTGTTCGGGCCGCCGCCGCACGCGTTGCCGCCGTAGATGTCGTGGTCCTTGTTGATGTTGCGGTTCCCGCACGTGGCGATGTGGATGTCGTTCCACGCGATGCAACCGTGCGTGATGCATCGGTACGCCCAGATGTTGTTGTTCGTGCCGCAACGACACGCGATGAATTTCCATTTGCCGACCCGCGACCCGACGCCGTCGTCGCCCCCGCCGATGCGGGCATTGCACGCGTTGATGTTGTTCGATTTGCAACCGGTGTTGCATTTACCGGTGCGCGTGAAATCTTTACCGGTGTTTGCGTTTCAGTTGTGGCGGTTTCGGTTTCCGCATCAACAATTTCCGCCCCTGGCGCGACCCAAAAACCGTTTTCATCATACATGCCGTCCGCGTATTCAAGTGCGCCTTCGTCTTCGATGAAAACGGGTGCAACCTCAGCAAATGCGGGCAGTACAAGCAGTCCACCAATAAGTATAGCAAGTCGTTTCATGGTAAAAATTTCCTTCCTTTGTGTAAAGTTTATCATTTTATCGAATTTTAACGCAAGCGAAAAATGAACACGCATTCTAAAAAACGATTGTTTTGGGAATTGTGTCTTTGCGACACCCCGCCCTGTTCCACAGGGCACCCCTCTAGCCAGAGGGGAACCTGGACCGCAACAAGACGAGTGCAAAATTCTCCTCTGGCCAGAGGAGTACGGCCTCGCTGTAGCGACAGCGTAAGCGGGCCGGGAGGTGTCGCCAATATTGTCATTGAATTTGGTAACATCGTTGGGAAAGACATTTTGTGGCGGGAAATAAAACTTGCGACAAAAAATGCGAATTGGTATAATGCAGGCATGACAAAGACAAAAAAAATTTTGCCATGGACGCGGTTTTCTTTTTTCGGTTGCGCGATTCCAACCAGTATGAAGGATGAACGCCTGCGCAACTATGAACCGAAAATTGTCGAAAAAGATTTTGACTATAATCCAATCAATACACCCATCGCACGGGTTTATAAAAAAGAACTTGGTGACGCGGCGAACGTTAGTGGCGCAACACTGATTGATGATGGGCTTTCCGCGTTTATTATTCGTGCCGCGTTCGCGCGCATGGCGACAAAAACTATCGATTTGCAGACATATATATACAGCAATGATTTTTCCGCACATGTTTTAATTAGCGAACTTAAAAACGCCGCCGACCGTGGCGTAAAGGTGCGGATTCTTATCGATGACTATGGAACGAATTCCGATATCGCCGATGTTATCGTGCTGAACCAACATCCAAATATCGAAGTGAAAATTTTTAATGCCGTAAAGCATCGGTCGCGGTTGTTGTATTATCCGCAAATGCTTTTGGATTTTAATCGGTTAAATTCGCGCATGCATAATAAACTTTTTATCGTTGATAATGTTGCACTGATTACCGGCGGCCGAAATATAGGCAGTAATTATTTCATGCCTGAAACCGCCGCGAATTTTTCAGACACTGATGTTTTGTTCATTGGCAATATCACGCGCGATGCGACAAAAAGTTTTAATGAATATTGGAACTATGAATTATCTGTGCCGGCGGCCGTTATTCCAAAGGCATGTTCGGCGCGCGCAATGCAAAAACTCAACCGGCAATTCCGGCGCCAAGAACAAATGGGAACAAAAAACCTTAAACGATACAACACGATTATTTCACTGGTTGTGCGTGAATACGGGCGCAAGAATTTTGACTTTTCGTGGGGGCACGGACAATTCTTGGCTGACGCGCCGGCCAAGGTGCAAATGCCAATGTCGCGAAAAGAAAAATACAGCGGACAAATTATGCGCACACTAAATAAACTTTGGAACGCAACCAAGAAATCTGCATACGTGTCTGCCGCATACTTTGTTCCCGGGCGCGGCGGAATGCAGATGATGCAACGTGGCGAAAAATCCGGCGTTCATGTCACGATTGTCACAAATTCACTTGCATCAACAAATGCGCCGACCGTTTTTGGGAAGTGGGAAAAATATCGGCGGAAACTTATTCGCGATGGAATCGATGTGTATGAATTTATGTCTTCGGCGGAAAATCGGCGCGGAAAATTGCACGACCGCATGCGCAAACAATCAAGTTTTTCAGTTATGCACAGCAAGACAATTGTGTTCGATGATAAAATTTCATGGATAGGCAGTTTCAACCTGGACCCGCGTAGTGCATATTATAATACTGAAAATGTTGCAATCTTTGAAAGCGCGGAATTCGCGGAAAAACTGCGCGATATGATTATTGACGACACAAAAACATCTTGGCATGTGACGATTGAAGATAATCGCACAACATGGATGGGGTTTCGAAGTGGCGATAGCGCACCACGAATTCATCATCACGACCCCGATACGACAATTTTTAGACGCATTTTTAAGACGGTTGCAAAAATTATTCCGGAAAAATTCGTCTGAATACAATCGGTTAAAAATTTTTTAATTTTTTTTCATTTTTTTTATTTTTTCACTTGACCAGCGATTCGTTTTTATTCTATCATCTCTGTATAGACAACGGGACCAGAGGAAAAACGTTCGAAACTTTGCAAAAACCGCGGATTTTCGGGCAAAACAACAAACAATTTGGAAATTTTAGTCGGCAAAATGTAAATACACGGTGTAAATACAAATTCTGGCTAAATTTCAAATCTAACACCCAGAAAGGAGGGACACACATGCAACAAAAAAACATCAAAGAAATCATGATTGCGCTGCACAAAGTGTTAAGCACAACCGTGTGGGTAAACGCCGACCGGCAAATCGTATCACTTAGCGATGAATTACAAATCGGTCACAACGGTTCGGCACGTTCGATCGAAGATTTGTCGCGCCCGTCGTTGATTGGTGCATATGTGTCTTTGCAAATTCGGACTGATAATTTCGATGTCGCCGCGGAATCACTTGAAACACGTGATTTGGCGTTGCGCGTCAAAGAAATGGTCTTTGCCGAAGCAAAGCGCATAATGGACGCGGACGAAGGCAAATCGGGTGAGACGGTCGCGATGGCGGCGTAAGTCCCCAAAACAGTTTCCGGTTTCCGGAAGGAAGGAGAGCACGTCGGCGGGCAACCGCCGGCGATGTTTTTTGTTAAATCAAGTTTGGTAAAAATTTATTCTGGTAATTCCGCGCGTATGTGGCCAAGGTTCGCAACACGGCCGCCGATTATATCGTTCAAATCTTTTTTTGCGAATTCAGACGCATATTGTATCGCATTTGCGAACGCCAGCGCATCCGAATTTCCGTGTGTTTTAACAACAAAACCCTTTAACCCCAAAAATGTCGCGCCCGCATAGGAACGCGGATCGATTTTATGTTTTAACCGTTTGAACACGTGCACCAGGAAAAACGCACCGATTATCGCAAGCCACGATTTCTTCATATTTTCAGATATAACGCGTTTGATAAGTTTCGCCGTACCTTCGACAGTTTTCAAAACGATGTTGCCGGTAAATCCGTCGGTGACTACAACCTGGACCCGGCCGGCACTGATGTCCGTAGGTTCCACAAACCCAAGGTATTCGAACGGTAATTCCGCACGGTGCGCGGTCAGCAATTTGTTTATATGTTGCAATGTTTCGTTGCCCTTGGTTTCTTCTTCGCCGATATTTAGCACCCCCAGTTTCGGACGTGACATTTTACCGATGATTTCGGCATAAACACTGCCCAAAATTGCAAAGTCAAACAGGTTTTCCGCATCGCATTGTACATTTGCACCCAAATCAAGCACGACCACACGCGAATCGCCCGCACCCGACGGCAACATTGTCGTAATCGCCGGCCGCGAAATCCCATCAACGGTCTTGAGTGCAAGTTTCGAAAGCGACATTAAAACGCCGGTGTTTCCGGAACTAACCACCGCGGCGGAATTTCCTTCGCGCACGTCCTTTATCGCCATATACATCGAAGTATTTTGCGCATGGCGGATTACATCACGAATTTTATCCGTGCCACGAATAACATCCGGCGCATCAATCACCGTGGAATTACGCGCAACACGCGGATATTTCGCAAGCAATTTGCGCAACAGTTTTTCATCGCCGAAAATACGGAAAAAAGTGTGCGATTCGCCGTGCTGGTACAAAAACTGATTTATACCCCCCAGCACCGCGGCCGGCCCACGGTCGCCGCCCATCGCATCAATCGCAATAATTTTCTTTGTTTCGTCGGTCATAGCGTATTAAAAATGCAGACGGCACAAAAATGCGCCAAATCTGCACATATTTTTATTTTGCTATTATTTTGCACCGCAAGCCGGGCAGATGTGATGTGGGCGTTTCTTTTCGCCACATGTTTTGCACACGCCGCACGGCATAGTTGCCAATGCATCATGTGAACGACGTTGTGCGCTGCGCGCTTTGCTGGTTTTACTTCTTGGCGTTGCCATGTTCTATCCTTTTTATTTGTCGGTTGTTAATTCTATTCAATTCTTGCCCATTTGCAAGAAAAAAATTGTGATTAGTGGTTAGTCCGTCACGACCGCGGCGCGGTCATGCCGCGACGGGTGTTAGTGGCTAGTGGTTAGTGGGTGATTTGATTGCCAAGTTTCTTTACAAGTGCGGCTATTTCGGATGTGACCTGAACACCGGCATCCAAAACTTTTTCACCATCATACTTAATACCACGCGCTTCCAAATCTTGCACTTTTTGCCCAAGCAAAGTTCTAAATGTATTTCTGGCGGTGGTTGATAACGAATGCACCGTATCCCATAATGGCGATTCTGGAATAACCTCGATACCATTCTCACATTTTTTTGCGCCCTCTTTCTGCATTCTGGTTATTTCTTTTGCCATTATCTGGGCCTGTTGTTCTTTGGGGGTTTCCGGTTCCCACAATGGGGTATAGGATGCAAAAGTCAAGGGTTTTTCACGATAACTTAGACCATATTTTGTGACAACAAAATTACCCACGAATTTGTTAAACGGTGCCGGAGACATCCAATCATACGGGTCCCACATAAGATATGTTGAAAGTTGTTTTGAGCCCTCTGGGCGCCATTCCCAATTCAAGTTTTCAATTTGCAAACGACCAATTGTGATTATGTTATAATCGGTAGATACACGAATAACGCGTTTGTAATAATTTAATACCAAATTTTTTATTTCCTGAATGATATCGTTTTTGTCTTTTTGTGTCATTTTTTATCCTTTTGGTGTTATTGAACTTTAACACTCTCTGCTCCAAAGATTTCTAGTCACTTATCACCTTGGCGACGAACATGCCGTGATTGTGCATAAGGCCGATTACCGCGCTGTGGTCGTCCAGGCCCATATAAAATTTATACCCGTCCGATTCCAATTCCTTTATCTTTGCCAATTTATATTCCGCCGTTGTGCCGGGGTAATCGTGCGGCTTGCAGAACACGATTTTTTTAATGTTCGGCAGCAATCCATCGATGAATGCGTCAACCTTGGCCTGGCCCATGGCCCAACGACCCGTTATAAAGACGATTGTAAAATCCCGCCCAAGTGATTCCAGAACCCGTATCATATTCGGGTTTGGTTCGCCGAAACGGTCATAATCGGGAATTGCCCATTTCTTGGACACCACGCCATCAATATCACAAAAGATTGCAGGTTTGGAAGTCATTTAGTGTTAGTGGTTAGTGAGAGAGCGACCCCCCGCCCTTCGGGCACCCCTCTAGCCAGAGGGGAACTTTTGTGTTCCCCTATAAGTCCAGCAATTGTTGGTTTTCGCCACCTTCACGTGCGATGCGTTCGGCCTTTTCTTCGGCCCGCGCAATTTCACGCACGCGACGGACGTATGCGCCCGTTCCAATCGGAATAAGACGACCAACAATCACGTTTTCATTTATACCGACCAATTTATCGGTTGAACCATTGATTGCCGCATCCACCAAAACCTTGGTCGTTTGTTGGAACGACGCATTCGATATGAACGAACGTGTGGTAAGCGACGCACGGGTAAGACCGACCAGAACCTGAGATGCGGTTGCCGGGCGACCACCATCGTGGACAACACGTGCGTTTTCTTCTTCGAAATCAACGCGGTCAACAACGTGTCCGGTCAGGAAACTTGTGTCGCCGGGGTCGGTGATTTCCACACGACGCGTCATTTCACGAATCAAAATTTCGATATGTTTATCGTTGATGGACACACCCTGAAGCCGGTAAACCTGTTGAATTTGTTCAACCATAAATGTCGCAAGTGCCTTTTGCCCCAAAATACGCAAGATATCTTGCGGGACCGGGTCACCATCGACCAATTTATCCGCCTTTTTGACAGTATCGCCACTGCGCACCAACAGGTTTGTTCCCTTTGGCACCGCATATTCGACCGGCGCGGTTCCGTCATCGGGTTCAATACGGATAATGATTTTTGATTTTGCATCTTCCAATTCGACCGTTCCATCAATTTCCGCAAGCAATGCGGGGTTGGATGGACGACGAACTTCCAATAATTCCTCAACCCGCGGTAAACCACCGGTAATATCGCCCGTACGCTTTGCCTGAACCGGGATGCGTGCCAAGACATCACCCGCCGCAACCGTTGCGCCGTTCGCAACGTTCAAAACAGAATGGATAGGCAGCAAATATTCCGCAACCTTTTTCCCGCCAAGCGAAAGGATATCGCCCTTTTCATTTACCAAACGGATTGCTGGTTGCATTGCCTTTTTCGTGTTCAGTTTCCAATTGATAACCTTGCGCGAAACAATACCGGTTGTTGCGTCAACTTCTTCTTGGAACGAAACATTTTCGACCAAATCGTTAAAGTTCACAATACCGTCTTTTTCCGCGATGATTGTGTTGGAATATGGATCCCATTCAGCAACCTTGGCACCTTTTTCGACACTGTCGCCTTCGTTCACAATCAACATAGATGCGTACGGCAAACCGCAACTAAACAATTCTTCACCAGACGGCGATTCAACCGCGATTTTCCCATTACGCGAAAGAACAACCACACGACCCGCAGAATTTTTAATTGTGTTCACACCAATCAATTTAATCTTGCCGGCGACCGGAACTTCGATATAGTGACTTTCGGTTCCGCCCGACGCAATACCACCAATGTGGAAGGTACGAAGTGTCAACTGGGTTCCTGGTTCACCAATGGATTGACCTGCGACAACGCCGACGGCTTCGCCCACATGAACCAATGACTGACGCGACAAGTCCATACCATAGCATTTTGCACACAGACCGTCACTGCAACAGGTAAGAACACTGCGCACATCGACACTGGGCAGACCAGATTCGTTTATCTTACGCGCGGCGGCCTTGGTCACCAATTCACCAGCCGGGACGATAACTTCTTTGGTAATCGGGTGAATAACATCATGCGCCACGGTGCGGCCCAAAACGACATCACCAAGCGGAACGGACAGCGTACTGCCCTGGTACACCGGTTTTGCGGTGATGAATTCTTTGGTTCCGCAATCGTGTTCGGTAATAACGGTATTCAATGCCAAGTCAACCAAACGACGTGTCAAATAACCCGCCTGGGCCGTTTTCAACGCGGTATCCGACAGACCCTTGCGCGCACCGTGCGTTGATGTAAAGTATTCCGCCATGGTCAAACCTTCCTTAAAGTTCGAAATAATCGGAACTTCGATAATCGAACCGTCGGGCTTTGACATCATACCACGCATACCGGCAAGCTGTTGAATCTGACGTTTGGAACCACGCGCCTTGGAATCAGCCATCATATAGATGGAATTCCAATTGTCACCTTCGGATTTACCAAGTGCCGCAAACGACAAATCGCCAAGACGGTCGGTCGTTTTCGACCAAAGGTCAATCAATTTGTTATAACGTTCGCCCGCCGACAACAAACCGTTTTGATATTGATCTTCGATATCTTTTGCGGCCTCTTCGGTATCGGCAATCATTTGTTCTTTTTCTTCGGGAATAACGACATCTTCGTATCCGATTGAAATACCACTGCGTGCCGCCTGTTCAAAGCCAGTATTCTTTAACGCATCGGCAAGCAGAATCATCGCCTTGTCACCGCAACGTTCATATGTTGTTGACAACAACGCCTTGATATCCGGTTGACCCATAACCTTGTTCACCAAATCGAACGGCATATTGTCGGACTTTGGCAACAATTGACCGATAATCATACGACCCGCGGTTGTTTTGTATATCTTGCCATTGATGCGCGCAACAATTGGCGTGTGCAACGTAATGGACTTGTTTTCCAATGCCATTTCGACTTCGTCCATATTGCTGAAACGTGGCGATTTTTCGGTATGTTCGCCATCCATCAACGAAATATAGTAAATACCCAACACCATATCTTGGGACGGAACGGTCATTGGTTGACCATTTGCCGGCGACAAGATGTTATTGGTCGAAAGCATCAATGTACGTGCCTCTAATTGCGCCTCTAACGAAATTGGAACGTGCACAGCCATTTGGTCACCGTCAAAGTCGGCGTTAAATCCCGCACAAACCAACGGGTGCAGACGAATTGCCTTGCCTTCGATTAAAACGGGTTCAAATGCCAAAAGTGACAAACGGTGCAACGTCGGCGCACGGTTCAGCAAGACCGGATGTTCATGGATAACCTTTTCCAAAATGTCCCACACAACCGGTTCACCGTTTTCAACCATTTTACGTGCGGTCTTTAATGTGTTGGCATAATCACCCGCCATCAAACGTGCAAACACAAACGGTTTGAACAGTTCCAGTGCCATCGCCTTGGGCAAGCCAACCTGGTGCATCTTTAACGATGGGCCGGACACAATCACGCTACGTCCGGAATAATCCACACGTTTACCAAGCATATGCATACGGAAACGCCCAGATTTACCATGCAACGCACCCGACAATGATTTAAGTGGGCGGCGATTTTGCGAAACCATCGGACGCGCCTTGTGCTCGTTATCAAACAAAGAATCAACGGCTTCTTGCAACATACGCTTTTCATTACGGACAATGATTTCAGGCGCATGCATTTCCATAAACCGTTTCAAACGATTGTTACGAATAATCACACGACGATACAAATCGTTCAAATCAGATGCCGCAACATGACCCGCATCCAATGTGACCAACGGACGCATATCCGGCGGAATAACCGGGATAATATCCGGCAACATCCATTGCGGTTCGGTTTTTGAATCCAAGAACGCCTCTACCAATTTCAATTGCTTCATAATAGATTTGCGTTTGGCTTCGGATTTTGTTTCCGCCAATTCCGCACGCAGACGTGTCCTTTCATCGCCCATATCAAGGTTTGCGATAATACTGCGCACACCTTCGGCACCGATACCAACGCGGAACGCATCTGGGCCGTATTCTTCGACCGCGGCGCGATATTCATCTTCACTAATCACATCATATTGTTTAAGGTTCGTAAGGCCCGGTTCAATGACAATATACGCATCATAGGAAACAACCTGTTCCAACTTTTTCTGCGAAAGGTTGTTCAACAATGTTGCAATTTTACCTTCACGCAGGAACCAAGTATGCGCAACCGGCATCGCCAATTTGATATGTCCCATACGTTCACGACGCACAGACGATGAACCAACTTCGACCCCGCAACGTTCGCAGATGACACCGCGGAATTTGATTCTTTTATACTTTCCGCATGCGCATTCGTAATCTTTGACCGGCCCAAAAATCTTTTGACAGAACAATCCATCCGGTTCCGGTTTCAACGAATGATAGTTTATCGTCTCTGGCTTTGTGACTTCGCCATGGGACCAGGAAAGAATTTCCTCTGGCGATGCAATCGTCACACGCAGCGCATCAAATTGTTCCCTTGTTTCAATTTGCCCAAATATCTTTTGCAACATATTTGTCATTTTTCTAAGCTCCTTACTTAGTGGTTAGTGGTCAGTGTTAGTGGCTAGTGATGGTTAGCATTTTTTACTAACCACTAACCACTTACACTAACACTTTAGTCAATTTTCTTTGGTGTCATGGCCAGGCCCAGCCCACGCAATTCGCGAACGAACACGTTAAATGCCTCTGGGGTGCCGATTTGGAAATCGTCACTGCCGGAAATGATGGATTCGTACATCTTGTTACGACCAACAATATCGTCCGACTTTACCGTCAACATTTCACGCAGCAAATGCGCCGCACCGTGTGCCTCCAACGCCCAGACCTCCATTTCACCCAAACGCTGGCCACCCATGTGTGCTTTACCGGACAACGGCTGTTGCGTAACAAGCGAATAACTTGCGGTTGAACGTGCGTGAATCTTTTCGTCCACAAAGTGATGCAGTTTCAGCATATACATCACACCGACGGTCACCGGACGCGCGAACTTTTCACCCGTCACACCGTCATACAATGTGAACTGGCCCGTTTCAGGCAATTTCGCCAACTTTAACATACGGCGGATATCTTCGGCATTTGCGCCATCAAATGTCGGCGTTGCCATTGGCACACCATCACGCAACAATGCGGCATTGGCACGAACGTCGGTATCGGTCATTTTCGCCAATTTTTCCGCCATGTCTTTGCCATAAATCTTGCCCATTATCGCACGCAGGTCATCGGTTACGGCACGTTTTTGTTTAACTTCGTCCAAAACGGCACCAATTTGCTGGCCCAGTGTGCGCGCCGCCATACCAAGGTGGGTTTCCAAAATCTGGCCAAAGTTCATACGACTTGGCACACCAAGCGGATTCAAAACGATATCGACCGGCGTTCCATCTTCCATATGTGGCATATCTTCGATTGGAACAACCCTTGACACGATACCCTTGTTTCCGTGGCGGCCCGCCATTTTATCACCCGGTTGCAATTTCATTTTATGCGCGATGTAGACCTTGACCTCTTTCAAAACACCGGCGTTCAGCGAATTGCTTTCTGTTGCCTTTTCGATTTCGCGGTCGGCATTTTCGTTCAACTGTTTTAATGTCAAGATATGCACATCGCGAATTTCCTCGATTTTCGCCTGGGCTTCCTTGTCAGATATAACCAACTTTTTGAAATCAGCCGGTCTGATACCTTCGAACACTTCCTGGTTCAGTTTTTTACCGATGAACGGTTTCAAACTGCCCGTGCCGGCTTCGATGGTATGACCTTCGGCAATTTGGAAAATCTGGTCCGCAAAGCCCTTTTCCATGATTTGAATTTCTTCATCGCGGTCTTTATTTATCTTGGCGATTTTTTCCAATTCAATCATCTGGGTCCGTTCATCTTTTTTGACCCCATGACGTGTCAAGACATTTACACCGATAACTGTTCCTTCTTCGTTCGGGCCAACACGCAGTGATGTATCTTTGACATTCAACGCCTTTTCACCAAAGATGTTGCGCAACAACGCTTCTTCGGGGGTAAGCAATGTTTCAGATTTCGGCGACACGTGGCCAACCAAAATATCCCCCTGTTTCACGCGCGCACCGATATAGATAATACCGGATTCGTCCAAATTCTTTAACGCTTCTTCGCTAACATTTGGAATATCACGCGTCAAACTTTCAGGTCCCAATTGTGTATCGCGAACCTTGATTTCTTTTTCCACAATTTTGACAGATGTGAAAACATCATCACGCGAAATACGTTCGGAAATCACAATTGAATCTTCATAGTTATATCCGCGCCACGGCACGAACGCAACCAAGACATTGCGCCCCAACGCCAATTCACCATAGTTCATTGACGAACCGTCCGCGATGATGTCGCCCGCAGAAATACGGTCGCCCGCATGAACCAACGGCTTTTGATGCAAAATCGTGTCGTTGTTCGAACGTTCGTATTTTTCCAAGTTGTAAATGTCCACACCCGTCACGACGTTGCGGCTGTTCATACATTTTACAACGATACGATTTGCATCCGCAGATTCAACAATACCACTGTGCTTTGCAACCCTGCCCGTGCGGGAATCACGCGCAACCTCACGTTCAATACCCGTTCCGACAAGCGGTGTTTGCACACGCATCAACGGCACGGCCTGGCGCTGCATGTTTGAACCCATCAGGGCCCGGTTCGCGTCGTCGTTTTCAACGAACGGAATAAGTCCGGTTGAAATTGACACCACTTGGCGCGGTTCAACGTCAATCAGGTCGATTTCATCACGTGGAACACGGGTAAATTCACCGTCAACACGCGCGGTCACCATTTCTTCGGTCAGTACCCCCTTGTCATTTGTTGGGGTATTACCCTGGGCGATTTTATGACCCAATTCTTCGTCCGCGGTAAGGTAAACCATTTTATCGGTAATTTTGCTGTTTTCGACAACATAGTACGGTGTTTCGATAAATCCGTATGGATTCACCCGTGCATAAGACGCAAGGTGATTTATCAAACCAATGTTTGCACCTTCGGGGGTGTTAATTGGACACAGACGACCATAGTGTGTTGGATGGACGTCGCGGACATCGATACCTGCACGTTCACGATTTAATCCGCCCGGCCCCAATGCCGATATACGACGTTTGTGTTCCAATTCCGAAAGTGGGTTGTACGCATCCATAAATTGCGACAACTGGCTGGTTCCTAAAAATTCCGCGACCAATGACATCAACGGGTTTACATTCACGACATCTTGGGGTTGCATTGTTGCGATGTTCGGCGAAGATAACGCTTCGCGGACAAGGCGTTCAATACGAACCATACCGGTACGGAAATTTTGTTCCAACAATTCGCCAACCGTACGAACACGACGATTTGAAAGGTTATCAATATCGTCAATCGTATCTTTATGGTCGATGATGTTGGTCAATGTTTTCAACACCGCAAGGAAGTCGTTCTTGGTAAGCAAACGTTCGTCTTCGGGCTTTTGGCCGGAATCGATTTTCAAACGTTTGTTCATTTTGAAACGACCAACCGGCGACAAGTCATAGTACGCCGCTTCGAACCCTTGGCGCAAGAACAGGTTGATTGCCGCCTCGAGTGTTGGGCGTTCGCCTGGTCTGATGATGTTATAGATTTCAATCAATGCATCTTCACGATTTGCCGTTTTATCCGCAACAAGCGTATTGCGCATATGTGCGGTTATAGTCGTGTTATCAATCGAAATGAGTGATATTTCCTTGATACCCAATTTTTCGATATCCGATAAAACCTCTTCGGTGATTTCGGTGCCCGATGGATAGATAACTTCGTCCGCTGACATAATCGGGTCAAACAAATATTCCCCAACCAGCGCATCTGGCAAGATACCGAACTGTTTCGATGCGGCCATAATCTTGTTCAAACGTTTTGCGTTCAAACGGTCACCCTTGGCCGCCAGTTCTTTTTTATCCTTTGGATTCAGCAAATCATAGTTCAAACGATATTTATCCAAACCTTCGAACACAGATGTATCGCCAACCCACAATTTGCCGTTGTTTTTAAGCGGAATCCGTTTATAGAACACAGACAAGATTTCGGTATCCGACATTCCGCGAATTTTTTGATTACGCGGTTCGGCAATCCATTTCTTTTCGTCTTCGGTGCACGGCAGGCAACGCAACAAAACCGTTGCCGGAACTTTACGACGACGGTCGATACGAACATAAATCACGCCCTTGGATTCTTCGAAATCAATCCAAGACCCATGTTCCGGAATTATACGCGCGGTATATGTAATAGGATTGCCCGCGATTTTCGCCTCTTTGGTGGTGGCAAATACGACACCTTGGGCGCGATGCATTTGCGAAACGATAACACGTTCGACGCCGGATGCAATAAAACTGCCCCGTTCGGTCATAAGTGGCACTTCGCCCATAAAGATTTCTTGTTCTTTGATATCGCGCAACGACTTTTTCCCGTCTTCGGCGACATCCCACAAAATCAGTTTTAATTTCAGTTTTAACTTGCTTGAATACGTCATTTTCCGCGCAAGGCATTCTTTGACGTTATACGCCGGTTTTTCCAAATTGTATTCCACGAATTCCAATTCGGCGGCCCCCGCATAATCCTTGATTGGGAACATAGAAGTAAATACACTTTGCAACCCTTTGTTCTTGCGATTTTGGGGTGCAACATCGCCCTGCAAAAATTCTTTGTAGGAATTGTATTGAATTTCTATCAAATCAGGAAGCGGAGTTTGCAAAAAACTTTTACCAAAAGATTTTCTTAATTTTTGGATAACTGCCATGGGTTTCAATCCTTTTTTTTGTGCATCTTGCAAACGAAACTATTACATATACCTTTTTTCGCCCATCGCCCGCACAGACATATTTATCCGTGCGGGCATGGACACTGTTTTTTTGAACCGTTTGGTTCGGGTGGATGAATTATTTCAATTCAACCTTGGCGCCTGCGGCCTCAATCGATGCCTTCATCTTTTCGGCTTCGTCTTTGGCAACGGCTTCTTTCACTGTCTTTGGTGCAGATTCAACCAACGCTTTGGCTTCACCAAGTCCAAGACCCGTGATTTCTTTCACGGCCTTGATAACCGCCAATTTGTTCGCACCGATGTCTGTCAAAACAACATCGAATTCGGACTTTTCTTCGGCGGCAGGACCCGCGGCCGGGCCAGCAGCAACCGCAACCGCGGCGGCGGCGCTAACGCCCCATGTTTCTTCCAACGCTTTGGACAACTCTACGGCTTCCAAAACAGTCAATTTTGACAATTCTTCAACTAATTTTTGAATGTCTGCCATTTTTTTGCTCCTTAAGATTTCTTACTGGAAAGTTATTCCAATAATTATTGATTCTTTTTTCCATACTCTGCGGAAACGCGTGCAAGACGCGACCCCGGTTCGACCAAGATACGCGCAATCGTGCCACGAATTTCGAGCAGAGAAGGAAGCTTGGATAATTGCACAATATCGTCCACACCCAAAACGCCGGCCTCCATCTTACCACCAACGATGGTGAGGTTTGGATGTTCTTCGGCGAATTTTACCAAAACCTTCGTCACGGCCAATCCGTCGGTTGCAACGGCAACGGCGGTCGGACGTTTCATAAGTTCGGATACGGGTTCGAAATCGGTATCTTTCAACGCCAATTTCATAAGGCGATTTTTCACAACCTTGAACACGGAAACAAGCGGACGCAATTCATTGCGCAGCCCTTCCATTTCCCGAACACTAAGGCCATGATTTTCGACGACGAAAACGCCGTTCGCCTCTTTTAAGGACGATTGCAACGCAGAAATCAAGTTTGACTTTTCTTCGCGTTTCATCTTTTTACCCTTACTTCTGGTTCGATTGATAATCGCACGAACCAATTCAACTTTCCATCCGGGTTTCCCCGGGATGGGACCACTTCCTGTCCCAAAGAAATTTTCTTTGTCTATGATGGGAATTAAGCGTCACCGCACCATCAGTCTTGGACAGAAATCTTTGTTTGCGGTTCGACGCCCCCGCGCCAAACCGCAATAATTATTTTGCATCCACGTGCAGGCCCGGACCTTGGGTTGTTGAAACCGCGATTCCAACAATGTATTGACCCTTGACCGATGCCGGTTTAACCTTTTTCAATTGTTCGACCAATGCATTTGCGTTTTCGACCAATTTATCGGTTGCAAACGACATTTTGCCAATGCCCGCATGGATAATACCGCTTTTGTCGGTGCGATATTCGATTTGTCCGGCCTTGGCACTTGCGACCGCCGCCGCGACATCGTTCGTCACCGTACCCAACTTTGGATTCGGCATTAAACCCTTTGGACCCAAGACGCGTGCGACCTTTGACATTTTCGGCATCATTTCCGGTGTTGCGATAACACGGTCAAAATTGATTTCACCGGCGGCGACTTTTTCAATCAAATCTTCGCCACCGATAACATCGGCCCCCGCCTTTTTCGCTTCGTCCGCCTTGTCATTTGTGAAAACGGCAACGCGCACCTTTTTGCCCGTGCCATTCGGCAAAGACAACATGCCACGAATATTTTCCTTGGCCACGTCAACATTCAGACGCACCGATATTTCGCAGGTTTCATCGAACTTTTTCGAACAAAACTTCCGCAACGCATCAATCGCATCGGCGAAAGAATATGTTTTTGCGGTATCCAATTCGGCCCAAGTTTTTTGTCTTTTTGTAATTCTCATGGCTTAATCCTCCACCTTTACGCCCATTGAACGGCATTGACCCGCAACGATATTCATCGCAGATTCAATGGTAGAGCAATTCAAGTCCGGCATCTTGTTTTCGGCAATCTCTTTGATTTGCGCCTTGGTAATGGTGCCAACAAAATCGCGGCCCGGTTTATGTGAACCGATTTTTAATTTCAACGCCTTTTTGATATAATACGAAACCGGCGGCAATTTCATAATGAATTCGAAACTGCGGTCCGTATAGACGGTGATAATGCACGGAATCGGCATTCCCGGTTCTTTGTCAGACGTTTTATCATTAAATTGTTTGCAGAATTCGGCGATATTCACACCCGCCGCACCCAACGCCGGCCCGATTGGTGGCGCAGGATTTGCCTGTTTTGCGGGGACGACCAATTTAACAATCCCCTTTAGTTCTTTTTTTGCCATTTTTCATCCTTTTTGTTTTCTGGATTCGTGGTTCGATGTGGCGCATCTTCCACGATTTGTTTTTTGCGCGCCTTGCACACGCCCGCCGATTTGGGTAAATCGGTTAAACCCGTTCGACCTGTTCGAAATCAAGTGCGACACTTGTTTCGCGGCCAAAGACCAAAATGTTCACAGTCATTTTCTGTTTCACATTGTCAACTTCGGACACAACACCATTAAAGTTCGCAAAAGGCCCATCAATAACATGGACTTCTTGACCAACCTCGTAAACAATGTCATCGGGAACGGTGCTGCCCTCTTCGACCTGTTTAATAAGGCGACGTGCTTCTTCTTCGCTAACCGCGATTGGTTTTTGACGCGCCCCCAGGAACATGATTACATGTGGCAACAATTTCACCAAAGAAAAGGTTTCATTGTTCATAATCATTTGCACGACGATATAGCCCGGAAAAAATTTTTTTTCAACCTTGACCCGTTTACCGGCCTTGATTTCGGTAATTTCGCGCGTTGGTACCATAATTTCGCCGAAAAACGCGTTAAGGCGACGTTTATCAATCTGTTCGCGCATACTGCGTGCGACCTTGTCTTCGCAACCCGTATGAACATTTACAACAAACCATTGCATTTTATCATCTTGCATTATGCATTCCCCTTCGGCAAATCGTTTTTTTAGAAAATCCACCCCACAAGTGCGTTTAAAATACTGTCCACCACAAAAAAGAATAACGCCGCGATTGCAGAAAACACAATAATCATGATTGTTGCACGCACGACATCCGCCCGGGTTGGCCATGTAATTTTGAACCATTCGGCCCGCACCCCACGTATAAATTCCATAATTTTTTTCATAAGACGCACCAGTACCCTTTGTTTTATCGCAATGTCCGCCCGATTTTTTGGCAGGGGCAGAAGGAATCGAACCCTCATCCGCGGTTTTGGAGACCGATGTTCTACCATTGAACCATGCCCCTTTGTGCCCGAAATACGCCACTTTGGTCCGAAAGCATTCCGATATTCCGCGATAGGTTAGCAACAAAATCACGAAAAATCAAGCGCAAATATTATAATTTTTTTTGGCAATTTATGCAAGCGGAAAATCGGTATAAAAATCCGGAACGCACCAAAACAAACGAAATTCCGCCGAAAGGCGGAATTTCACACTGCAAGATTATAATCATATACGGCCGTCAACACATGTATTGCTATTACTGCTACAGGTCAACCCATCGCAACAAGGGCGTATACTACCACTACACGCTGCCCCTACGGAGCCGCATTTGACTTGCGCTGCAGCGCAAACACCGTTTTCACACGACCCACTGCAACACTCGGTATCTGAACGACAGCTTTTGCTATTCGCGCTACATGCCTGTTGCTGCTCGGCATTGCCAGTAATTGTCCAAAGCCAGCAATTTTCTGCCGTTTCGCCGGTTGTCCCGGGTTTATATTCGACACATGTTTTCGTGACCGTGTTTTCCATAACCGCACCAATTGTCGCGATTTGTATGTTTGTCGCGTCATCGTTCGTATATCTGGCACCGGCATCAAAAATCTGGCGTTTACCGACGCTGCCATCGGTGGTGGCACTGGTAAGGACGGTGCTGCCCTTGACCGCGCCCGTTGTCCAATTTGAAATTGCCGTTTTTGTTCCACTGGTGTCCAGGTAATAAGTACCACCTGGGATTTTAACCTGACGCGCGTTTACCGCGTTATAAACCGCCTGGGTATTGGGAACTGTGGTCGCGGTGTTTGTTATACTGGTTGCGATTGTTGTGGCCCCCAATTGCCCGGCCGTTCCAGTGTAAGTGACCAATGTTCCATTTGTGCCGTTCAATTTGTTTTGCTTCAATGCAAGGGAATTAGCAAATGTGGTGCCGTTCACCAGTTTATT
>CALABO010000016.1 GCA_937885575.1 uncultured Pseudomonadota bacterium | reverse complement strand
CCGAGTTCTGGGGTTGTAGCTCAGTTGATTAGAGCGCCTGATTTGCATTCAGGAGGTCGTGGGTTTGAGTCCCATCAGCTCCACCACCGATTTTCACCAAAGCGCAGCAAGGGCTGAAAATCGAGTGCCGCGGCGGAGTTTGCAATGCAAACGAAGACGGGCATTATTCCAGAACGCAGGAATGTCTCGCCGTAGCCTTGGCGCTTGCGCCACGAAGCTTTAGCGAAGTGGCGAAGGCGGACGGAATTCCGGACCGCCGTCATCCCGCACTTGATGCGGGATCTCGTCGAAGCATTCGCGGAGACCTGCGTCGCAGACAAACCACACTCCGGCCTTCGGCCACCCCTCTCAAGAGGGGAACTTGGGGTCACAAATAATAAATAATCGCCAAAGGGGGTGAATAGTTTATGGTAAAAGTTTTGGTTCGTGATAACAATGTCGAACAGGCACTGCGTGTTGCAAAACGCAAATCGCAAAAAGAAGGACTGTATCGCGAAAGCAAGGAACGTCAACGTTACGAAAAACCGACGACAAAGCGCAAACGTCTGCGTGAAGAGGCCGTGCGTAACGAAAAGAAACGTCAATCAAAACAACGCATGGTCTTTGGATTTTAAGTGTTGTTTAACAAAGAAAACGCCCGATTGGGCGTTTTCTTCACATCTCACTAATCACTAACACTAACCACTTACACCACAAAAAACTATTGCCTATTGCGTGGCTTGGTGCTACAATCCGCCACGTAAACAACAAAAGGAAAAAGAAATGTTATTAAAAGGTAAAAAAATTTTAATCACAGGTGTTGCGAACGATTGGTCAATGGCGTGGGCTATTGCGCGGCGCGCACATGAAAACGGTGCGGAAATTGCGATGCCGTATGCTATGCCGGCGCTTGAAAAGCGTGTGCGGCCACTGGCGGAATCAATCGGCGCAAAGTTCGTCCAAGAATGCAATGTGCAAAATGACGAACAAATGGATTCTTTGTTCGCGAATATAGAACGCGAATGGGGGCATTTAGACGGAATGTTGCACGCGATTGCTTTTTCAGATAAAAAAGAATTGATGGGCCGCTATGTCGATACGACACGCGAAAATTTCAAGAACACAATGGATATTTCCGTTTATTCGTTGGTGGATTTAACACGGCGCGCATCGAAACTGATGACGGACGGCGGTTCGATTGTGACACTTACATACTTCGGTGGTGAAAAGTCCGTGCCGAATTATAATGTGATGGGTGTTGCAAAGTCCGCGCTGGATTCGTCGGTGCGTTATTTGGCGTCTGATCTGGGGCGTGATAAAATTCGCGTCAATGCAATCAGTGCCGGCCCGATTTTAACCCTGGCGTCCAGTGGCGTTGGCGGGATTAAAACCATGTTGCGCCTGAACGCGGAACAAACGCCGTTGCGCCGGAATATGACATTGGACGATGTGTCGGGGGCCGCGCTGTATTTGTTTAGTGACCTGTCGTCGGCGGTCACGGGCGAAGTCCACCATGTGGATTGTGGTTATTCCACAACTGGCATGATGCCAAACGAACTAAAAGACATATTGTTAAAGGCGATGGATAATCAGTAAAAAACGGGAACGAACGAAAACGCCCCGCAACCGCGGGGTGTTTTTATGTAAAAAATTGACAACCGCAAAATTTGTTGTAATATGTCGATAAAACAAAGGATTACAGATGACAGGATTTATACAAAATTTAATAGCAAAATTATCAGCACATAAAAAAAATTCGCATTCGCAGATGCCACAAATAAAAGCACCTGATGGTATTGGTGCGAACACGGATGTGCCGGATGTATTAAAGACATTAGGTGATCGGCTTACGGCCGAATTTACCCCGAATTTTTATACTGGCACAAAGGCCAGCATACCATACGGATACTATGAAATTAAAGAATCTCCCCTTGGTGGTGTAATGGTAGAGGTTGATTATGTTGATAACGATGGGAATGATTCGGACATGATTCAAATCAGAGGACAAAATTTGGATAAAGATTTATATGTATTTGCATGTTTCGATGAAAAATCATTTAACAGTATAATACAGTTTATAAATTCATTGAAAACTATTCCATCAAACCTAACTGAAAAGGAAGCGTTCTTGCGTTCGTTCCATTTCAAGGATTCCGAAGAAGACAAACAGGCATTTAATAAACATTATCTAAATGCGCGTGTTATGTATGACACTATGCATGAAATGATGGGTGTAAAATGCTCGTTTATCCTCAGGAATGATGGATATGTTATAAAAGCTTTATTTGACAACGGCGATATTGAAACGATTGGTATCAAACAGACCCAGGGACATTATACTACTTCCAATGTTCATTATCCTGTCATGAATATTATAATTCCAAGTGTTAATTTGCATGATAAATTTGATGACCATACCGATAGTGCAGAAAGGATGGTATTCCGCAAGGCCGCAGAATTTATCAACATGGCAAACAACCCGCAAGGTGGGCGCGCGATTTCAAAATCGGAAACCTTTACGCGTTGGGACAATGCTTATATTAACCTGATGGCGGAAATCAAAAAACGCAGGGGCAAGGCGAAATAAATATTAAAAAATCCCACAATTGTGGGATTATTTTTTCGCAAAAATTTTTTCAGGATGGCGTATGTTGCACAGCGTGACAATAAAATCAATAAACACCCAAATGCATGCCGCAAAGAAACTTATCAATCCCAACCCCATAAACAGCATCGCCGCCACATCCGCGCCGGCACCCGCAAACGCGGCCAAAATCGGAAATGAAAATAACCCAAACAAAAACATAATCAAAATGGCAAGTCCACTTTTGGTTTTCCCTGCATAAAACCGATGTGCACCAAACACGCCAAATAGCCACAATAAAACCAGGTAAATCACAATAGATTTGTCCGCATCAAACACCACGCGACCGCATTTTGGGCAGGCCCGCGCCCTATCTGAATGTTTATATCCGCAATCACGACAGTAAATCATCGCCATATTAAATCCTTTTGTTTTTTTATGACTTCAATCGTATTTTACCATATTTTGGGAACTTTTTCAAATCGAATGTAAAAATATTGACATTTTGTTTATTTTGTATTATCATATCAACAGGCATAGGGCAAACAAAGATGGATGTATTAACAAAGACGAATTTTCTACATAACGGCATACAAAGTATATGTCATGGTAAAAACTCGTTGCGTGGTCGGCAACGTGATGCTTTTGATGCTATGATGAATATGCCAGCGGAACAAATCGCGCACAGTTATTTCAAATTGCCGACTGGCTTTGGTAAAACAGTTATGTTTAGTTTGCTGGCCGATGAATATATTAATCAACTAACCATAAACAGCGCAGATTTAAGCAAAAATAAAGTTATAATTTTGGTCCCGCGTTTAAGTTTAATTGAACAAACACGTGAAAAATTAAAGGAATTTGCAAACATTGATACGGTTAGCGTTTTTGATGCAAAGCACAAACAAACAGACCGCGACATTATAATTTCAACATATCAATCTATGGAAAAACTGTTCCATCGTATTGGCGCAGAAAACATAGGCCTAATCATCGCGGACGAAGCGCATCATGCAATTGGTAACAAAAGAATGTCCGTATTAAACCGTATATCAGGTTATGCCCCAATCATAGGATTTACTGCGACACCGGTTTATTCTGAAACACACGCGGTGTCGGACTTGCTTGGTTCAGAAATATATGCGATGGGCATTGGCGATGCCGTAAATAATGAAATGCTGTGTCCGGTAAAAAATATTCTTTATCGCACAAGTATGGTGTTTGATCCATCCGTGCTTGGTTTTGTCCAAGGGTCCGGGGACTTTAATTGGAAAGAAATCATAGAGGCGGGAACCCAGTTTGATATTATGGTCAAAGAAATCGCGCAAATATACGCGTATGGCGAATGCGATGGAAAACCTTTTCGTGAGATGAAAACAATGATAAATTGTCCGAATATAGATATTGCCACGGCCCAGGCGTGCGCGATAAATCACGCCGTTGGTCGGGATGTTGCGTTTCCTTTGCACAGCAAGCAGAAAAATTTTTCAAGTTTAATGCAAGATTTTCGGGATAAAAAGTTCAATGTAGTATGCCAAGTAAATACCCTAACCGAAGGTTTCGATGATGAAGAGGTTGCGCTTTGCATAAATTATCCATCTGCATCCGCCGTTCGTATAGAGCAAGCATCTGGTCGCGTTCTGCGCATCAACCAAAATAATCCGCATAAAATCGCTTATGTTTTGGACACTGTTTTCCGCGGCGGCGAACAAGAACCAATCGAAGACACCATTATCTCTGCTCGGGAACATGGCCAAGTTTTATTCCGTGACATTGCCGGCGCGGCCGTATTAATTCCGAACGATTTTCAATACGAACCACACAATGGAGGCGAAAATAGTGGCAACAATCTAATTGATTTTAACTTTGATATTATCACGGACAGCAAACTTTTGATGACGATAGAGCAACACTATAACGATTGGGTTGCCAATCAAAATTGGTTGTCGCCAACGTGCTTAAAAAGATATTGTGAATTACGCGCATCTGAAACAATCGAAAATCGCCTGCGCGAAATGCGTATTGATTCACGTATGCATGGTCGTATTTGCGATATGGAATTACTAAACGGACGGTTTGCGCCATGTTTGCACGATGACCCTGAATCAATTAAATTATTTCAGCAAATGTTGAATGAAACATGGTTGACACCGTCACAATTACAAAGATTTTGCAATTTACAAGGGCCAAGTATTGAAAATCGCCTGCGCGAAATGCGACACGAGCCCGAAATGAAAGACCGCATTCAAACACGAAAATTAATTGGTGGTCGTGATGCTTTGTGCTTGCGTAATGACGAAAAATCAATCGAATTATTCCAAAGTTTACTAAATGTAAAGTGGCTGTCGCCAAGTTCACTTGCAAAGATTTGCAGTGTGAAAAATGCGATAAAAATGGAACAACGTATGAACGGAATATTTAATGATCCAAGGTTGACGGGTCTGATTCGAATGCGGGAAATACGCCCGGATCGCGTTGCGCCATATCTGCGTGGTGATGACAAAACAATTGCATTATTTCAACAAATACTTAGTGAAACAACATGGTTAGCCCCAAGTTTATTACGAAAATATTGTGATATAACAAATCCGGTGGCAATCGAAAAATGTTTACGCGAAATGCAAAAAGATCCAAAAAATAAAGACCGCATTCAAGATAAGCAACTATTTAGTGAACGTGTCGCGCCGTGTCTGCATAATGACCCGGATTCAATTGAATTGTTTCAAAAGTTTTCAAAAGAAAAATGGCTAAGTTCCGCGCCACTTGCGAAACGTGTTCATTTGCAAAGACAAAGGGTGGAAAACGCACTTGAAAACATGAAAGATAATCCAAGAATGGCGGGTCATATTCAAAATAAAATATTACAAAATGGCCGAATTGCACCGTGTTTGCGTGATAATGAAGAATCAATCTCTTTGTTTTTAGAATTTTTTAAGGAACAAAAAATTGCCAATTTAAAACATGGCGCGACCGTTGTAGCGGCGGCAACAATCGCCAAAGGTGAACAAAAATCATATGGCCATAAAAGATAAGTTTTCCGATTGTATTATTTTTGTAAATTTTCTATAATGCAAATATGGCGAAAGTACCCGATCTTTTTATTCGTGCGGAACACGCGGATTTAATGAAAAAACTAAACGCGTGGGATATTGCGTATCATCAAAATGATGCGCCTGTTGTGGACGATGCAACATACGACGCGGTAAAAAAACGCGCACTGGAAATAGAGGCCGAATACCCGGAACTGGCCACCACTGGCGCATCCACGCATGTTGGTGCGGCACCGTCCGCAAAATTCAAAACATATTCGCACACTGTGC
Source organism: uncultured Pseudomonadota bacterium (assembly GCA_937885575.1). Lineage (GTDB taxonomy): Bacteria > Pseudomonadota > Alphaproteobacteria > Rs-D84 > Rs-D84 > Enterousia. Next base: position 73,342 of record CALABO010000016.1, on the reverse strand, counting down.
CAATGCTTTCGATTTCTGATGTGTTTGATGAAAGGGAAGTTGCCGATTGGTTTAATAAATTACCAAACAAAGATTTGTTCATTGAATTAAAGGTTGATGGTGTTTCATACGCCGCGCGGTATGAAAACGGTGTGCTTGTTCGTGGCCTTACACGGGGCAGTGGCGTCGCCGGTGAAGATATAACGGAAAACCTGCGCACCATTCCCGACATTCCGCAAAAACTTTCGGGCGATTTTCCGGATGTTATCGAAGTTCGTGGTGAAGTCTATATGTTGCGCGATGATTTTATTGCGCTGAACGCGACTGCGGAAGAAAAGGGCGAAAAGGTTTTCGCAAATCCGCGTAATGCGGCGGCGGGGTCACTTCGTCAACTAAATCCGCGTGTCACGGCATCGCGGCGGCTTTCGGCATTTGGTTATACATACGGCGCGGTGTCAAATCGCACTTGGAATACACAGTCAGAATATTTTGATAAATTGGAATCGTGGGGGTTCAAGACGACACGTGCGTGGGCACGTCATGCGAACAATATGGATGAAATTCAGAATATGTATAACGACATAATTTTGTCGCGTGCCGATATTCCGTTTGATATTGACGGCCTTGTGATAAAGGTAAACGATGTGAGGGTCCAAGAACGCCTTGGCACCCGCGCGAACAGCCCCCGGTGGGAGGTTGCATATAAATTCCCCGCGGCGCGCGCGATAACAACCCTGCGCGGTATAACGGTTCAGGTTGGACGCACCGGCGCACTGACACCCGTTGCGGAATTGGAACCGATAAACATCGGTGGCGTTGTTGTGTCGCGCGCAACATTACATAACGCCGATGAAATCGCGCGCCTGGAGGTGCGTGTTGGGGATCGGGTCACCGTTCAACGCGCCGGCGATGTTATTCCGCAAATTATTGGGGTCGCCGAATCCGCACCGAATGCGACCGACTTTGTTTTCCCAACAAAATGTCCGGTGTGTGGTGGTGATGTTGTTCGCGCCGACGGGATGGTTGCATATCGGTGCGTGAATACGCTTTCGTGTCCGGCGCAAAGGATTGGCGAATTGGAACACTTTGTATCGCGTGGCGGGTTTGATATTGACGGCCTTGGGGAAAAGCAATTGGAAAATTTTACCTCCCGTGGTTGGATTGAAACGCCCGCGGACATATTTACAATTATTGAACGGCACGGTAACGAGATAAAAAAACTGGACGGGTTTGGTGACAAATCTGTGTCAAATTTGCGTTCCGCAATTGATGGGGCGCGCGACATTGAATTGCATCGTTTTCTGTTCGCGATTGGAATCCCCGACGTGGGCAAGGCAACCGCAAAACTTTTGGCGCACGCGTTTGGCGACCTTTCTGCGCTGCGCAATGCGAACGTGAACGAACTTATAAAAATTGACGGCATTGGCGAAGTCATGGCGCGCGAAATCGTGTCGTTCTTTCATAACGAACGAAATATCGCGGTCATTGATGCGCTGTTGAATCAGGTGACAATAAAAACGCCGGATATAAAAACGGTCGCATCCGATGTTTCGGGTAAGAAAATTGTTTTAACGGGAACACTTGCGAACTATAATCGTGATGCCGCGCGCGAAATTTTGGAACGTATGGGTGCGCGGGTGCAGGGGAGTGTTTCGCCCAAAACAGATATCGTCCTTGCGGGTGCGGATGCGGGTTCGAAACTTGCGCGCGCAGAAGAATTGGGCATAACAGTTTGGACCGAGGGCGATTTTGAAAAAGCAATGAAAAAGGCGGGAATAAAAAATGGCGGACAATAAAAATAAAGATAAAAAGAAAAAACCGATTTCATTTGGTCGGCGGTTGCTGGTATGGTGTTTTAACCTGTTTTTGTTTTGTATTGTTGGCATCGCACTGTATGTGACGGTAATATATTTTCGCATGCCGTCATTGGATGCAATTTTGAACGAAACGCGCGCGCCCGCGATTGTTTTTTTGGATAAAGACGGCACGGAAATACGCAGTTCGAATAAAATCATGGGAACGCCGGTGTCCGTGCAAACTCTGCCACCATATGTATGGCAGGCGATTATCGCCATCGAAGACAAAAGGTTTTTTGAACATGGCCCATTTGACATGCGTGGAACTTTGCGCGCGTTGGTGCTGAATTTGGTGCGCGGGAAATTTGCGGTCGGCGGTTCAACGATAACGCAGCAAACAGCGAAAAATATATTCCTTTCGCGCGACAAAAAAATTTCGCGCAAGGTCCAAGAATTGATATTGTCATACTGGCTTGAAAATCGTTTTGATAAAAATCAGATTTTGGATTTATATATGAACCGCGTATCACTGGTCGGTGGCATGCGCGGAATTGATGCGGCGGCGCGCACTATGTTTGGTCGCGCGGCAACGGAACTTTCGATTGCGCAAAGCGCACAAATCGCCGCAATGTTAAAGGCACCCGCGTTATACAGCCCATATCGCAACCCCGAAAAAAATATGGAACGCGCGCGCACAATACTGCAAGAAATGGCGAACCAGGGTTATATCGACCTTGCGACCGCGCACGCGGCGGTGGCCGAACTTGCACCGGCGACGGGAACGGCGGACACAAACCTTTATCGTTACTGGACGGATTTTGTGACCGATGAATTAAATTCGCGCATAGGGGTCATGAATTCCGACCTGTTCGTTCACACAACACTTGATTCCAAAATGCAAAATAAAATCACAAACGCAATATCATCAAATGTCGGAACCCACCAAGGCGCGGCGATCGCGATGTCACGTGACGGCGCAATACGCGCAATGGTCGGTGGCACGGATTACAAGGCAAGTCAGTTTAACCGCACAATCGCGCATCGCCAACCCGGCAGTGCGTTTAAGCCAATAGTGTACCTTGTTGCACTTGAAAACGGCATGACACCGGAGTCGATGGTAAATGATTCGCCATTCACAATTGGTGATTATAATCCAAAGAATTATAACGAACATTATTACGGCGATATCACACTTGCAACCGCGTTCGCAAAAAGTGTGAATTCTGTGCCATTAAAATTAGCGTCGCTGTATGGCTTGGATTCGGTGTTGTCCATGGCGGGTCGTTTGGGCGTTGGAAATAAATTGCGGCGCGAATTTTCAACCGTGCTGGGGGCATCGGAAATGACACTGATGGATTTAACAAATGTCTATGCGGTGATATGGAATAATGGGGAATCGGTGCGACCGTATTCAATAACGCGCGTGACGGACGTGTATGGAAATACACTTTACGAACGCAACCCGTCGGACAGTATATCGATTCTGACCCCACAAACGGTTGAATATATGACGGATTTGTTGGCGGCGGTGACATCGCCCAGTGGCACAGGACACCATGCGATGACGCTAAACGTTATCGGTGGCAAGACGGGAACCAGTAATGATAACCGCGATGCGTGGTTTATCGGCGCGACAAATGATTTGGTATTGGGGGTCTGGGTCGGCAACGATGATTTTACACCGATGGAATCGAACATAACCGGCGGCACGGTCCCGGCAAAAATCTTTCGCGATGCGGTAAAGTAAGAAAAATCCCCGCCGGTTATTACCCGCAAAATTTTTCAAATTTTGCGGGGCCCTATTTGGGCCGACGGGAATCTGTCCGGTGCAAAAGAAAAGTTTTATTTTGTCGGTTGGGTCACGAACATTAATATCAGCCAAACGACCGCGGCAACACCAATAACGGCATAGACGATATTGCTGACCAATGTTGCGGGGCCGAACAGCCATGCGACCAAATCAAAGCCGAATATGCCGACCAAACCCCAATTTATCGCACCGATAAAGGTTAGCGGTGCAAGCACATAATCTGTCAATCCTTTCATAGTTTTCTCCCATATCTGTTGTTGATTGATGTCTTTTTTAAGGACACACCTATTATACCCCATGCGCGCCCCCCATACAATACGAACAAAAACCTATTCCCCTTCACTGTGTGAAGGGGGGGGAACCACGACACCGCTTTGCGGTGACGTGGTGGGGTAGTTTCCTTCACCGTGTGAAGGGGAGGGCGAAGTCCCCCCCAGAAAAAATTCACAAATTTACTTGACAACCGATTTTTGTGTCCTATAATATCCCCGAATAACCAAAAGGGACACAAATGAAAAAGACAATTTTAACTGGATTATTCGGCGCTTTTGTTGCCACATGTGCGGTTGCATCTGATGGCGGCGTATACAGCGAAACCGAAACATTCACAAACAGCGTTCGTTATAATACAAACACTGTGACTTATGCTGAACCGGCGCAAGAAAGGGTTGCATACACTTATGCAAATACCTGCAATTCGTGCGCGCAACCGGTCCGCGTTAAAACACATACCGAAGTTGTTGATCATTACCAGGTTTATCGTCCGGTGACGGTCTATGAACCGGCGGGTGTTTATTCCGAACGCCGCGTAATCCGTAATAACACTTGCGGTCGTTGTAACGGGTAAGAAAATCCTTCCTTGTTTGTTATGTTGTGAGTGCCCGGCCAATTTGGCCGGGCATTTTGTGTATAAAAAAATTGCAATCTAAAAACATTTTTATATACTGCGTTTAACTTAAAGAGGTAAAAATGTTACGTCCATCCTTACGAAAGCCAAATCAAATGCGGCCTGTTTCAATGGAAACCGCGGTCAATAAATGGGCCGAAGGTTCGTGCCTTATTAAGATTGGTGGCACGCACGTCCTTTGCACCGCGTCCGTCGATTTTAATCAACCAACATGGAAACGTATGCAACATAAAACCGGCGGTTGGGTGACGGCGGACTATTCAATGTTGCCGCGCGCGACCGATACGCGCAAATCGCGCGAATCACTGTTGAACGACAAACGCAATATGGAAATTTCACGTATGATTGGGCGCGCCCTGCGCAGTGTGGTTGATATGGAGGCACTTGGGAAAAACACAATCTATATCGATTGCGATGTGATTCAGGCAGACGGCGGAACGCGGTGCGCGGCGATAACGGGCGGGTTCGTTGCGATGTCTTTGGCGGTGCGTTGGATGATGGAAAACGAACGGTTGATGGAAAATCCAATTCGCGAAAATGTTGCGGCGGTAAGTGCAGGCGTGTGGAACGGCGAACTTGTTTTGGATTTGGATTTCGAAGAGGATCATGATGCCGAAATGGACGCGAACTTTGTCGTTGCCGAAGGCGGCCAATTCATAGAGGTTCAATCCACCGGCGAACAACATCCGTTCGATAAATCGCAACTTGGCGAAATTATGGATATGGCGGCGGTGGCGGCGGAAAAACTTATCAATTTGCAAAAAAAAGTTTTGGAATAGTCGCGTTATTTTTTCTGGTTTAAAATATCATCGGACTTTATGTATTCAGGCGCATCGTGCGAAAGTTTCGTTTTTGCGCGGCGCGCATATTCGCGTGCCTTGTCCGGTTGTTTGGTCAAAACATAAAATTCCGCCATTGCCCAATCGGCACGACCATCATCACCAAATGCACGCGCCAACACCCAATATGCCAACGGTTTGGGTTCAACCAAAATTGTGTGACGGCAAAGTTCAATCGCGCGCGCGGGGTCGTCATTTTCACCGCGTTCCGATAGCACAAGTGCAAGTGCGGTTTCAATTTGCGGTGAATTTTTCCGCAAGGTTATGGCGCGTTCGTATGCATCGATACTGTCGTCATAGTGGCCGAATTGATATTCGATATCGCCAAGCAATTCGTAAAAATATGGATTCTTTGGTTGTCGCGAAACAAGTGTCCGTGTCCCCGTCGCCGCGCCGGCCAAATTTCCGCCACGCATATTCGCAATCGCGCGCGCATAAATCGCCGCATCGGATTTATCGGCATACGGATACAGTGTTTTAATGCGCGCAAAATCGTCCAGATACCCAATCAACTTTGCGCGCACCAGGTCATATTTTCTTACCATTTCCGCATCGTCATCTTTGAATTTTTTACCACTTATTTTTTTGTCCGCCAATTTTTCACGAACATTTTTCAATCGTTCTGCGGTCACAGGGTGATTGATAGAATTCTTATTCACGCGCGATTCAATTGGCGATGTCATTTCATTCATCTGCGTAAATATCTCGATAAATCCATTTGGATTATACCCCGCATCAACCATCAAATTAAAACCCAAATCATCGGCAACGCGTTCTTCGTCACGCGAAAATGATAGCAGCGATTGTTTGGCAATACCGGTTGCACCCGCCATTACACCCGCCCCCAGCGACGGATTCCCACCAAGCACCATAAGGCCAACACCCAATGCCTGAATAATCATTGCGCGCCGCATTTCGGATTCCATCTGTGCCGATAACTGTGCCATATGTCCGCCCAGTGTATGTCCCAATTCATGTGCAACAACCGCCCGCAGTGCATTTGGCGTCGTCACGCGTTTAAGCAGTCCGGTATAGATATAAATATCTTCGCCACCGATTACGAACGCATTAAAACTGTCGTCGTCAACAAGGTAAATGTGCATGCGGTTCGGTGCAATCTTGGCCGCGGTCGCAATCGGTGTAACAAGTTCTGATAAAACCGATTCAACCTCTGTATCATTGATAAGTGATTCTGCGCGCAACGGCACAGAAAACAAAATCGCAAAAATGAAAGTCAGAATTTTTTTCATCATACACCTATCTTTAATGTGCGGTCGAATATGAACATTAAATCGTTCACCCACGGTTCAACCGTTATCATATCAGATGCCGCGCGCGCCGCCAATTTGAACAAATCCCGATGGTCGCGATAGTCAACAAAGTGATAATTTATCCATCCACTTTGCCGCGTGCCCAAAAGTTCACCGACACCGCGCATCATTAAATCTTGTTCTGCGATTGCGAATCCATCATCCGTTTCAGTCAGGACATCTAAACGCCGAATTCCATCGGGCGACACATTATCACCATAGAGTAATATACAAAACGATTGCGCCGCACCGCGCCCAACACGCCCACGCAATTGGTGCAACGCCGCAAGTCCAAATCGTTCCGCGTTTTCAATCACAATTATTGTTGCATCGGGGACATCAATTCCAACCTCTATAACCGTCGTCGCCACAAGAATTTTTATATCGGAACCGGGTCGCGCAAATTCCGCCATAACTTTGTCGCGTTCATCTTTGGACATTTGCCCATGAACAAGACCGACACAAGTGAAAACTTTTTTTAATTCTTCGTATCGATGTTGTGCGGCGGTTGCATCAGAATCTTCGGATTCCACGACCAACGGACAAATCCAAAAGACCTTTGCGCCGCCAACCACTTGAACACGCAAACGGTCAATCAGTGCATTAATGCGCGAAATAGGGAGTTTCGTCGTCTTTATTGGCATACGGCCCGCGGGCTTTTCATTTATAATCGAAACGTCCATATCACCATAAATCGTCATGGAAAGTGTTCGCGGTATCGGCGTCGCGGAAAGTGCCAACACATCTGGATTTTTCCCTTTGGCACGCAGTGCTTCGCGTTGCGCCACACCAAAGCGGTGTTGTTCATCAATTATAACCAAACCCAAATCTTTATATTCCACATCGTCTGAAAAAAGTGCATGCGTGCCGACAACCAACCGCGTGCGCCCCGACCGCAGTGAAATCAATTTTTCACGACGCGCCACACCTTTGTCACGGCCGGTCAAAATATCACACACCAGCCCCAATTTATCACACAGTGGTTTTAGTTTTGCAAAGTGTTGCGCCGCCAATGTATCGGTCGGGGCAAGCAACGCCGTTTGTGCACCGGATTCGGCCATCATAACCACCCCCGCCATCGCAACCATTGTTTTGCCACAACCAACGTCACCCTGAACAAGGCGCATCATCGGAAAATCGCCCGACATATCGTGTGCAATTTCATCAATTGCGCGTTTTTGCGCACCCGTCAAATCGAATGGCAATGATTCATAGAACCGTGGCAACAAATCATACTTTTTTGCGCGTGGCACGCGCCGGTGCCGTTCGTCCTTACGCGTGCGGCGGTTTGCGGCAATTGCAACCTGGTGCGATAACAATTCAAAATATGCCAACTTTACAATACTATCGGACATAGATTTTAATTCATCGTTGCTTTGTGCATAGTGCGCGGCGCGCAACGCATCGAAAAATTCCACCAAGTGTTCATCCGCACCAACAATTTTGTCGGGCAATGCGGCAAAAACCTGGTCGCGAATGTTTGTAAATGTTTTTTGCGTAATGCCTTCGCCCGCGCGATAAATTGCCTGAATCTTTGGAATTTTATCGGCGTTTTGCACTTCTTCGATAAATTCGGGGTGATTGATTGTAGGCGTGGTTGATTGTTCCAATTTACCACTTATCATGCGCCATTCACCGATGGGTAATTTTTTCAGCCAATAATCCAAAAAGTTCGAATTAAAGAATTGAATAATCACCGTCTGACCAACCTTGTCCACACAGGTTATGCGTGTCGGACTGCGCCGCCGACCAAAGGCACGCCCGATTTTATGCGCCTTTACCCGCACCATGGTTGTCACGATTTCGCCGGGCATCGCGGTTGCAACACTGTCGATGACACCGCGTTCCTTGACATAAACGGGTATGTGCAGTAAAAAATCCAAAATCCGCCGATTCCCCAGTAAATCAAAAAATCGCGCGGCCAACACCGGCCCAACCCCGCGAATAAATTGCAGGTCCGTCGTCAAAAAATCAAACAGTTCTTTCTTCATACATTGTAAAAATACAAAAAACCAGACCATTATGGCAAGCAGAAAAAACTTGCAAAAAATTTGCGCAATTTGTATCCTGGGGCGCGAAAGGGGGTAATAATGAAAAAGCAAACCATCGCAACAATCGCAACCGCCGGTGTGGTCGCCGGGGCAATTGGAATTCACGCCGTCACCGCATCGAACGATGTGCCGGTTGTATATTTTACGCGTGATATTTCGCCCGCGGGATTGGTTCGTGCATACGATGCATTGAATTGGAAACCGTCCGGCAAGGTTGGAATAAAAATGAGTACCGGTGAATCCGCCAAAACAAATTACCTGCGTCCGGAATTGATAAAGGAATTGGTTAAAAAGGTTGATGGAACAATCGTTGAATGCAACACTGCATACGCCGGCAATCGTAATGATACGGAATCACATTGGGCGGCAATACGCGAACGCGGATTCTTGGACGTCGCGCCGGTTGATATTATGGACGAAGAAGGTTCTATGACATTGCCGGTTACGGACGGGAACAGATTGACCGAAAATTATGTCGGAACGCATTTTGCGAATTATCCGTCGTATATTGTCCTGTCGCATTTCAAGGGACACCAAATGGCGGGCTTTGGCGGCGCATTGAAAAACATTTCTATCGGTTTTGCATCATCCATGGGCAAGGCATGGATTCACAGTGGTGGCACATCCAAGGATAATCCGTGGGGTGGCGAACAAGACGCGTTTTTGGAATCTATGGCGGATGCGGCGCGCGCGGTGACGGACTATGTCGGGCGCGACAATATGGTTTATATCAATGTGCTGAACCGCATAAGTATCGATTGTGATTGCAATGCGAACCCGGCGGAACCGGATATTCACGATATCGGAATTTTGGTGTCGCGTGACCCGGTCGCCATTGACCAGGCCGGCATTGACATGGTGTCGGTTGCGGACGGCAATCAAAAACTGATGGAACGTATCGCCGACAGAAACGGATTGCACACATTGGAATCTGCGGAAAAAATCGGTGTTGGTTCCCGCAAATATAAACTGGTTGATTTGGATAACGAATAACAAACAAAGGAGAAAAAAATGAAAAAAGTATTATTTATTTTGGCAATAATCATCGTGATTGTTGGAATCTTTTTGGTCCTGCGCCCGCGCGTTTCCACATCCAAAGGTGCAACGGACGGTGGCAAAATTTTGGTCGCGTATTTTAGTGCAACCGGAAATACCAAGGCGGTGGCGGAAAAATTGGCCGATGCAACCGGTGCCGATTTATTTGAAATAACCCCCGAACAATTGTATACAGACGAAGATTTGAATTGGCAAAATGACCAAAGCCGTTCTTCGATTGAAATGGCGAGCAGGTATTCACGCCCGGCAATCGCATCAAAAATTGAAAATATCGCACAATATAATGTGGTGTTTGTTGGGTTCCCAATTTGGTGGGGACGCGAACCATCGATAATTGATACTTTCATGGAAAGTTATGATTTTGCCGGAAAAATAATTGTTCCGTTTGCAACATCCGGCACCAGTGGCATCGGCGATTCAGGGGCAAATATACAATCACTTGCACCGAACGCGCATGTCCGCGGTGGCGAAAGATTCCCGGTTGATGTTTCCGTGTCGGAATTAAAAACCTGGGCCGATGAACAAATGTAAAAAACGGACCGCCAATCGGCGGTCTGATTTTTTTATGATGTGCCCAGCACATAAAGTGCGGATGACCGGATTGCTTTGCCAATGTTGAAACATCCACCTTCGCAAAACGCTACGGTGGACCGGCGCACAGCCGTTCGCCTTGTTTCAACATTTCTAGCCGACTAAACTCGCCGGTTCGAATCAAGATAACACACGGTGAATTAAAAAAACATCCCAATCGGGATGTTTTTCAAATTCATGGGGCGGATGACCGGATTCGAACCGGCGACATTCGGTACCACAAACCGACGCTCTAACCAGCTGAGCTACATCCGCCATGTGCGAAGTCCACTCTATCATTAAAAAATCCGCTTTTCAAGATTTTTCTTTACATCCGCCAAAAACAAGGCATAATGCCAATAGATCAAAGAAAAAGGACATATTATGGAACAACTTATTAGTATGTATGCCGCGTTGCAAAAGTATCCCGTTGCGGTATCATATCCCGATGGGCAAATATGCCCCGGCGACTTTAATCATGCGCATGGATACGACCATGATTTTATCACTATTTACGACTTTGGTCCATATAAACTTGAACATAACAATTTGGCGCGTAGTCAGCAGTTTATTAGGGGTTGCACCCAAGAATTAATATTTACCGAACCCGGAACAACACTTTATATATCAGTGCTTGTCAGAAAGCGTTTGTTTGGACTCGATAAGGATTATATTGGTCTGTCCAAGGCCATCCAGGCCAAGGCAAACGGGAAAAAATTTGAAAATCCATTTGAAAAAACTATTAATGACAGCGTATATGACCTTCAATTCTATTTAACAGAGTTGGCACATACACACGGCACAGTAATGAGTGATGATGAAATCCAAGAAACAATTGCCCAATTGGATAAAATCAAGAATCGTTTATTACTAACCCAAAATATAAATTATTCGGAACAAAACAAATCAAAGTAAAAAACGCCCCGAACGGGGCGTTTAACTATTTCTTTATCTTCACGATTTTCTTTAACTTTTTAAGGCCCCGCGCCATGTCGCTTTCTTCGGCGGGTTTTATTTCCCCGGCCTCTAATTCAGAACAACAATGCGGGCACTTTGTCGCGGTTATATCGACCGTTTGCTTGCAATATGGACACGCACGCGTTGTGACGGCCTTTTTGCTTTTCATCTTGTTAACGGTCCGCACAATAAGGAACGCCGCAAACATCGTGATAATAAAACTTACCAAAGTATTCAAAAACAACCCAATGTTCATTGTCTTGGCGCCGGCGGCCTGGGCCTCAGCCAACGTATTAAAACTCTGACCTGCGCCACCCGACAGAACAATAAAGAACTGTGAAAAATCGATACCGCCAATCAAAAGTCCAATCGGTGGCATGATAACATCGGCGACAAGAGAGTTCACAACACTGGTCAATACAGAACCAACGATGATACCGATGGCCATGTCGATTGCGTTACCGCGTTCCGCAAAATCACGGAATTCCTTTAAAAATTTACTCATGTTTTTTTCCTTTTTGGTTGATATGTTCCTGCAAAGCGTCAATTACTGTGCCAAGCGTTTTGCGCAAATTTTCGTCAAAAGTTTCCACGGTTATGTCCGCCATTGCATATGTGTTATACCGCTCTGAGATCAATTGGGCAAGGATTTTTTTACTATCGGTGTGCAAAAGTTGCGGGCGCGTGTTGCGAAATTGTGTCCGTTTGACCAGTAAATCCAGGTCGGCCTTTAACCAAATACTAATCGCATCGCTTAAAACTTTTTCGCGGATTTCAGGTGTTATAAATGCGCCTTCGCCGGTGGACAAAACCTTTACCCGCGGTTCAGAATCCAGCAATCGACACACCACGCGTTCTTCGACCCGGCGGAATTCTTTTTCGCCATACATTGCGAATATGTCAACGACACTGCACCCGGCGGCGCGTTCGATTTCTTTGTCCGAATCGACGAACGGCACGCCCAGATGGTGCGCCAACGCGCGCCCAACACTTGTTTTGCCGGCCCCCATCAGGCCGACCATTACTATCGGTTTATCAATTTTCAATTCGTTTTTCATGGCACCCATAATAAAAAATTTTTTTGCGTGTCACAATAAAAACTTTTTTATCGCGAATTTCGTGGTATAATATGGTTAAATAAAACATGGAGAGAGATTATGAAAGCACAATATGCATTGATTGGAATCTTGGTTTCATCTGTGGCGCATTCGGCGGATTTCGGATTGTATGCTAATTCCGTGTCGGCGCATAATATCGCCGCGGCCCAGCATGAAATTGCAAACCGCGTATTTATGCCGATGGGAAAAACATCGGCCACCGGGGGCAGGGCGCAAACCAAGACCGAACCTGTGGCGGAAAAAACGGCGGTTGAAACCGCGGACGATCCTGATGCATACGGTGAAATGCTTTACTATGGCGAATTCGGCGATGATACGGGTGTTTTGCCGCTTATCAAGGGACGCAGCGGCGGTGAAGGGACGAACGAATACTTCCGCATCGGGTGGCAACATTTTTCGGATAATGTAAAGTTCAAATCAAACCCGCATTTGAAAAGCACTTCTGATTTGGCGTTCGTTGCATACGGCAATGAATTTAACGCATCGCGTATGGAATTCTTTGGCGGATATTCCGGCGCGCATACGAAAAATTATGCGATGGATATTGATACCGACGGCGCGTTTATCGGCGCATCATTCGGCAAAAGGTTTGGCGATTTGGAATTGGCCGCGATGGCGGATTTTGGTCTTGCTATAAATGATGTGGGCTCCGCAATGTATGGCGATGATTTTAATAATTTCTATGCCGGAATTATGGCGAACGCGGCGTATACGTATGGCTTTGATGGTGGCGTATTCTTGCGTCCTGCGTTTCGTGCGGGTTATACATGGGTCAATTCTGCAAGTTATATTTCAAGGGCCGGAAACAATATCGGCAACAAAGATTTTGGGTTCTTTGAATTGACACCAATGTTGGATATTTATCACGATGTTGGCGACGGGCTTTCAATCGGCGGACACTTTGGGTATGTTATGAATTTCGTAACGGGTGGCACGCAACGGGTGAATTACGAAACAGTCCCAGAACTTAAAATAAAAGATTATTTTGAATATGGAATAAATCTGAGCCAGAATTTCGAAGGTTTCAGTTTGAATATAAACTTTGGCCGTCACGATGGCGCGCGGAACGGTTGGAATGGCGGCGCCGAATTTAAGTATGTATTTTAAGAGTGTTAGTGATTAGTGTAAGTGGTTAGTAGTATCTAGAATCAATCAGTAATTGCGTAATAATTCCAGAATCTACTAACCACTATCCACTTACACTAACACTATTTATAAATGCAATTTGCAAATTGTTGTGCAACCATTGAACGCTCGGTCGCGGTCACGTCTGCAACCGGCACCATAAAGCAACGCGTGCTATCGCGCAGTATAAAAACCTTGGTTCCATATTTATACGCGGTTTGCATATTATCCATTTGCGCGCTTGTTAAAAAGGCATTTTGCGTAAGCGGCGAATTCGAAAGCCCGGCCTGAATAACCTGGTTCGCGGTCGCGTAATCATAAACTTCGGTATTAGATTTTACCTCGAAAAAGATTCCGGATTTTGCGGCGCCACCATCATTTTTTTTTTCGGCACTTGGAAACGCAACGCCCGTTGCAATCGCGGCCGCCGTCTGCAACGCATTTGAATTCGATGTTTCATGCGATGCCAAATTCAATTGCATATTTTCGCCACACGCCAAATTCATACGATTGGTGTAGGACGCCAAAACCGCATCAACCGCATTTTCCCAATCGGATGCTTTCTTATTCAAATCAAGCGTGACAATTTTTTCCGCCCAGCCCCAGATATTTGCGCCAACATTTCCGGCGTTTGCGAATCGCGACACCATTTCGGCCGAACCGCCCGGCACGCCTGCACCGCAAAAATCAGTCAGTTGCGACATAAGCATACTTGATGTTTCGTTTCCATACGCCAACGCAACCGCATGGCAAGACATTGCGGCCTCTAATTCCTGGCGCCTCTCTAAACATTGTGGCGAATGCGCCTTGGTCAATTCATTTGCCATATTTGACATCGAAAGCCACGCCATCAATTCTTGTTGCACATAAGACGGACACAAATGCGCCGCGGTATTCAACCCACCGACACCCATCTTGGTATTCGCGGCATAATTCGGCAAAAGCACAGATGTATCATTACGCAAACAAAGCAAAACATAATTATATAATTCACTTTCGGTTGCATAGGCACAGCGACCCGAAACCTGGCCCGGAACAACCGTTATATCACCACAATAATCGGACAGACAATTGTCAATCTTTACGCGACATGCACTGTCCACATCCGGCACATTCACCATATAATATGTATTGCGCTGATTTGTTTTATACGCATTGGCCAACCCTTGATTTCCGCGCAGGTTCGTATTACCGACCGTTCCCATATTCACGCCCCGCGCCATATTTGTCGCGGTTGTCCCCGCAGACACACCATACGCACCGGCACCAATCATGCATGCGCACACAACACTTGTCATACGAAAGAAATGTTTCATGAAACTCTCTCCTAGTTACAGAATATTTTATCATAATTTAGTGCCGTCCGCAAGATTTGTTTTATGGTTGATTTTGGAAATTTTGTTGCTATGATAAAGGCATGTTTTTGGCAAATGAAACTTTTAGTGAAATTTCCGATAACCTGAATAACATTCGGGGGTTTCTTTGACCCGAATAAGTTAAGAACACAAATTGCCGATTTAACCGAACAATCTCTGTCGCCGGATTTATGGAACGACCCAGACGCGGCGCGCGCGATTATGCAGAAAAAGTCCGCGGCCGAACGTGACCTGAAACAAATCGAAGAAATGGATGCGGAATATCAAAACCTGCGTGAATTATATGCGATTGCGCCCGACGATGCGGATGTAATCGCGGCGATTGAACGGTTGGCGGATGCTGCACGCCGCGCGGCGTATGTGACATTGTTTAACGGGCCCGCGGACGGCAATAACGCATTTTTGTTTATCCAGGCCGGTGCCGGCGGAACCGAAGCCCAAGATTGGGCGCAAATGTTGGAACGCATGTACACCCGCTGGGGCGAACGTCACGGATTCACGGTGGAAATTATCGAAGAACACCCGGGCGACACGGCGGGTATTAAAAGTATGACGATGCACATAATCGGCGAACGCGCGTATGGGTGGTTGCGTAATGAAATCGGCGTGCATCGGTTGGTGCGCATATCGCCGTTTAACGCGAACGGCAAACGTCAAACAAGTTTCGCATCCGTTGACGTGTGGCCGGATATCGACGACACAATCAATATTGAAATAAATGACAGGGACCTGCGCATCGACACATATCGTTCATCGGGCGCGGGCGGGCAACACGTGAATAAAACCGACAGTGCCGTCCGCATTACGCATATTCCGACGGGCATAGTTGTCACATGCCAAAACGAACGCAGTCAGTTTCAAAACAAAGATATGGCGATGAAGATTTTGCGTTCGCGTTTGTATGAATTGGAAATGGAAAAACGCGCCGCCGAAGAAGACGCCGCCAAGGCCGCACAGAAAAAAATAGAGTGGGGCAGTCAGATTCGAAACTATGTCCTGTATCCGTATCGTTTGGTCAAAGATGTCAGAACCGGTACCGAAAACACTGATTCCGATGCCGTGTTGGATGGTGATTTGGACGAATTTATGTTGGCATTATTGCGTAGGGGGTAATTGTTTCTTGCAATTCAATATAAAAGCAATATAATTACGCACGATGGTACATGCACCCGTGGCTTAACTGGATAGAGCATCGCCCTCCGAAGGCGGGGATTGCGCGTTCGAATCGCGCCGGGTGCACCATAAATACAAAGTGGCGCAGAATGCGACATTTTGTATTTATCATGGACACCCCGCGATTTGGACGCGCAGCGTTCGACACGATAGTTGGCAAGAACAAGTGTGAAACACGCAGTTCGCGCCTTACGCGTGGTGAGCGAAGCGAACTATCCGCTGGGTGCGCCATCCGCTTACGCAATCCAAAGAATTGCTACAGCGAGATAAATCCGCCGTGTATCGTTTATAACCAACCAATTGGTCAATATAGAATGTTAAAATTTTTATCTTTATTTTCCGTTTTATTCCTTGCCGCGTGTAACAGCGTTTATCTTAAACCGAACACGATGGTGCCGGGGACAACGGTTTATGCATCGCGTGGCGGGAACACTATGACCCGCGGGATAAAGGAAAAATTGGAAGAACATGGTTTTACGGTAAATGTCGGCAACCTGAAAGATGAATCTTCGATTGATGTAGATAAATTCACGGTTCCGAAAAATACGCGTTATATCGTCCGTGTAAGCGAGCAAGCGGAAACCTTTATGCCATATTGGTGCATATTTAACGGGTTTTGGTGGTGGCGTTTTAATGTTTCGATTGCTGACCAGAAAACCGGGGAAGAGATTTTGTCTTGGCGCGGGCGCGGTTGCCAAAACAGTTCACTGCGCAAACTTGATAGATTCCTTGACGAATTGGAAATTAAAGAATAATTTGACAATAGCATTTTTTTGAATAAAATGTTCGCGTAAAACAAAGGATATTTACATGGTCGAATCAATGGATAGGCATGCGCGCCAGGACGCACGCGCCAAAGAGGTCATCGAACGCGCCCGCGCCCGCCAAGAAGAACGTAAAAATGGTTTGCCATCATTTTTGGTGGTGTCTGGTTGGTTGCTTAAAATATTATCAAAACCACAATATAACCGTTTTCAAAGCGATATCGATACAATTAAGGACAGTTTTGCACTATATTATGGCGAAAATAGTAATGCGCTAAATTTAACAAATATGATATATTCACATTGTGTCGCCAGAATAATGATAGGGCACATAGTAAAATATAATCCGGGTGTGTTTGATAAAATGATCAGAAATCCCGAAACTGTTACGGACCCGGAAACACAATCATATATCATCGCGGGTCATTTGAAAGAACACCCTGGTGATGCATACAAAGTCATCGAAAAATTTAAACGTGGCGATATTGATCCGAAGGTTTACAATAAGGCGCTAAGGTATGCCGCTCGATTGAACGTCGCGGAAAAACGCAGATAAAAAACGGTGCGAATTTGCACCGTTTTCTTTTATGCGTTTTGATTTTTAATCATCAATCTTGGCGTATTCACAGAAACCTTCGCTGGTGTCGCAACGCGAAATTGTTCCTTCGCTAATGAAATATCCCTGGGGGTGCAGACACGCCGGGCAAACGGTTGGTGCCTCAAGTCCAATGTGCCACATACCGCAATTCGTGCAACGCCACATAACGATTTTATCCTGTTTGAACAAGGTTCCATTCTCAATCGCATCAATCAGTGCGCGGAAACGCGATTCATGATAACGTTCCGCAAGCCCGATGTTTTTCAGCACCGATGCGATGGAATCAAAACCTTCTTCGGCGGCGATTTGTGCAAAACGCGGATACATATCGGTGTTTTCTTCATGTTCGCCGTATGCCGCCGCCTGCAAATTTTCAAGTGTTGTTCCGATTTTTCCCGCCGGGAAAGATGCGGTTATTTCGATTGCGCCACCATCTAAGAACTTAAACAAACGCGACGCATGTTCGCGTTCTTGTTCGGCCGTTTCGGTAAAGATTTTACCAATCGCCTGAAAACCTTCGTCCTTGGCGCGTGACGCAAAGAAAGAATAACGGTTGCGCGCCTGGGATTCGCCGGCGAATGCAATCAGCAGATTTTTTTCGGTTTGTGTGCCTTTTAATGATATGGACATATTTTTCTCCTTGGGTTAAATTTGCCACTATCATAACAGGCACCGCCACAAAAAGCAAAGCAATTATTTTTCAAATGCGGCACCGTGAATTAAATTTTGGTATTCATCATAAATACTGATGGCCAAAAATGCACGCGCTTGCTCTATCGATTGACCATACGACATAAATGTGCCGCGCGGTGTTTCATATTTTGCAACAATCCAATCGGGGTGCAATATATCCGCCGAACATCCCGTCCCGCCCCATGTGGCCAACGCCGCCTTGTAATATTCAAATTTATTTTTCTCTGTGCGTGGTAATTTTTCAACCAAAACAAACTGTCGATCGCGAACTTCGGTTATTTCATATGGAAACTTTTTTTGCACCCGCCAAAGTCCGCCGATAAATTCAACTTCATTAAATTCGGCCCCCGGCGCCCCAAGTGGTATAGTTTGGTTAAATCCGATATATGCAACCGCCCCATCGCTAAGCGCACGGTTATACGCAACGCGTTTTTCGGCAACCGTACTATAAATTGCCGCACCATAATCATTTTTTTTGTCGCGAATAGCAATTGGATTTGTGATTTTATCGTTTGGGGATGGTCGGTATTTTTCATCGTTTAAGCGATTCAAAATACCCAAAAAGAATCTCACATTGGATGCGCGTTCTTTCTCTTTCAGCTTGCTTTGTATCACCGCCCACAATTTTGTCTGCTTCATTTGTTTTATTTTTTGCAAAGTTTCTTCATCATATATCTTATTTTGTACCGGCATCTTCAACCCCCAGGAATAGTTTTTCTATTTCACCAATCAAATTCTCTACTCCTGTGCGCCCCGCCGCGCTTATGGTTAAAATTTGTGGTTTCTTTTTCCGACCAAAAGATTTTTTGAACGCGGCCATTTTCTCCGCCAAATCTTCATCACTAATTGCGTCAATTTTATTAATAACAACAATTTCCGGCTTGGTCAGCAACCCACCACCATAACTGTCCATTTCATGTCGTATTGCTTTATACCGGGTTGCCCAATCGGGTTCGGTTCCATCAATCACATGCAAAATCATTTTGGTTCGTTCGGCATGTCCCAAGAATCGGTCACCAAGGCCGACGCCAGTATGTGCGCCTTCAATAAGTCCGGGCAAATCCACCATAACAAATTCGCGATTATGTGCATACATAACCCCCAGTTGCGGATTTAATGTCGTGAACGGATAGTTTGCAATTTTTGGTCGCGCGGACGTGACGGCGGCAAGCAGGGTGGATTTCCCCGCATTTGGAAACCCGACAAGCCCAATGTCGGCAATAAGTTTAAGTCGCAATATCACCGTCCGCGATTCCCCGGGCAATCCGTCATTTGCCTGGCGCGGGGCGCGATTTGTCGGACTTTTAAAGTGCAAATTTCCCCAACCGCCGTTCCCACCGCGCGCCGCCAGGTATTCCATGCCGTCGGTATTCAAATCGGCATATTCAATTTCTTCGTTTTCGGACAAAATTACCGTTCCCGTCGGCACCGGCAGCACCAGTGTTTCACCCGACGCGCCCGTGCGCATTTTTCCCATGCCGTTTTCGCCACGCCCGGCCGCAAAACTTGTTTTGAAACGATAGTCAATAAGGGTATTCACATTTGGCACCGCGCGAAATATAACATCGCCACCGCGTCCACCGTCGCCACCGTTCGGGCCGCCAAATTCAATGTATTTCTCGCGGCGAAAGGTGGCCGCACCGTTGCCGCCATCACCCGCCTTGATAAAAATTTTCGCCTTGTCCAGGAATTTCATACCGGCATTATAACTTAAAAACTTGCAATTTCCAGTATAAAGATTATAATCAATTCGTCACTTATGTGATGATGATTCTGAACCCGATGCGGAATAGTCGTTTTGGACCCGGGGGCGGTACCCGGCACCTCCACCAATAAAACATATGGGGGTGTCACAGTTTCGACAGACGCAATAAAGGCATATGGCTGAATCCGACATGGTTGTCGTAAAATACCAAATAAAAAAATGAATGGCGATAGAATCGCTGCGAACAGCAATGTTCGCCTTGCAATGGCCGCCTAATAATGGCTTGGACACGGTTGGCGATTGTTAACCTGTCTGTTTCGGCTTTTGCGGGGCCCGCCGGGTGCCTGGCACCAGAAACCCGGCATTTAATAAAACAAACAAAAAGGTGAAAAAATGTTAGGAAAAATGAAAAAAATATTCTTTGGTGGTATATTCTGCGCATTATATATTTCATTTATTGCACAGTTTGTTTATGTATTGGGCTGGATTTCCATGGATGAAGGCAAATTGGCTTTCTTGGCGGGTCTGTCGCTTGAATGGTTGTTCTTGATTGGCGCGCGTTATTTGTCACGTCGCAGTGGCGTTGCCCAACAAAAACCCGGATTCAACAACGGTGGTCGCCGTCGTTAAACATTGGCATTACGCCAAATAAAAAGTTCCCGAATTTTCGGGAATTTTTTATTGCCCTTGCAAATCGATAAAAATAATTCTATATTATGATTGCTATGAAAGAATACATTCTACCTTGTCGGGATTTAGTTGTGCATCCGGATATGACGGTGCCTCTCTATATTGATAATCCAACTTCTATATCATGTATTGAATCCGCCGCCGGATTGACTCAGCGGGTTATTATCGTGCCACAACACGGTTCCGCATATCCGACCGCGCCGGGCGATATTTACGAATACGGCACAATCGGCGATATTGTTCAGATTTTACGCATGCCGGACGGCGCAATCCATGCGATAATTCGCACCACAAATGTTGTAAAGTTGAATAATATAACTGTTGTTGACGGGGTTTTCTGTGCAGATACGGAAACGATCGCCATGGGCGATGATATTGCGGACGAACGCACGGTCCTTATGCGGGAAAAGATTTTTGAAACGATTCAGAGTATTTCCAGTTTTCGTAAATTAAAAATCGATAAACTGCGCGGCGTGATTCAGAATTACCCGATGCCGGCGTTTGTTGATTCCGTCCTGCAAACGATGGAGATTGATACCGACACCGCAATCCGCGTTTTGACCACCCCGTCGTGGTACGACAAAATGGTTATGCTGTATGAAAAGGTAAAACTTATCCAAGAAACGTCCAAGGTCGAAGACAGCATAAATCGCCGTATCAGTATGCAAATGGAACAGGGCCGGCGCGAGGCGATATTGCAAGAAAAAATGCGTGCAATTCAAAAAGAAATGGGTGAAGATGATGCGGAAGATGCCACATCCATACGTAAAAAAATCGAAAAATCGTCTATGCCGGCGGATGTCAAAGAAAAGGCGATAACGGAATGGAAGCGTATGCGCAACATGTCGCCAATGTCGAACGAAGGTGGCCTTATTAAAACATATTTGGAAGAATTGCTTGCCATGCCGTGGGACAGGGCCGATACGCCGGCAATTGACCTGAACGCCGCGCGCCGGGCATTGGACAGCGAACATTCCGGCATGCGCCCCGTCAAAGAACGCATACTGGAACACATTGCGGTTATGAAGAAAACCGGTTCCAATAGGGGCAGTATCTTGTGCTTTGTCGGCGCGCCGGGCGTTGGAAAAACATCGCTGTGTAAATCTATCGCGGCCGCGCTTGGGCGGAAATATCATCGCATTTCACTTGGCGGCGTTTCGGACGAGGCACATTTTAGGGGCCACCGCAAAACCTATATCGGCGCGCAGACCGGGCGCATTATGGACGCATTAAAGCGTGCGCGTGTGAACAATCCGGTTATCGTTTTGGACGAAATCGATAAAATGGGGCGCGATTGGCGCGGCGACCCGGAATCCGCATTACTCGAAGTCCTGGACCCGGAACAGAATAGGGCGTTCCGCGATCATTACCTAGAGGTGGATTTTGACCTGTCGAATGTCTTGTTTATTGCCACGGCGAACAGTTTGAATATATCAAGTGCGCTAAAAGACCGCATGGAAATCATCGAAATTCCGGGATACAGTGAAGACGAAAAGGTGCAAATTGCCCGCGAACATTTAATCGCGCGCGCCGCGGCGGATACCGGATGGGCGGTGGATAAAATAACGATTTCTGACGATGCAATTCGCCATATAATTCGCAAATACACGGGGGAATCGGGCGTGCGGGGCCTGCAACGCGAAATTACCGCAATCCTGCGCCGGGCGTTGCTTGAAAACGATGGCGAAGATGTGCCGACGGAATTTACAATCGAAAAAATTGACGATTTATTGTCGCTGCATCAATCCGCCGGATTTTCAAAGCGGATTGGGTTCGGTGTTAGTATATAAGGGGTAAAAACAATGAAAATTATTCAAGCTATACAAATTTGTCGTGATATAGAAAAATTATATCAAAACAAAGACACCAATAAAATGACACCATACAGTTGGGGCAATTTGTATCAAATCAAAATACCGCTCAAAAAGTCGCGTTTTGAAACAATAATAGAATCACACCGATGTGATAGGCACTATGTTGCCAATAAATACGTCCCGACAACATTTTGGACAAACCTTATTGGAACCGCCGGGAATCAAGCGAGTGTACCAATAACATTCACCGTAATATTCAATAACAAAGGGGTATTACCGCATGCACCGAACGGAAAAAATATAGAAATTGAAGGGTTGCCAGCGCGACTTATATACAATAAAATGAAAAGACTACGGCAACGGGAACAACAAAAATGATATTCATAATAAACACATCTGGTGCGGGTTTGGAATTTGTTTTGGACGATCATCATAAAACACTCATGGTGGAAAAGCAATCATTGGCATTGCCGGCCGCGGCGGAAAGTTTTTTGACCGAATGCGGCGCGACCTGGCGCGATATAACCGCGATCGGTGTTGTAATCGGCCCGGGCAGTTTCACCGGAATCCGCATGGGTATCGCCTATGCCAAGGGGATTGCAATAGGATTGAATATTCCGGTCGTGGGGATCAGTGCGTTTGACCTTTATTTGGTGGCAACGCCCGACGCGTTCGTTGCGATTGATTCCGGCCGTGGCGATTTCTTTGTGGCATCGCCCCAACACACGCCCGGCACCATGACGATAGAGCAGGTAGAGAGCGAACAAATGAAATGCCCGCGCACCGTTGGCCACCGGCCGTTTGATTTGAAATTGGGGCTTGATATAGTTCGCAAAAAATTGGCGGACGGGAATATTGAACCGGTCGTGCCAATGTATCTGCGTCCAAGTTACGCCGAAGAAAGCAAAAAGGATAAATAGTATGTTAAAGAAAAATCAGATAACACAAAGGTTAAATTTAAACTTACAAGAAGTGCCAATTGATAAGTCGGGGTTAATAGATGTTCGCGTCCTGCGCCGGGCGATGGAAATTTATAAAAACTGCATTCAATATGATAAAGACGGCGATGGCGAAATGTATACTTTTGGGTACGGTAATTGGGTGGTTCGGACGGTAAAATTTAGCCCCAAGAGCAGTGTTTACCAATATTATAAATTCAGTTCCGGATATAAAAGAACAGGGTGGAAACATTTTGCTCTTGAAGATATGCAATGCACGAATGGTAAAAACTTGTTTGTTCTTATGGAATGGTTATATGGTAAGACACACCGGTAAATAAATGCCGAAGAAAAAGGGTAAATAACATGTTGAAACAAAAAGAAATTGTTAAACGTATTAAATTGGAAAACTGCAAATCACCGGCAAAAGCCGAAAGGTATTTGCATGATATATATGATCATAAAATTTACAGTTACGTTGAAAGATGTATATTTGCTGGGTATGTTGCCGGGTATGTTGCCGGCGTATGCGAATCAATACGGCGTAGTCAAATATCCAGGTAAAAATGCTAAATAAACTTGCCGATTTACATAAACTTTGCTTCCCGCACAAACCGTGGACGGCGAACGATTTCCGTGACCTAAAAAAATCCGGTTGTGAAATTGTGGCGTCTGAAAACGGTTTTATCGTTTGGCGCACTGTTTGCGACGAAGCGGAAATTATCACAATCGGTGTTCACCCCGCCGCGCGCGGTGCGGGAATCGCAACCGCGATGCTTACTTTGATGGAACACGAAATCAAAAAGGCCGGTGTTAAAAAGATATTTTTGGAGGTATCCGCCGAAAACGCGCCGGCAATTGCACTTTATAAAAAATGCGGATTTATCCAAAACGGCCATCGCCCGAAATACTATGACGGTGTGGATGCGGTTTTGATGAAGAAAGAAATTTAATCTTGACAATCTTATCTTGTGTAATATAATTCACACGCAAGTAAAAAAAGGACATTAAAATGACAGAACAAATATCAGAAGGACAGCAAGCAATTCTTAGACAAATCGTTCCAATTGTTGTTGAAAAACTTGGCGTTGACCCGGCTGAGGTAACAATGGTTGCCCAGTTTACAAACGACCTTGGGGCGGATTCTCTTGATACGGTTGAATTAATGATGGAGTTTGAAAAAGAATATAATCTAAGTATCCCGGACAATCAACAGGAAAACATAGTGGCCGTTGGCGATGTGGTTAGGTTGATTGAAGAAAAGCAGGCCGACCCTGATTGGCTTCCGCCCGTGAAATCTACGCAGCAGCCGGTATCCAAAGTTGCGGGTTCGAAGACAACCGCAAAAAAGCCCGCCGCAACAAAAAAGCAATCGACACCCAAAGATGCGGGTTCGAAGACAACCGCAAAAAAGCCCGTCGCAACAAAACCAACCAAAAATGTGCCGGCGGATTTGTTGCAAACTACGGTCGGTGAAATACTAAAAATGCCGGTCGCGCAAGCATTAAATTTATTTGATCAAATCCGGTCGCAAATGGCACTTCGGGCGCGGGCGGAAAAAAAGAAATAAAAAATAACGGCAATCGCCGTTATTTTTTAACCCCTGTTTACAAATTCCAACACCCGCGGGTCAAATATAACATCACGTGGCGACAGCGGTCGTGCAATATGCATATCGCCGGCCGTCCGTGTGCGTGACAACGCAACATAGGTTTGGCCATGTTCGAACGCCCCGCGCGAAATATCCACAATCACGGTGTCCAATGTTTTGCCCTGGGCTTTGTGTATCGTCATTGCGTACCCCAGCGTCAGCGGAAACTGTTTATACGCGCCGGTTTCGTTTTCTTGCAAACGTTCGTTTTCATCGCGCGTGTATTCAATTTTTTGCCACTTTTCGGGTCGCACCAGAACGACATCGCGGTTCGCACCCAATAATTCCACCGTAATATCGCGCGCCCCCAGTGACCGCACCACGCCCATCGACCCATTGTGCCATTTGTCGCCGTTTTTGACAAAGACCACCAACGCCCCAACTTTCAGTTCCAAATTCATCGGCGCGGGCACATCGCGTTCGGCAAAGTTCCCCGACAGTTCACCCATATATCGCACCAACGGCGCGCCAATTGCATCCAATCGTTCGGCATTTATGCGTTCGGCAACCGCGCGAAAGGGCGTAATTATAACGGCATTGTCGCGCCGCGCCGCATCATCAATTTGGCAAGTGTTAAAAAACGAAAGCGCACCGACATCACCCGCGCGTAGCGCGTTCAGGTTCGTCAACAACCCCGTATCATTTTGCCGATATACTAAATCAAAGTTAAACCGTACGAAATCCGCCCGCCGATACACATTGCTATCAAAGAAATACGCGCGTTCGTGTTCATACGCCTGCTTAAAATACTGCCCCGCGTCGCGCGTTATCACCGGCGGCAATTGAAACAGGTCGCCAATCGCCACAACCTGAATCCCGCCAAAGGGTTCAGTACTGTGCCGGGCCTGGCGCGCCAAAATGTCCATCGCGTCCATAACATCGGGCGAAATCATCGACACTTCGTCCAGGACAAGGATATCAGTCGCGGTCAAAATGTTTCGCACTTTGGCTTTTAGTTTCAAAAATTCCGGAAACACAAAGTCGCGCGGTTGAATCTGAAACAGCGAATGTATCGTTTGCCCACCGATATTAAGGGCAGCAACGGCGGTCGGACAGGCGCATATGATTCTTTTCTTAGATGCGGATTTTAAATAGTTAACAAAAGTGGATTTTCCTGTTCCGGCACTGCCCAAAATCAACACATTTTGATGGGTGTTTTCAATGGTGTCAAAGGCGATTTTTTGTTCATCACTTAAAATTTTAACGATTTCCGACATGCGCCCATTTTGGCATAACGAATATCAAAAATAAAGGGAAAAAGACGGATTTATATTGTCTTTTTGGCACAGGTGTGATAAAATTCCCACGTCATGAGAGGGAATTTTTGCCACCGATTAACAAAGAATGAATGGATAATAACCGGCTTTTCGGTATTTCATACCATTTCCACCATGTTTCTTGGGACATTTATTGTATCTTTTTTGATGCACAACACAATCAATGAGATTGTTTCCGTATCGGCATACCGTTTTTTTGAGATTTTGGCGATATGTTTAACATTTGTTATAACGGCCAATTGGTGCAAAAACGGCAACAAAACGGTTCTTTTCGGCATGAACATTGTCACCCGGATTATTTTGATGGGTCTGATTGCGGTTCTTGGGGCGGACGCGGCCAGGTGGCTTGTTGTGTTGGGAATCCTTTATGGTATTTTCGAAGGGTTTTATAATTTACCGATGCATGCCATCACAATCGAAAGTGTTTGCGCCAAAAGGATGGTATTTTTTGTTGGCACCAAAGAGGCGATAAGACATATCTTCAAAATCTTGGTTCCGATCACATTGGGAACGATGCTGACCATAACATCGTTGCAAAGTGTCGCTTGGGCCATTATGGTTATGGCGATTATGGAATTTTTTATGTTGTTTTTATTGCCACCGTGCCGAAATCCAAAACACCAACCAATAGATTTTATCGGTTTTTATAATCACCTAAGGGGAACGCCGTTATTGCGTAAGATATTTCTTTCGGAATTGTTGCGCAGTTTCGCATGGATATTGGAAACGGTCGTGGTTATGTACATCGTCGATGCATTTCATACAGACATGAACCTTGGGATATGGTCAACGATTTTCGCAATCTGTACAATCGTGGCATCATGGGCTTTTGGGCGTTTTTGTTCCAATCGGGATTTTAGGTGGATTGTCCTATCTTGCTCTGTGTTATTGGCGTTTTCGGCGGCTGCTTTGATAATCGGCGTGAATCGTTTCAGTATATTGCTTTACGCGTTCGCCTATGCGGTCGGCATCGTCACCACGAACCAGATCTGTGGCACGAACATTTTGAACATCGGACAATCGCGGTTCATTACAAAAAATATCCGCATAGAATACCTGGTTATGCGTGATGTTGTTCTGTTCTTTGGTCGTTGGGCGGGGTGCCTGTGTTTGATGTATATCGGCGCATTTAATTTACATGGCGCGTTGCAGTATCTTATTGCGATATTATTTATGTCGCATATCTTGGCCTGCGTAATATCCGCAAGACAAACGAAATACCTTAGTGGAAAGTGTTAGCGGCTAGTGTAAGTGGTTATTAGGTTCTGGAATAAATCCGTAATTACGTGGTTATTCCAGCGCGCAAAGTTCCCCTCTAGAGACTTTCCACTAACACTACCCACTAACACTTACCACTCCCCACTTTTTCCTTGCATCGAAAAAAGAACTATGTAATAATGCGCGCGTTGGGTTATTAGCTCAGTTGGTTAGAGCGGAGCGCTCATAACGCTTTGGTCGTGGGTTCGAGTCCTACATAACCCACCATCCGTCTTTGCGAACGCAAAGATGTGATAGAGATTTCTCAATTATAATTGAAAAATCACCCACGCCGTGCTTGCACGGCGTGTTTTTTTTTAAGTTCCCCTCCTGTGGAGGGGTGGCCGAAGGCCGGGGTGGTCTTTTTTCCTGTCATCTCGCAGTATTGGGCCCCGCGCAAAACGAAGTTTGGCGTGGGTGATTTCATGCGGGATCTCGCCGAGCAAGTCGCGGTCCCACTCACTGCAACCCCGACGAGACCCCGCGTTTCGCTCGGCTTACAGCCCTGCGCGCAAATTTGTAGTTGTTCGAACTTCGCTTATGCTCGTTCTCACATACAAATTTTCAGCGGGGGGACGGCAAAAAACACTAACCCCTGCCTCGCCGTAGCTTTAGCGAAGGCGGGACTAACACTTACACTACCCACTAAAAATCCGCATAACAATTCGCAAAAAAATGTCAAAAAAAAAATAAAAAAAAGCAACTATTTTTTCTTGCCTTAAATTTTTGTTTTTTCTAAGATGAAAGTAAATGAAAGGGAGAAAATATGAAGAAATTCGCTAGATTCCTTGGTTTTCTGGGCTTTTTTGCGACGCTTGCGACTGCCCAAATCGGCAGTGTATGGGCAGAAGGATTTTGTTGGATGGATAACTACTACGGTCTCGGCAGGACAGAAGAGGATTGTAATAAATGTGCCGAGGATTTTCCAAGTTATCCCTACAGTATGGGCAACTATAACTTTAGTGGAGATTTATGTTACGGTGCGTGCTCTGGTACCTGTACAGACATGAATTCCAGCTTCCAAAATGGTGGCACATACGGTATCCCCTCCAATTCTACGACGTTTATTTACCGATTTGGTGATGAAACACATAATTCATTGGTTAAAGTTAACGGCCTTACATGCAGTAATATTGGAAATTACTGTGCAGAAGTGTTTGATTGTGGTAAAGATACTACGTGTTCCGCAAATTGGAAAACGGTTAATTTCGTAGACCATAATAATACCTCATTGGGTACGTTTTACATTGGATTTGGTACGGTGTGGAGCACCCAAAAAACCACCGAATGTGCGGATTGCCTTAACAATCCAAATAGTCCTAGAAATTATGCGGTGTTTTATCCGGTGTTTCAAACGCCGACGGCACCAACCCGGGAAGGATACACATTCCTTGGGTATTCTGATAGCCAAACGGGCGGTAGCATTCGCATAGGACCCTACCATAATAATATGTACGGTAAATTAAATTATAACAATGCAACGAATATTAGTGGAATTAGTGGTAATACCATCACCCTTTATGCACGTTATGAAAATGCCGGGTGTGCCCAGAATTATTGGTATAATAGCCAAACAGATGAGTGTATACCTTGTGCCGAAGGCTTTACCAGCCCTGGTGGATATGGCAACCAGCATACATGCACCAAGAGTTGCTCAGAAACGTGTACGCAAAGACACAATAGTACAGACGAATGTGCCGAAGGTGTGACAGGGTTTTATTCACCAATCGTTCCTATATATGGGACAGAATACGAGGATAATCAGGGACATTGTTACGACAACAATAACATAGAAATATTAGCCCCAGATAACGATCTTACAGAAGCACACTGGTGTCAATGGAATTGTGATGGTTGCAAGGATGAGCAATGTTATACTTTTGTTGGCGGCGCATGTGAACCGAAAGTTTGGAACGCTATGTACGATTGCGATGATGGTGCCAATGTAATCACAGACACGAATCATCCAGAATCTTACGGTAATTACATTATTGCCGATTTTAGTTGTCAGGGTCAGAATGGACAAACCTTTATTGGTTGGACACTCGGGTCTGGGGGAATTGTATATAATCATAATGATCCCGAACATGATGAACTTACATGGGGATGTGGCCATCAAACATTTAAACCTGTTTTTGAAGATAACTGCTATGAAGTTAGTTTTGATGATGAGACTAATGGTGGGCACCCAAGCGGATATCCGGCTTCCACGCCTGGTACACATACGTCTTTCTATAAAAAATATAACAACACAGCATGGTATTCAGATAGTAAGTGTAGCGACAAAATAGAAATAGGAAGTGGTGCGAATCAAGTAAATGTCATAGGACATCTGCCATGGAAAGCACATGCAACATTTACTGGGTATTACTATGAAACCCCAACACCGAATAGACAAATTTTTAATGCCAGCGGTAATTTAACGACTGGTAATAACAGTGGATCTGATTGGACGATAAATGGTAACACAGTATTGTATGCACAGTATACTTGTGTTGATGGTTATGCTCCAAATGCCAATGGTGATTGTGTTGGTGACAAAATCGATGTAAAATATACCTGTGTTTCACCTGTTGATGGTGAACCAGACACCCATACATTCAATGATGACGCAACTTATGGTGCCGCGTACCTTGTTAAATCTGTTGGAACGGGTAATCACAATGTGCCATGCGCATTTACTGGGTATGAGTTAGACAATGATTATGTGTGGAATTTACAAGATTATAGTGGTAATTCAACCAATCCGAATGGTGAATATGGGCCGAACGAAACATTGTCTTCCGCCGATTGGCAATATATCACGACCACACCATTGACGGAAATAGAATTTATTTTGGACAAGAGTATGTGGCATTTAAAAACATACAGGGTTGAATATCGTTGCGGCGACATCAAACCGGGTGCCGATGTTTATACGGATTCCAGTGCTACATACGGTCAAACCTATAACGTTGCCGGTCAATTTGATCCGTTTAATGGCGGTAATGTTACGGTTCAAGATTTCTTGGACAACAATTGTAAACCAAATGGCGGGTTTGGTGCATGGACATTCCAAAACTGGACATTTACATGTGCCGGGGCTAATTCGGGACCATATAACACAAATGATCCAACGTTCGGCACCTGGACATACGACAGTAACAATTGCTACTTTACCGCAAACTGGGGTCAGACAGATTTTGTGATTATATTGGATCAAAATGGTGGAACCGATGGCAATCCTTCGGACTATCTTTATACCAGGAAAAGCATTGGTGTATATCTTGATTCGGCAAGAACATTAAAAATGTTGCCGGATCACGAACCCAACGCCAACCCCCTAACACCACCACAAAAGACTATCAATATAACCATTTATCCCGATTCGACACATGATGGTACTGGTGCATCGTTTACTTACAATGGTACAATATATGGTTACAATGGAGCTAACAATTATGCAAACATTGATGAGAATCTTGACTTTATGGGGTATTATCAAAACATTACATTAAACCCCGAAAAATATATAGACCCATATGATGGCAAGGGGTATATCACCAGTGATGGTATAGCCGCCGGAAAAACTTACGATGAGAATAATACCAACGATCAAAGAACATGGGTTGCACATTGGGGAACGGGCACTATCACATTACCGTCAACGGCAACATGGGCCGGTCATGATTTCGCCGGATGGACATGTGTTGATGATGAAAACACCGTAGTATATTCGTGCGGGACAAACCAATCTTGTCAGGTAACAGTATCCGAAAACATCACCTGTACCGCACAATGGTCCGTTGCATGCCGCAGTGTAAGTTTCGATGATACGACGAACGGTGAACAGAATTCACCAACAAACGGTGGAAATAATGGTCGTTTTTCCAAGGTTTCTGGTGTGACGGGTTGGTATGGTGGCACAGAGTGCGGCGGTGACCAAATAACCCCAAGTGTTGTGGGTAGAATTCCAACAAAAACAAATGCACACTTCGTTGGATATAATACCGCGGTTGATGGAACGGGTAATGAGATATTTAATGTTAACGGTAGCGTGACGGATTATGGCCATGATACATGGGCGCCGGTGGACAACGTCACACTCTATGCACAATATGAATGCGATGATTTATATCATCTTAATCCGCAAACAGGTAATTGCGAAATGTGTGACGCGGGTCAATTTTATGATCCTGGAACCAATTCATGTAAAACATGTGCGGATATCTTAGGGCCCAATTGGACCAGCAAGGAAGGGTATACATGGAGCATTGATCAGTGTTATCGTAATTGTGGCACAGATACGAATGACGACATCACGGAATGTGCCGCGATTACTACACCATCTGGGCACGGTTTTGAACAATTTGTTACGACAAATGGGGGAACCGGTCGTCAGATTTCATTCTATGGTAATGAACGGCAAAATATTTATACTTGTCGTTCTGCCACTGGTGCCACGAAATGTCCGCTTGGGCTGTTGGCTTCAAGTAACCCGAGTATTGGTCCCCAGAAACCCATGGCGGCGGCGGTAAGGTTTAACAACACCGCCCAAGATGAAAACGAATCGCGTTATATAATCGGAAATCGGGCCGGTGGCACCAGTCTGTCGCTTGCCGATGGTTTTGCCTGGAGCCAGGTTGTGGGCGTCGGTCAACAAGGTCCAGAAATCACAACAGAACTTGGAACATACCGTTATACATTTATTACATATCCAGCGGAAACGGCGCCCGTGGCCATGTCGCGCGAACACCAAACCTTTGCTGGATACGGCTATCCAGAAACAGATGCAACAGAATTAGTCAGTGCAAGGAATTTAACGGCAGATAATGCAAATGGTATAATTCAGTTTGCAAAAAATCTGAACCCAGCCCAAAATAATATGAGCCCAGATACAAGGTCGCAGTATTCCCGCAACTTGTGGCCGATTTATACTGACGATCCGACCTATACCCTGACGTATTCCTGCGGTGATGGTGGGGGGACACCGTCTATATCGCCAAATCCCGTAACAGGTATATATGCTGGCGCCCGAATTGTTCCGGCACAGCCAGAAGGATGCACCAATTATGGTAATCTTCAATTCAGATGGTGGGCGGTTTCCAATTCAACCGACACCCATCTTGCGGGGGATGCGGGGGAATTTGAGTGGGCCTATACAGAAAACAAGACCTTTACTGCGATTTGGGGGGCGGCAAACACATACAACATAACATATCTTAAAATGCCGACAACCAACAATAGTATCACGCCCGCCGGAAACACACTGGAAATGCCATCGAATCAGAGTACCAGTATGCCAGATTCTTATACATGTAATGCCAGCCCAGACACATCGATAAGTGGTGTGCCGCGGCTTAAAAATGCGAATAATGAATATATCGGCGAGGTTGTAATGTGGTGTACAGATTCCAATTTGGAAACTTGTGATTTACCACTAGAATTATCAAACGCCGCCCCGTGTGCTGATAAAAATGTCTATGCGAAATGGGAATGCACGGATCAGCGTTATCACTTGAACGAAAACAAAGATGATTGCGTGGTGTGTCCGAATGGTGATTACTGGGATCCGAATGCAAACGCATGTGTGCCTTGTTCACAGTTAGGTGGCGGCTGGACCAGTATCGCGGGCTATAACTGGGGCGCGGACCAGTGTTACCGGGTATGTAACGGTGACAACGGGACCAGCGATGTGGAATGCCGATCCGCGAATTTATCATATGGCGATTTCAGTGTGGCGGATATTGTGGAAAACAACCACAATCAAATAGAATTCTATGGAAATTGGCGGAATCGCGCGACGAATCCGGAACTTGACGTTTGCGGTGAAAACGCCGCCGATGTTGCGTATTGTCCGAAATTGCTGACCGGTTCTGGGGCGATGGCGTTTAAGCCGATGTCGTCACAGGTAACATTTATGAAGAAAGACAGCCCCACAACGGCGGCGGGTACACGTCACATTGTTGGTATTCGCAATGCTGCTTATGTGAGTTCCTCGTATTACCTTAGCAACAGTTCCGGTAAAATCTGGAGTCATATTATGGGGCCGGGTCAATACACCGGAACGGGCAATGAACCAAACTATACATTCATAATCTATCCGACTGATGCTGCGCCAGAGCCAAGTGCCAACGCCAGCGCCGACCCGTTGTTCAAGGGTTATTATGATACACCGAGCGGTGGTACCAGGTATGTTGAATATCTGCTGGGATTGGATTCTACTAATGCTACAGACATTATGTCTGGAATGACCCCGGCAAATCAAATTACGAACCGTACCCTGTACCCGCAATATTGCGATAACGGAACAACATGGAACGGAAGCACCTGCACATCGCAAACTTGGGACAGTGTAAAATATGTTTGTGGCGATCACGGAACGTCGACTTCTGGTTATAGTATGGAAAATACCGCAACATACGGTCAATCGTACAAAGTCGCATACAGTGGGGCACAAAAAATCGCAGAGTGTAATCCAAATACTGGTTATGTGCTTGCACTTGAAAACGGTCAACCAAAATGGGAATTGAATAATACAGGCACCCATTATGTTGGTTACACGGGTGGGGTAATTCTGTCATGGACATATACAACGTTCGATTCATCTGACCCAACCTTTACCGCACTGTATGAATGTGACACGGCAAATGGTTATATCCCCCAAGGGACCGAATGTGTCCTTGGGTCCGGTTTGTGCCAGGCGCAATTGCCGACAAACCCCAATCCGCACGCACAAATAACATCTGTGACCTTTGAAAATGATCTGTGTGAATACACAATTGTGTGTGCATTATGTGTCGATAATGAACCGGGTTGTTATAATCACAATGGTGCGCAAACATTTACCATGACTGGTCCAACCAGTGGAACATTGTCCGGCACGTTCTGTACCGCAACGGAATACGATATCACATACGATGACACGGCAAGGACGTTGCACTTTAATGTTGATACCACCAATTGCACCCCGGACAATTACCAATACGGAACGACCGCAACCATTGAGTGCACGTTGAGCGCGCAGGCTGGTTCCCATGCCGTGTTCCGGGGTTGGTGCACTGGCGCGGATGCATCAAATACGACATGTGATTCATCCCAAACCATAAGTTCCACGGACTATGGCAACAAAACTTATTATGCGTGGTGGGGGTGCGATACAAACTATCATCAAAATGGTGCTGTTTGCGAAGAAGATGGCAACCTGCCACTTGTATACAGACCAAATGGCGGGCAACCGAATACAAATGAACCGGTATCGCTGACCTTTGATCAAAGCTTCACCACCAAGGGCGCGATATATACCAAGACCGGAAACAGACTTGCGCGGTGGGACGTTGCGGATGGGGGAACAAACACGTTTACACGGTACTATGATGCAACGACCAATACATATTATGCCTATTTAGAAGAATATTACGAACATTATCGGGATACAACGGCGACCCTGGATGCGCATTGGGAACAATGTCAGTGTAGTTCGGGCACCGGTGTATTGTCGTGCGATGCAACGGTTGTTACAAATAACGAATGCACCCCAGATGTGAAATGTAAAACGGGATATACAAATCCGCAGTTCCACTGCACGGGAACATATAACACAGAATGTACCGCGACATGTACCGCTGAGAATCAATATGAAATAATCCTTAGCAAAAATTTCACGGTTGGGCAAAACGGTCCACACGGCGAATATTCAAATCAACTGTATACGATACATGATACGGGTGTATATCGCGATTATGAACGTGAAGACGAAATGACCGAAACCACCAATCCGTTGACATCTTTGCCAAATAAATACTATACCGTAACATTTAATCATTGCGATCGTGATAATGACACTTATTGCTCTAATCCTGTAACAACAAGTGAGATAGAAAATGCTTACTTTACTCTTCTTGGTTTTTACGCAAACTATGATTCGGAGGACCCGGGTTATCGATATATCAAACAAACCAATAACCAATGGTTCATCACGAACCAAGGTATAGCCGCCGGTAAAAATTACGATGGGGTGCCAGCGGATTACACATGGTACGCCCAATGGAATGGTAATAGTGGTACATTAATGTGGAATGACTTCCCATCTGATCCGACCCGTGAAGGATATATATTTGACGGTTGGTGGACACAACCAGGAGAAACCGGAACACGTATAGAAACGGATTATATCGCCTATAACGATACAACCCTTTACGCACATTGGACGGTTAATTCTTGTGATGATGGATACATTCTTGTCAGCAACTCATGTGTTACTCCCCAAGATTGCAAGCCAATATGTTCTGTGAATTGCACTTACCCAGGACAATCCAATGGCGTGCCTTCTAACAGTGCGGCTTGTCCCAATGGCACCAATTATTCAAATCTAGTGGTCAGTTGTAATTATGATACTACGTCAAATTCACAAGGCGGGTACTACGAACCTACGGAATCTATTACAAAGTGTCGTAAGACGGAAAATTGCGATCTGATAACCGCGAGCACTTGTCGTTACACACCAAATTGTACCACTGGATATATCTGGAATAACGATGCCAATGACTGTATTCCGGATTCGAACCAAACATACACTATCAAGTTCATCTGTGAAGAGGGCGGAAATCCGATAGTAGATTCACAAACCGTGCATTATGGTGAAAATATAACTGTTCCATCAAATTCGGCTTGCACGAACAACCCTGGGTATTCGTATAGCCGGTGGAAAGCTACGACAACTGGTAATCACCCCACCACACTTAATGCGCAGAGTTCTACATATCAATATCCGTGGGAACAGACTCATGGTGAAACATTTATCGCAGATTGGAATGACGGCAACGTGTATCATGTAAATTTGCATGCATATTCTTGCGACGATTCAACCCAAACAGGCACATTTGGTAATTCTGGTGTTCAAGAATTATGGGAAAAATATGGTGTTAACTGGTACAGAACAAATGTTGGCGGAACCCTTTCAAATCCGATCACGGAACTTACCACGCAACAATTGCCAACACGTAGCGGGTGGACTTTTGTTGGGTACAACAATCTTGCGGGCGATGCGCGTGTGCGTAACATCGGTGGAATATGGTCGGTGTCACCTGCAACACTGATTCAAAACGATGAAGATTGGTGTGCGATATGGAGCCAGTGTAACCCTAATGAATATTGGAACAACGGGGTCTGTGTAACGTGTAACACGGCAACGAATGGGGATTTTCCTCTTGGGGAAGCCAATGCAACAAGCATATATCAATGTTACAGGCAATGTTCGATTTGCACCCCGGTTTGCCCACAAACCGAAGGGGTCAATTATTGCGAATTTGGAAATAATTCGAACATGAATGGTAATTTGTATTATCCAGGAACGGGCACATGTCAGCCAAATTATGAACAAAATTGCCCGATAACGGTTCTTCATTGTTTGCCTGGTTATACACCAAATGGTAATAACACCGCGTGCGTTCCGAACAATTATATGATAACTTTGAATAGTCATATTGATGGTTTCAATGGTCACGCCAGTTCGCCAGAAGTCCTTTATACAAAATATGGGCCAAATGGCGGGGCGTATTTGGATAATGGTTATGTGTATCTGATGAATGATGAGCAGTCGTTGTATGCCGTACCTGAAAAATCGGCGGATGTAATCCTAAACGGAAATGGCGGTAATGTTATCTGGAATGGTTATTCTAGTTCTACGGCCACATTAACGGCGACGTTCGATTTCCAAGGTTTTTATCCTTCGGTATATGGCGGAAGCCAATATATATTTGATACTGGTTATATTAGCACCAATGGTAACATCGCGGCGCAACAAAATCAGAGTAATTCAACTGTTTGGCACGCCCAGTGGCAGGATGGTTCAATAACATTACCTGATGCCCAACGTCAATGTTATACATTTAACGGTTGGTGGACAGATATGTACAATGGGGTATCGGCCGGAAATGCCAATATGCCGTATACACCAACGGGCGCAACAACGAATTTGTATGCTCATTGGACACCTGGTACTTATAGCATCACATATCATAATGGTAATGCGATATACAGTGGGTGTTCAACGACAAGTTATACCTTTGGTAATGCGTTCGCTATCAATTGTTCGATAACGCCGCAAGCCGGTTCGCACAAGGTATTCAATGGATGGTGCACGAATCCGGAATTGACCGCCGGGTGTACGCAAAATCCTGTAATAAGCAACACGGATTGTGGTGACAAGGATTACTATGCATGGTGGGGATGTGAGAGCGGGTATAACTTGGAAAATGGTGTTTGCGTGCCAAATGCATCTGAACTATGCCCGGCAAGAACATTACCAAACAATGCGCACGCAACTTTTGTAAGTGGCGCACTCAATAGCAATGGAACAGAATGTATATATACCCTTAAGTGCGAAGCGTGTACCGGCTGTAATAATAACAATTACACTTGTTATACACATGACAACAGCGCCACTAACGGAGGTATATTCACCGTCAATGGTTCAATCGGTGATGCAAGCGTGTTGAATAACGTTAGTTGCAACGCGACAGAGTATGATGTTTATTACAGATGCGATTCCAGTACCGCCCCTGGGACACTTTCCGGAACCCAGGCAACATACGGCGAACCATATTATGTGGAATCCAACGGAACGACAATAACTTGTCAATCAAACGATCAGTTATTCAATGGTTGGACATTCAATGGCAATAACCAGGTATATTATCCCGGAACTTCGAACTATATGATTAATTCATGGAATTATTGTAACATTACTCCGATTTTCACGGCAAGTTATGGTCAATGCGAGGCGGGTCAAATATATGTCCCATCCCTTGGTAAATGTCGTCCGTCTTGCCCGGTGCCTTGTACGTGGGCTGGTTATCCGGCAAATCCGGCACAGTGTCCAACACCACAGTATCCGGCGGGTGCTACATGTTGGTATCTTGAAGGTAATCCGGCGGCCCAAACCGGATATGTCCCAGAGTATGATCCGAATGCCTGTCTTAATCCAATGACAGATGCCACGATAACTCCACAAACATGTAATGTGGATCCGACACAAGACCCAATTTGCCCAGAATACCAGCATTGGGAAAACAACACTTGCGAATGGAATACATACTATGTAACATTGGATAGTAATAATGGTATAGAAGGTTCAAACTTTGTCAGCAAACTGTTTGAAAAATATACAATTGGTTGGTCCAGGACCGATAACAGATTTACATCTTCTCTGAACTTGGATCCTGATGAATTACCATCCCCATCAGAAACATGCAAAGTATTTAAAGGATACTTTAACAGACGGAGTGGCGGGCAACAAATGATTCAGGCAGACGGTTATGTGAGTTCAGATGGTTATCAACCACTGCCATCCACAACCATTACTGATAATAACCAAAAATGGTATGCACAGTATATTGATAATCCAGGCACATTTACCATCAAATTCAGATGCAGTGCAAATGGTGGCGAC
This sequence comes from uncultured Pseudomonadota bacterium, assembly GCA_937885575.1. Classification (GTDB taxonomy): domain Bacteria; phylum Pseudomonadota; class Alphaproteobacteria; order Rs-D84; family Rs-D84; genus Enterousia. The sequence continues at coordinate 34,457 of CALABO010000016.1, read as the reverse complement.
ATATATACTTATACGGTGCATATGGGGGATGCTAACTTAACCGCCCCGGCGGCAACGGTGTGTTCTGGGGTTGCATTCAATCAATGGAAGGGATCCACACATCCTGAAATTCTTCTTGATGCCGGTTCATATTTTGCATGGAATCATTGTTTTGATGAAGTTTTTGTCCCGGATACCAAGGCGGTATATCATGTGGATTTGAACGAGAACGGCGGAATGTTCCCGTCAAACGAATATCAAGAATTATGGTACGCGGTTGACCTAGGGTGGTACAAGAATGCCGGGTTAACGACACAGATTACATCTATACCGGGTGATTCTTTGCCAACCAAACAAGGGTCTAACTTTAACGGATGGTTGGATAGCACAACCCAGGCACAGAGAGGAAACTTTAGTGGTGCAAATTGGGCATTGCCGGCAAGTATATCAGCAAATGAAACCTGGGATGCTCAGTGGGGACCGTGTGCGGCCGGTCAGTACTGGGATAATGGCGTTTGCAAAAGTTGCAGTGATGCAACAGGTGGCGCGTATCCTTTAGCTGATGCGAATGCGACGAACGTGAATCAGTGTTATAAGATTTGTTCAATCTGTTTGACCAATGGATGTCCAACGGTTCATGGTGCGAATTGTGTATACAATCCAAATGATCCAAGTGTTCAAAATAATGGCAAAGAATACAACAATGGAACACAGACCTGTGTTTCGAACACTAATCCGACGCCGAATTGCCCGTATATGATTACGGACTGTGACCTTGGTTGGGTTCCGGCCCAGGATGGTCAGAGTTGTGTGGAAGATGAAAAACACACCATCACATTAGAATCGCATATAATACATGGGGTGAGCAGTGATCCAGAAGTTTTATATACCTGGCATAACCGTGGGGTGTATTTGTATTCCAATTATACGGGTGAAATGAGGGCGAACCAGAACCCGCTTAGCGAAAATCCGCTAAATTATGCAATCGTGACATTTAACCTTAATGGTCAAGGTGCATCACTGATTTGGAATGGTCAAACGTACATGGGCAGCATGGACGCGAATGTTCTATTTGATTACCAAGGTTTCTGGAAATCTGTGAATGGTTCACCACGTTATATAGATGTCGATGGTTATATTAACGGAAGTGGTATAGCCGCTGGCACGGGATATACCGATGATGCCACATGGCACGCCCGGTGGCAATCGCGGACACTGGGGACGATAAGTTCGTCTGGGAATGATTTACCAGTGCCAACACGCCCGGGTTTTGTATTTGATGGATGGTATGATTTACCCATGGGGGGCAACCAAGTGGATTCAAGTTCTTTGGTGAACAATGATATGACTGTGTATGCACATTGGTCTGATGTGATATACGAAGTAAAATTAGTGTCAGACAGAAATAACTGTCAACCATCCAATAACACACCAACAAAATTGTATGAAAAATACAATGTTGGTTGGAATCGGGCCGCAACCGGAACATTTGATCCGAATTTGACGTTAACCGATGATGAACTGCCAACACCGAACGCGGGATATGAATTCAAGGGCTACTATGATGCATTAAGTGGTGGTGATAGGGTGATTCGTCCAGATGGCCGTGTAGAACAGGAACCCAATTATACGGATAATAACCATACGTGGTATGCACGGTGTGGCCGTCCAACGGGTCCATTTACAATCACATTCAGGTGCGGCGCGGGTGAAGATCCGTTACCGAATTACACCCAATCTGTTCAGAATGGCGGCACTGTTCGGGTTCCACCGACATCGGCATGTTCAAACGCGGGTTATACATTTACTAGCTGGATGGGCAACCACAACACAACATTCACCGCGCGTGATACCGAATATACGGCAACATGGAGTGATGTTTACGCCAATGAAGACTTTACCCCGGATTGGAATAATGGAAATGTGTATTATGTGACTTTGGCTCAAACGGATGCAACAGAACCCGGGATAGAAATTTTGTATGAAAAATATGATAATGGATGGGGATATACTGCAAATGGGCCGTTCAATGTTACAAGATTATCCGGTTCACAATTGCCAAGACGTTCAGGGTATGTTTTTGCAGGATATAAGTATAATGATGTCCAGATGGGCTATGTGAGTAACGGGCAATGGAGATTGCCAGACCCCACAGTGTTAACTGATAATAACCAAGTATGGGAACCGGATTGGAGTCAATGCGAGCAGGGCGAATACTGGGACGGTAACAAATGCTATCCATGCCCAGACGGTTTCACCGATAACCCACATGCAATTGGTGCGGAACAATGTTATGGCAACTGCGAATATGATTGCCAAGATTCGGGTTGCCCAAGCCCATTGCCAGTTGGCATGCAATCTTGCGCACCAAACCATTCGGATTATCCACAATGGGGCATAAAATACAATCGCCCTGGTGCAACATGTTTGCCACAAGGTCAACAAAGTTTACCAATTTGTCCTAATGACATAATCTGTAACAACGGTTATGACCTTGTTGGAACCGAATGCCGTGACAACAGATATACTATCGCGCTGAATTCGAATCTTTATAATGATAATGGAACATTGGCGAATCCATCGACACTCTATACGTGGTTCAATCATGGCGTTTACCGCGATTATAACCGAACATACATGATGACACCGAATGATTATCCGTTGGAATCTGGGACGCCAAGTACATATGCCACGGTGACACTTAATGGTAATGGCGCAATGTTTAATTGGCATGACATGTATGGTGGACAATTATCGGATAATGTTGATTTTGTGTTTGATGGTTTTTATGACACCACTGGTGCAGAGATTGATCCAGTAATTGGCATAAACCGTTACATTACAGGTGCAGGTCAGAGTATCGGTACTACTGCGCAAAACAACCAGACATGGCAGGCAAGATGGCTGAATGGCAGTGTCGATTTACCTGGCGAAGACATCATGAGCCGCGATGGCTACACATTTGCCGGTTGGTGGAACGCATGCGACGGTGGGGCGCTTGTGTCCATGGGTAATCAAACCATAGCGGTTTCCGGTGATCGTACATTGTGTGCACATTGGTCTGGCAAGTCATATACGGTGACATATAATTGCAACAGTGAAGATGGTCAGGGTGGCAGTGCGACCGACAATCAACTTGCATACCAGAATACATCATACACTGTGCGTGAAAACTTTATACCTTGTTCAAAACCGGCCACGGAAACGACAAGGGCACATGAATTCGAAAATTGGAAATTCAATTTGAATTCTAACACATATTGGCCGGGTGATTCGATCTTGTGGATTTTCACAGACGATAATCCAACGCTCAATGCACATTATAAAGAATGTTCAGATGGATCGTATTTTGACGGTTCTTGCAAGACATGCCCGACGGGATACGACCATTCCAACATAAATGCGACATCACCACAACATTGTTACAAAACATGCAATGTCGAAATCCCGTGCACACAACCGGTGTCGGATTGTCCTAATGAGGAGGGAGTTCTTACCTGTGTTTATCCGCAATTAACATCTTCGGTATCGGGGGCACAGTATTATGGCAGTAATGAATGTGTGCATGATGTTCCGTCAACGCAATATTGTGAACCGTTTACAATCATGTGCAAACCTGGTTATACGCCGGATTACTACCTAAGCACCGATGTTGGGGTTCAGTGTACAAAATTGGCTGACCATGAAATCACATTGGATGCGAATTGCGGGGGTGATGTAACACCAGGCCAGGAAAAGCTCTATACAACCGAAAATACCGGTGTGTACCTGAATCCTGCGCGGACAAATCAATACCTGATGACTATATCCGACCATCCATTATCGGTAGATAAGTTGCCGAATTGTGTTGTTACCGCAACATTCAATCATTGTGATAATGATGATCCGAATTGCTATGGTGCAACCATCACGGATAGGGGCGTTAACCTAACGTTCAATGGATACTATAAAACGGCATCTGGTGTCACCCAGTACACAGACGCACGGTCGGTTGGCGGGCAACTAAAGAGTTATATTACCCAGGATGGTATGGATGATGGCAAGGGCTATACAACCGACGCCACGTGGTATGCCCACTGGAATGCGAGTCAGGTTGGAACAGACAAATGGCCGATCGATCCGACACGTGATGCGTGTGGTGTGACATATAACTTTGTGGGTTGGTGGACCGACGCGACGGGCGGGCAACAGGTTCAACCGGGAACACCAATAAATAATGATGTGACATGGTATGCCCATTGGTGCGAAGGGTGCCCCGCAAACGGTATCGCTAATGGTTCTTGCACTGTGAACAGTTGCGTTGCCACAATCAATTGCAACAACGATTATACTTGGGACACAAACAGTTGCAGTTGCGTCCTGTCACCAGATCCACGGTTCACGTTGACATATAAACCAAACGGCGGAACACCGACCCAGCCCAGAACACAAAGTTTGAGACTGAATGAAACATTCACAACACTTGGTGGCGACACGTTTAGTAAGAGTGGCGAAGTGCTTTGCCGTTGGGTTAGTAACGCAACCACCTATACATTCCCAGATGGGGTGGCGGAACTTTCGACGGAATACACTTACCTTAATGAAAACGATACAACCTTGTTGGCCGATTGGGTGGCGTGCCAATGCACATCGGGAACCGGGGTCCAGGGATGTTCGGTGTCCGTTGTGAATAATGCCTGTGTCCCGACCGTTACCTGCATGCCTGGATATGTTCCAAACGAATTGCCGACATGTACCGGCGAATGCAATACAAATTGTAATGCATCTTGCCGGCAATGCGAGCCCGGCACATATCAGGACGGCAACGAATGTAAATCTTGTGATAATGGCTTTACATCAGGGGTGGCCGCAACATCATGTTATGGAGAAACGATAACCGTCGATTGGGACGAAAACGGCGGGAATCCGATTGACCAGAACGGCAGTTGCCAATTCTGTGTCGATGGCAATGGCTGCACATCTCCGGCCTGTGAATCATGTGGCACACATCCGGCAAACAATCTGACCTTGGCGGCGGCACCGACGCATAACAACAATGCTATGCAATTCCTTGGGTGGAAATTGGCCACGGGTAATGATTTGTACTCGGCCGGAACAAACGTAATGTGCACATACAACAATGTCGGTGTGTACAGTGGAATATCCACTCACAAGATTAAGGCACAATGGAATCAATGCCAGTGTATTAATCCGTTAAATCCGCATGTTGCTGGGTGTACACCGATTGTGACGAATGATACATGCGCTTATATAAATTGGTGCGACACTGGATACGAACTGGATCAGCCAACGGCGTATACTCCGGCCGCTGTATGTAATCCGATCACATCAAATATAACCTATGATTGTGGTGACGGAACGGGTATGCCGGTAACCGCCACAGATACGGCCGAATATGATGCCGATTATACTGTAAAGAATGAAGGTGGCGCAAATTGTCAAAAGACCGGATTTAACTTTGCAGGGTGGCGGTTCAATGGTGATGGTCAATTGCACCAGGCTGGTGACCGTATCACATGGAATTATACATCTGACCAAACATTCACCGCAGAATATACTAATATTCAGTGCGCATCGGATGAAATATTAATTGGAAATGATTGTGTCAAGTGTAACTGTACAATTGGCACAGGGGCGACAAATACATCATGTGGATCTTTGTCAACCATTTCCAATACATGCGAATGGACGCATCCTGTGGCATGCTTGACCGGCTTTGTGAATCCTGCATGGAATTGCACAGGCACAGGCAATACAAGTTGCATCGCATCTTGTGGTATCTGCCCTGCCAATCAAGTTGAAGTGAGCGGCGATTGTACGGATTGCAGATGCACGCCTGACACTACAACGGGCGCTGTATCGTGCGGGACAATGTCTATCAGTGATAATATGTGTAACTGGGGACCGGCGACATGCGGTTTGGGATACGGTTATCCGAACATTATCTGCGAAGGTAGTAGCAATCAATCTTGCACCGTAAAGTGCCAGGTGTGTCCAGCTGGGACATATGGACCGAATGGTCTCGAATGTGAGAGTTGCCCAGAAGGTTATACATCGCCTGCGGGTTCAACATCGATCGAAGATTGTTATGGCAACGGTAATCCATACACAATCACATACCAAGCAGCCGGTGGCGTAAATACAGCAACTGGTGTAACAGATCAACCTGTAATCCAAAATGTGACATATAATAGTGGATTTGTGACAAAGCAGGGCACTATATTTAGCAAAACTAACAGCATTATCACGGTATGGGATACAGTATCGGGTGGTGCTTATCCGGAATTGAATCATTGGTATCAGTATAATACTGCGGGCGATACCTGGTTGGATGCGCATTGGGAATCGTGCGAATGCACGACTGGCACTGGCGCGGAATCGTGCGGAACATTATCTACCGCCGGCAATACTTGTAACTGGACAAACCCAGTATGCCAGGATGGCTATGTTTCACCGAATATGCAATGTACGGGAACGGGTAACACGAATTGTACATTGACATGTGGCGAATGCCAAGAGGGCGAAGTAATCGTCAATGGTGAATGCATACCATGTACATGCACGACTGGTAATGGTGCCGCATCTTGCACACCCGGTGCCACAGCGAACAATACCTGTACTGCGGTTGGTCAGTGCTTGGTGGGTTACGGAAATGAGGACGGAAACGCGAATGTTGTATGCAATGATACTAACTGTGTCGTAAGTTATAATGAATGCGGTGATGGTTGGGTGTCTAATGAAAATTGCCAATGTGAAATTTGTCCGGCGAACACATATCAATCGGGTAATACTTGTGTGCCGTGTCAGAACGGATACACATCGCCGGCGGGTTCTTCATCGGCTGATGCATGCGTACCGGGTGCACATACCATACATTACCTGTCAAACAACGGTACGAATGAAACATATAACCAAGGTGTTTACTATGGTCAATCATTCACGACCGAGGGCGGCACACGATTCACATATACCAATCATATCATGACACATTGGAACGTTGAATCCGGGTCAAGCAGCACGTTCACAAACGGGACCGCGACACTTTCGGGTAATTATGTCTATAATGACGCAACCGATACAACACTGTCGGCACAATGGGCACAGTGCACATGCGATGCGGATGGTTGCACGACATATGCCACAAATTCCAACGAATGTGCGTGCAATGCGAGCGAGGAAAGCTGCCCCGATGGTTATATATACGGTGGATGCGAATGCAACGGAACAAACTGTGCACCGATTTGCACCCTTTCGCAATCCAATGCAATCTACAATTGTGGTACGGGTACGGGCATTCCGCCAGTTAGTGAACTTGTGGGTTATGGGACACCGTACACAATCAAGGCAAATGCTACGGTTTATGGGTGTTCTCGTGAGAACTCCACATTCGCGGGGTGGGAGTTTGATGGCGACCAACAAATACACGCGGCCGGTGATACGGTGACTTGGAATTATACAACCGATAAAAACTTCCGCGCGGTATATTGCAATAATTGCTTGCCGGAAGATCACTGCACATTGGATATCCCAAATCCTGGCGAATGCGTGGTGACCTGTCATACGGGATATGAATGGAATTCTACATTACAAAAGTGTGTGGCAAAAACATATCCAAATGAAAACGGTATCACATATAAACCGAACGGTGGAACACCAAATCAGAATTATACACAATCCGTGACATATGATGCACCGTTCACAACGCTTGATTGGAGTGCGGAACACTATCGCAAACCGCGTCATATAATGACCCAATGGGCGGTTGAATCTGGTGGTGTGGGAACGTTTGATAGTGGTTACGCAAACCTTGGTACGGAATACACCTATAAAACAGATGGTGCAACGGTACTTGCCGCAGATTGGACCGAATGCGCGGCCGATAAGATATCGTTGAATAATCAGTGCCAGCAATGTAATTGCACCGCCGGAACCGGCACAACATCGTGCGGAACATTGTCAACCGATGACGATACATGTGCATGGGGGCCGGTAAGTTGCCAGACCGGTTATGTGAACCCGACGTTGGATTGTTCAGACGATACCACAAGTTGCACTGCATCGTGCACGCAGTGCGGAAACAAACAGGTCGAAGTGAACGGTACATGTACAGATTGCGAATGCGAAATCAATGGTGACGGTGTGAATTCTGGTTGCGGATTTGTGTCGAACAATGGCAATATCTGCAATTGGAATCCAACGACCTGTAAACTGGGATATGGTTACCCAGAACTTACCTGCACTGATTCCAACTTTAACAACGATTGCACCGCATCGTGCACGATATGCCCGGCCGGCCAATACGGTGACGATGGTCTGACCTGCAAGGATTGTCCGGATGGCAAGACATCTTTGCCGGGTGCAACATCGAAAAAGGAATGCTTTATTGATCCGAACAGTTGCGCACAGGATGAACATATTGAACATGGCGAATGCGTAAGCAATACGCGTGCATGTTCAATCCCGAATGCGACCAGTGCGGCCCGCATTTGGAACCCGGCGATCGGAACATACGGACCCTGCACGGTCATTGAATGTGACGAGGCCAATGGGTACCATGAATCCGGTAACGCATGTGTCCGGGATACCTGCACCGTTGCACACGGCAGTGCCGAAAGTGAACAAGTTGGACCGTCTTCTTGGGAATGCTTTGTGACAAAGTGTGATCCGGGATATGAACCGAGTTCCGACTACAAGTCCTGTGTTGAATGCGCGAACCGTTATGTTGATGGTGACCCGAATAAAGATGTCGCGGTCAGCAGTTATGTATCCGAATGCGAAATCGCCGCGTGCATGTACCAAGGGCAAAAGTACGCGTTGCAAAATGGCGAATGTGTCTCGATTTGTGAAACCGAAACCGATGAAACCGGAACCAAGGTTTGGGATGAACGCACCAATAAATGTGTTCGAACCTGTAAACCGGGATACAAGATGTGGTAAGGATTACGACATATGCACGGGGGGAGAAATCATTTGAAAAAACCAAACCAAACGCCCAGGGATCCAGATGATATCTTTGGGCGTCTTGGTGATTTTTCTGTTCGTACCGGCCAATCCATTTATAACAATTGTAGATTTGTGTGTCGTGTCTTTCGCGCAATGTATTATATGTTGCGCGGACGCGGCGACATGCGACGTGTTGATTTGTGGGTTGAAATTCATGCCGCCGGCCTGCGTGCGATACCGATTGTGTGTCTGATAAGTTTTATGATCGGTTTAATCATCGCGTTTGTCGGCCACATGCAATTGGAAATGTTCGGCGCGGAAATTTACGTTGCGGCACTTGTTGCGATTTCCATGGTGCGTATTGTTGGTGCAATTATGACGGGCATAATTATGGCCGGCCGCACAGGCGCATCGTATGCCGCGGAAATCGGATCGATGCGCGCGAACGATGAAATCGATGCACTGAAAACCATGGGGATTTCACCAATGGAATTTTTGGTTTTGCCACGTGTCATCGCCCTGACGATAACTATGCCATTGCTTACCATTATTGCAGATGTGGTTGCGATATTTGGTGGCATGTGTGTTGCGATATCAATTATGAATGTTTCAATCGCGGAATATTGGCAAACAACCCTTGATTGGATAAGTTTCAAGAATTTTGCGGTCGGCGTTTTTCACGGTTGGATTTTCGGTTGGGTGATTGCGATAACGGGTTGCATCTGTGGCCTGCGCGCCGAAAAGAACGCGGCCGGAATAGGGCGGGCGACAACACGCGCGGTGGTTATGGCGATTGTCGGGTGCGTTGTTGCAACGGCGATATTAACATTGGTATTTAATTGGTTGGGAATATGATGCGGAAAGGTGCAGGGACTTTTATCAGTATCGAAAATCTAACGCTGGGGTACGGCGGGCGCGTCGTTGTGGAAAATCTGAATTTCAATATAAACGCGGGCGATATCTTTGTGATTATGGGATTGTCGGGGTGCGGCAAAAGCACGATTATGCGTTCGATTGTTGGACTAAATAAACCGATGTTGGGTCGTGTGATTGTGGGCGGCCAAGATTTATGGGCAATGTCGGAACGTGCGCGCGAAAAAATAATTGAAACATTTGGGGTGTCGTATCAAAGTGGCGCGTTGTTTTCATCAATGACCTTTGGTGAAAATGTTGCATTGCCAATGGAAATGAAAACAAATATGTCACGTAAAGAGATAAACAAAGAAGTTCACAAAAAACTTCAACTTGTGGGGCTTTCCGGATACGAAAATATTTTTCCCGCGGACGCAAGTGGCGGCATGATAAAACGTGCGGCACTTGCGCGGGCAATGGCGTTGAATCCGCGTGCATTGTTTTTCGATGAACCATCCGCCGGTCTTGACCCCGTTCGTTCAAAGCAGTTAGATGATTTGATTGTTGAAATAAACAAAAAATTTGGGACAACAATCGTATTGGTAACGCACGAATTGTCATCAATAATGTCAATAGCGACAAATTCGGTATATATCGGAAATAAAACGGTGCTTGCATACGGTGCGCCGCAAAAGATTTTACAGACGACAAAAAACACGGAAATTAAACAATTTCTGACGCGTGAAACGAAATGCAAAGGGGGTAAAAAATGAAACAACCATCGCGGCGCGCAATAGGCGGATTTATATTTTTAATCATTTTGATTATCATTGGAACTGTCGTGTTCTTTTTTGGCCGGCGGTTTGACCGCAATTATGTGACTCCGGTTTTGTTTTTCGAAGGTTCGGTCAAGGGCCTGTCGGTTGGTTCAAATGTTTACTTTCGTGGCGTGCCGATTGGACACGTGGAAAAAATACAACTTATTCCAAATAACGAAGATAAAATTGTTATCCCCGTCTATGTCCGCATTGATCCGCGTATGACGGCGCAGGGCGAAATGTCGCGTTCGGAAATGAAAGAATGGATAAACGATTTAATTGGTCACGGATTAAAAGGTAAATTGCAAACGCAAAATGTTTTGACGGGACAAATGACAATCGAACTTGATTTTTATCCGAAATATCCCCCGCGTTTCCAGGCGGAAAAGTACGGAATCGAAGATATTGAAATCCCAACTGTGCCGTCGATGTTTGATGAAATTTCGCAAAATCTTGAAAAAATTCCATTGTCAGATATATCAACAAATGTGAACAGTGTTTTACAGCAACTGCACGATGATATGCCGGCATTGATGCGCCAATCGACCGAAGCGGTGGTTAGTATAAATCGCCTTGCGGATTCGATTGCGGGGCCCGGTACGACAACAATGTCGGACTTTAACAAAATGATTCGCGACGTTAGCGAGGCCGCACGTGCGGTATCCCGGCTTAGCGATTATTTGGAACGCCACCCAGAGGCATTATTAAAAGGAAAAGGAGGATATTAAAATGAAAAAATATATTTGTTTGATTGTTGCAACATTTGCGATTTCTGCCTGCACGCTTTGGCGGACCAGTGAACCCGCGCGGTTTTACACATTTACCGCGCCCGATGTGTCGCAAATTCGTGGGCCCGCACATGTGACAACCGTTGCGATTGAAAATGTCACCGTGCCACAATCAATCAACCGCCCGCAAATTGTTATGAAATACAAAAATTCGAACATGATGATGGTTTCTGAATTTGACCGTTGGATCGATGAACCCGCGAATTCGTTACCAGTTGTGATTTCTGAAAATATGAATATGTATGCGAAAAACATTAGCGCGCGACCAACAAAAAATTCAGTTGAGGCGCGCAATGCAAAATACATTTTGTCGGTGGACTTTGTCCGGTTTGAAACAGAAATCAATGGCAAAATTACGATATCGGCATGGTGGACATTAACCAACAATCGTGGCGACATAGTCGCACAAAAGAAAATGACACAAACCGCGGACACCCCGGAACTGGACGCAAGTTATCCGAACTATGACGCAATTGTCGCCACACAAAGTAAATTGCTTGCAAAATTATCATACAAAATCGCCGACGTGATAAGTGAATTGAAGTAAAAAAATTCCCCAAACGGGGAATTTTTTATCCGACCAATTTTCGCCATAAACTTGGTTTCTTTTTACCTTTTTGATTTTGGCGTTTGCGTGTGCGATGTGGCGCATTCATGGTTGTGCGTTTCGCCTCTACATGTTGCGCGTTTTTCTTTTTCGCATCCGTTGACGGCGCGTTCGCCATAAGGATTTCATCGGTTTTTACCTGTTCCGGGGCAACGCGTTGAATCGAATATTGGTCAATGTTCATCAAACTGTCATCGCCAACAACCACAATTTCCGTTCCAAATTCATTTTCCATCGCGTTCAATTCCGCGCGTTTGTGATTAAGGATATAAATCGCGACATCGGTCGGCACGGTCATGATGATTTTCTGTGCCGCCTTGGCCAGCAATTTTTCCTGTAAGTGCCGGAACAGAATAATCGACGCGGTCTGAATACTTGGCACCACGCCGGCACCCATACAGTGCGGACACGCAACATACGAAGATTCGATAAAACTGCTGCGCAATCTTTGACGCGACAGCATCAAAACCCCGAAAGCATTTATCTTTGCTACCTGAGTCCGGGCGCGGTCATGCTTCATAATTTCGCGCATTTTCATTTCAAGTTTGCGGTTGTTGCGTTCTTCTTCCATATCGATAAAATCAATTGCTACAATCCCCGCCAAATCGCGCAGGCGCAGTTGCAGGGCGATTTCTTCCGCCGCCTCTAAATTGGTATTCAGTGCGGTTTGTTCAATGTCTTTTTCCTTTATCGCGCGCGAAGAATTAACATCAATCGTCACCATCGCTTCGGTCTGATTTATAACAATCGAACCGCCGGACGGCAATTGCACATACGGGCCATGCAATCCTTCCAATTGTTTTTCAACGCCGGCCTTGACCATGAGTGGCACCGCATCATCCTTGTAAAGGACCAATTGTTTCCGTGGCGCGTGGCCATACATTTGTTGGAAATAATTTTTTGCGGCTTCGAACGCCTCTTCGCCTTGGATGGTTAAAATATCATCTTTGTCCGAAAGAAAATCGCGAACAACACGGCGCAAAAGTGAATCTTCGGTATGAATTATCACCGGCGCAACCGATTCCAATGTGGTCTTGCGAATTTCGTTCCAAAGGTTCACCAGGTAATCATAGTCCGCCGAAATTTCCGCCGCCGTTGCACCCATTGCCGCCGTGCGCAAAACAACCGTCATGCCCTTTGGAATTTTAAGTGTGTGCAAAATTTCACGCAAACGCGCGCGTTCCGGCCGGTCTGAAATCTTTTTTGAAATACCATAACTGTTGCGTTTACGCGAATTCGGCATCAAAACCGCAAAGCGACCCGCCAATGACAAATATGTTGTCATCGATGCGCCTTTTTGTCCGCGTTCTTCCTTGACCCCTTGGACCAGCAGGATTTGCTTTGGTTTAATTACATCTTGGATTTTGAATTCGCGTGCGCGTTTTGCAAATTCTTTGTTGTCTTCGCCCGCACTATGATCGTCATAGTCGGCGACTTCGTCCCCCTCGTCATCGGGGTCTTCGTCATCGTCAACGATGTTCGCATGCGCAAGTTCGATAAGTTTCTTTTTCTGTTCCGGCGTTATTTGGTAATAGTCCGGATGAATTTCCGAAAACGGCAAAAAACCATTCTTCCCCGTTCCGTAATCAACAAATGCGGCCTGAAGCGACGGTTCAACCCGAATAACCTTGGCCAGATAAATGTTCCCTTTTATCTGGGGTTTAGTCGTGGTTTCAACGTCAAAATCAGAAACGCGATTATTGGTGGAATCAACAACGACAACGCGTGTTTCTTCCGGGTGGACCGCGTCCACATATATCCTTTTTGACATTTGATAATCCTTTTATGTTTATTGCGTATAAATGGCCATTAATCCGTCCCCGTGGGGCGTCCAAGCCCATGCCAAGGGAATACGCCACGATAAGACACAGCGCCAATCGAATCAAAGGAAATAAAAACAACATGTTTTACAACCCCATATTATACGTTGGGTAAAAGTTTACCACGCCCCCAATCATTTGGCAAGGATATTTTATTCGTTTGTGTTTTTATTCTTTGAAAATCCCGGGAAATGGGGAATTCGTTGCTTGGCTTCTTCAATCCAACGCTTCATACGCGCGCGTAGCCATCGTTCATAGATAAAGAACAAACCACCAACACCAATAAGTGGCAACACATAGTAAATTATACGATATGCAAGTAACGCACCGAAAATACTTGCCTTGTCAATATCGTCGGGCAGGGCGATCAGGAAAACACTTTCGAACACCCCGATTCCGCCAGGAACCTGGCTAAAAACACCGGTTGTTTGCGCCACGACGAACAGTCCGATAAATGTTCCAAACGGAATCTGCACAAACGGCGTCATACAAAAATAGAGAACCAGTCCCGCCAAAACACTGTCCGTCATACCAAGCAGTGTTTGTAAAAACGCCATTTTTGTTGACGGAACATTGAATTTAAGTTGCCCGATTTTAACGCTTTTGTTGCGGAAAAATACCGTAATCGCGAAATAGGCAAGCAACGCCGCCAAACAGAATATAAATAGTGTATTAAGGCCCACCGACGCACCGACCGATTCGGCAAAAATATCATGCGGTATAAGGAAATAACCCACAACCGCAATCGCCGTTGCACCCAAAAAATATGTGAACCCGTTGATTGTCACGATTTTAACGATATCGCCACCACGAATGCGCCACCGCGTATAAAGCCGATAACGAATTGCGCCACCAGACACCACCGCGTGACCGGCATTATTGCTTATTGCGAACCCAAGCATCCCGGCCAACATCCATTTCCACCAAGAAACCTTGCCCCCCGCGCCAACATAATGCAGTGCCAAATAATCATACAATGCCAACGCGACATACCCCGCAAAGCATGCAACCGACGCTGCAACCAAATTCACAAATGGAATATCCAGTAGCGCCCGCGCAATATCGCCCAGTGAATAATTGCGTAATTGCCACCAAAGCATCCCGGCCGCAACACAGAAAAACACCAAACCCGAATAACCGATCAGTTTTTTGAAAAATTTCTTTGTCTTTTGTGACATCATAAACCTTCCACGAGTTCACAGAATAACACCCGAAAAAATAAAAAGCAAACGTTTTTAGTGGAGAGTGTTAGTGATTATAAAGTTCCCCTCT
The DNA here is from genome assembly GCA_937885575.1 of uncultured Pseudomonadota bacterium. Lineage (GTDB taxonomy): Bacteria > Pseudomonadota > Alphaproteobacteria > Rs-D84 > Rs-D84 > Enterousia. The sequence goes on along the minus strand of CALABO010000016.1, from coordinate 19,378 downwards.
AGAGAGGGGTGCCCTCGCTGTAGCGATAGCAAAAGCGGGGCAGGGTGTGGTTAACTAACGCCAAGCCAGGGCAAAGCCCTGGCGTAGTCATGGCACCGCTTTGCGGTGACGGACGGAGACGGATATCCATCCCTTGCACCGCGGAATTTTTTTTGATATAATACCCACCGAAATGAAGGTATCCAGACGTCATATTTTGCAAATTACCGGAATCGGTATAGTCGTCGCGGGCGCGTTTCCGCGCATGGCGTTTGCAGCGCGTAATTCTATTAAATCTATGCGCACGGGGGTGCAGCCGGGAAACAAGACGCGTTTTGTCGTTGAAACGGCAAACCGGCCGTCATATACATTGGTCTATGGCGAAAACACATTGACGGTAAAGTTATCAAATACGCCGGCGAATGATTCTGTGAAGCCTAAATTGGCATCGGGAACATTGGTGCGTAATGTATCCCAGACACAAATTGGTGATTCCGTGAACATTATATTGGATTTGAAAAAGCCAGTTGCCGAAATTCCAAAGAACCAGATTATGGTTTTGGAACCGAACGGCGACAATGACTATCGACTTGTGCTGGACTTTGTTGCCGGCACGCCTGCGGCGGCCACGACCGCGGCGGCCACAACAACCACTGCGCCGGCCGAAAAAAAGCATGTAATCGTTATTGATGCCGGTCACGGTGGCAAAGATCCCGGATGCATAGGGCGGGGCGGGACCAAGGAAAAAACGGTCGTTTTGTCGGTCGCACAAAAATTGCGCAGCGCACTTAGAAACGCCGGCTTTACGGTATATATGACGCGCAGTGATGATAATTATTTGAAATTAAACGAACGTGCGGAAATTGCGGAAAAACGTCACGCGGATTTGTTCCTTTCAATTCACGCAAATGCAAACCCAAGTCGTTCGGTCAAGGGATTTTCAATTTATACCCTTTCGGAAAAGGCATCGGACGAAGAAGCGCAAAAACTTGCGGATGCCGAAAATGCGGCTGACAAAATTGATGTGACCGGTTTTGAAAGTTTTTCCAAAGATATTCGCATCGCGCTTTCGTCATTGCAACAACATGCGGTTGCGGAAATGAGTGTGGAATACGCAAACGGTTGCGCGCGTGCGTTTAATCGCGCAGGCATAGAGCAACAGGCCGGCCCCGCCGTTCGCCATGCGCCACTTGCGGTGTTGCGTTCAACCGTGCCGGGCGCACTGATTGAATGCGGGCATTTGTCGAACAAGGCCGAAGAAAAATTGCTAAAAAGTTCCGCGCACCAAGATAAACTGGTTGCCGCCATCGTCAAATCTATCAAAAATTACGATTTTGAAGTGTGAATTACAGAGAAACCAATTTCGTTGTAGCGAAAGCGGATGGCGGAGTTGAAAAAAAGAACGGTATTAGATATGCGAGAGATGATATATTGATTGTTATATATTATTCTGGTATAATTATAATCATCACATTACGAGTAAGTATTATGTTCATAAATAAAAAAGAAGTATTATTGGGATGGTTGATAGTTGTAATATTGCCAGTGTTATGGCCTTTTGTTATATATGATAATCTAAGAATGCGAATGCTAATTAAAAAAACAGAAAAATACAAACAAGAACATAAAGAAGAAGGATTGTTTGATTGGGTTAAAAACGTTCAATAAAAAGAAGATGGCACATCGACACTGTGTGCTTGCATTGCAGGTGGCAATCCAATACCAATCACGATAAAAAATGGTCGCAAGGACGATTTGATTTTTGTGGCAGAGATAGCCCCCTCGATACACAATAAGAAAAATCTATAAAAACTCGTGGGGACAAAAACTCTGTTTTTATGATTTTTCTAATTGTGTATCTTCGTATTGTGTGCTGCGTGGCGTCGCCATTCGCACACATCCCATGTCGTAGCCGATAAAATCAAAAAAATTCGCATAAAGCGAATTTTTTAAGATTTTATTGTGGCGGAGATAGGGGGATTCGAACCCTCGATACAGTTTCCTGTATACACGATTTCGAGTCGTGCGCATTCAACCAGCTCTGCCATATCTCCAGTGCGGGTATTATACACATGCCTAAACATTTTGCAAGGTGATTTTTTACAACTTTCCCCATTGAAAACCATGTTGCATTTCCTATATAATATATATGTCAGAGCCAAGAGGTGTTATCATGATGAATCAAAATTCTAAACCACAAATCACTGAAATCATAAACGCAATGCAATCGCCCACCAAATGGAATACATATAGGGTGACACAGGCCCGTAGAATCGCCGGCAAAATCGAAAAAACAAAATCTGAACAATTTGCGGAATACGTTGATGGTGTTTTTATGTCGGTTTGCGAAGAATTAAATGTCTTTGATATGGCACGCGATTGGGCGAAAAAATCGGCCCCCGAAAAATTGGCTGTGGCGGGCAACATTATCAAACGTTTTGTCGAACGCGTACAATCGGACACCCAAACAGGTCGTGCGAAAAAGTATAACGATAAAGTGGTGGAATCCGTGCCAAAAATTTCCGTGTCGCACGTGACCGACGGCCAAATGTCGGTGTCACCGCGTGGCACGGTCAATGTGAACCCGAATTTTCGGTATTATGATAATTTGATAAATTTTCTTATGGACCTGCGGCACGAAAGCACCCATATCGTTGATATGTTTTTCCCGTCAATTAGTCCACTTGATATGGATATTCGTGACCTTTCGATGGCGTTTTATATCAAACCACAACAAGACTTTAACTTATACAAACAAAATCCGTTGGAATTAAACGCGAATATGCGTCGTCGCGAATTTGGAAATAAATTACAGGAAAAAATCACGCTATGCGAATATGCACGGGTGCAAAGGTTGGTTGGCAATGCGGTTGCACGCGGAATTTTACGGGGACACTAATGTCGGAAAAGGGTTTTAATGAAAGTGTTTATGAAATTGTGGCGAAAATTCCTGCCGGTCGCGTGGCAACATTTGGTCAAATAGCGCGCATGATTGGCCGGCCGAAAATGGCGCGCTTTGTGGGCTATGCATCAAATAACAAAAAAAGTTGGCATCTTCCTTGGCATCGCGTTGTGTTCAAAGATGGCAGTATTTGTAGCCAACAATTTTTTGATCAATAATACAAGGCATTAAAGGCCGAAGGTGTAAAATTTACCCGTGACAAACGCGTAAAAATGCCGGATTTTCAATGGCAACCGGAATCCGAATCCATGCCCGCCGATATCCGCGATTGGCCGTTAAAGTTTTAAGAAAGGGCGCAAACGCGCCCCATTTTTTACCTTTGTTTATTCCGTAACATCTCCTGTGCCTGATTCCATGGCATTGCGGGTGCCGACTTGGCACCTTGGGTTTCAATGATATTCAGACCCAATTTTTTGAAAATCGTTTGTGCTTCTGGACTCATACGCCCCGGGAACGGATAAAGATTCCCCTTGAATATCACGCTATATTGGTCTTGATACCGTTTAAATTGTGCCGCGATATAATCCCAATCTTCCCGACCAAGGCTGCCACATTGTTCCACAACGGACCATAGGGTCGAATCTGGTATTATGGTCACGGCAGAATATTGGGCGGCGCGACACGCAACATGGTCTTCGCATGGGCCGGCACGGAAATGATTGTGCCCATATGTAATCTCATAGTTTCCATCGCGTTGCTTTTTTGATGGCATAGCCTGGGGTGTTTCCTTTGGCATGGTTGCAAAGTTATTCTTTGCTTTGCCTTGGGCTTCTTTGATCGTGAAACCCAATTCTTTGAAATGGTTTGCGGTCCATTTGTCCATCCCAGGCAATACGCTTGACGCGTCATCTGTGATTTGCGCAACATAGATAACCCCGCCAAATTTTGCTTTTTCTTGGGAATTATTTTTAATGTCTTCAAATCGATTGGCAATATCAATCCATTGATTCGGATTTTTCCAAGACGACCATTTAACCGATTGATCCGTTGAATCCGGCACAATTTGCAATGAAACACACATTGGATCATTAACATAGAATTGTACATGGTCATAATGCGGCCCAATTACAAAATATTCCCAACTAAAATCGATGGTCTTTTCATAACGTCCGTCATGGAAATTTGTTTCCACGGAATCAGTATGCGGGGTTTCAGGTGCCGGTTCCTTTTGGCAACCGAACAACGGCAACGCCGCCATTGAAAGAAAATATATAACCTTTTGTTTAAAATTCATCCATATCCTCCTATGTTTTTTAGTGATGGAATAAATTACATGGATATTATATATTCAAAAATATATATTGTCAAGTGTTTTGTGCAATATAGATCCCCAAGGCGAACCTTGGGGAATTTGCCACATTATTTCTTTTTTGATTTTTGCCGTTTTTTGCCGTTATCGATAAGTTTTCTATTCGTGATTTTATTTAGAATCATTTCCGGACTTATCGATTTGAATTTCAAAAACCAATCGCGATCGCCGGCGCGCCTAATATCGGAAATTTTGCCCGGCGCGGGAACGATAACATCTTCGCCCGGAATCCATTCGGCGGGCGTGGCGACATGAAATGCGTCTGAGGTTTGCAGCGCGATAACAATGCGCTTTATCTCCGTGATATTGCGGCCGACCGATTTCGGATAGTAAAGAATCGTGCGAATAATCCCGCGTGGGTCAATTACAAAGACCGCCCGCACAGTATCTGTGTCGCCAACCGCCGGGTGCAACATTCCGTATTTTTGTGCGACATCGCCGGACGCGTCCGCCACGACCGGGAAAGTTATTTCCATATTCTTCCAACCTTGGAAAACAATGTCATTGCGAATTGTTTGAATCCACGCCAAGTGCGACGCATTCGAATCAACCGAAAGCCCAACCAGTTCCGTGTTCAGCGCGCGAAATTCATCTGCCATTGATTGGAAAGTCATAAATTCGGTCGTACAAACTGGCGTAAAATCGCCCGGATGTGAAAAGAACACAACCCAATGCCCGCGATAATCATGCGGAAAGTGAATATATCCGTTCGTGGTGTTCGCGCCAAATTCCGGCGCCGGTTCACCAATAAGCGGTATGGTGTTTTCATATTCGAATTCGTTAAAAATTTCTTTCATAATTTTCTCCCTTGGTTCACCATATATATTACCAAATACGCGGCCCCTTTTCCCCAAGATAGAATTCTTATGTGAATTTCCGCGATAACACTAACACTTGAATTATTTTTTTGTTGGTGGTATTATGAAAGTCCAAAAAGGAAAAACAAATGAAACGTTCTGATATTATACGCACTATTCGGGTTCAATTTAGGCGCATGCGCACTGTTGATGCGGCGGCGGTGTTGGATACGGTGGCGGATGCGATGATTGATGCGGTGGCACGTGGTGACCGTATTGAAATTCGGGGCTTTGGCACGATTCGTCCGCGTCCGCGTGCGACGAAAACTGGCTATAATCCCGTGACCGGGCAACCGATGCACTTGCCCGCAAACACGACGATTTTGTTTAGGCCCAGTCGCGAACTAACCAAAAGAATGAATGGATAAATTATGTTATTCGGTAAAAGTTCCGGAATAAAAAACAAAAACCGTGAAAAATACGACCGCGTCCGCAAACTTATGTGGATAAAGTGCGAATCTTGCGGGAAGTTGGTTTATTACAAAGATTATAAAACCAACCACTATATCTGTCCGCGTTGCGGGCGCGCGTTTATCATGAATCCGAAACAGCGTTTTGATTTGCTGTTCGATGATCGCACTTGGGAAAAAATCCCATTGCCGACTATGCCGGACGATCCACTGGGGTTTGTGGACCGTATGCCTTATTCCGAAAGGTTGGCGGAGGCGCGTGCCGACACCGGCTATAACGATGCGGTCACAACGGCGGACGGAAAAATCGGCGGAATTCCAACGACAATATGTATCCTGAACGGCGAATTTATGATGGGCTCAATGGGCCGCGTCGCGGGCGAATGCATAGTGGCCAGTGCACAACACGCAATCGAAACACACCAGCCATTGATTATGGTCGCGTGCAGTGGTGGCGCCCGGATGCAGGAAAACATACTTTCATTGATGCAAATGGCGCGCACGACCGTTGCGGTGAACAAATTGCACGCCGCGCGGATTCCATACATTGTGCTGTTGACCGACCCAACATATGGTGGCGTGACCGCGTCCTTTGCAATGTTGGGCGATATCAATATCGCGGAATCTGGTGCGCGTATTGGCTTTGCCGGACGACGGGTGATTGAACAAAATATTCGTGAAAAATTGCCCGCGAATTTCCAAACGGCGGATTACCTATATGAACATGGCATGGTCGATATGGTTGTGCCACGCGCGGAATTAAAGGCGCGGCTTGAAAAAATCCTGCGCGTGTTGATGGGCGGGGCGGGCGCGCCGCATGAAATTTCGGTGCAAACACCCGCGACCACAAATGACACATCGAAAAAGGCGCGCGGCATGGGTGAAACGCCCGCGTATGACAAGGTGCTGCTTGCGCGGAACGAAAATCGCCCGCATTTCTTGGACTATATCAACGGAATTGTTGACGATTGGACATACCTTGCGGGTGATAGATTGTTTGGTGAAGATGCGGCAATGTGTGGCGGGATTGGTCTGTGGAACGGCATTCCGGCGGTGATTATTGGTCAGGAAAAAGGTCGCACCATTGAAACGCGTCAATTGCATCGTTTTGGTATGCCAAATCCAGAAGGTTATCGCAAGGCCCAGCGTTTAATGCGTTTGGCGGAGCGGTTTAATTTGCCGGTAATATCGCTGTTTGATACGGCGGGCGCGTTCGCCGGTTCGGCCGCCGAAGAACGGGGCCAGTCCGAAGCCGTCGCCACATCAATCCAAACAGGGCTTTCAATAAAGACACCATACATCGCCGTAAATGTGGGCGAAGGTGGATCCGGCGGCGCAATTGCAATTGGCACCGGCGACCGTGTTTTAATGCTTGAAAATGCGATTTATTCGGTAATTGCACCGGAATCTTGCGCAAGTATTTTATGGAAGGATAATAAGTTCCGTGCGACCGCGGCGGCGGCAATGAAACTGACCGCGGCGGACATGATGGAAATGCGCGTGATTGATAAAATTATCCCCGAACCCGCGGGCGGCGCGCATACAGATTGGAAAACGACTATGCAGAATTTGGCGGACACGGTGAGTGAGCAAGTAAAGTTGCTACAAAAAACTGACCCGGAAAAATTGCCCGAATTGCGCGCAGAAAAATTCCTTAAAATGACCCGCAAGATTGACGGCGAAAGCGCAAAACGGGGAAAGTAAGCAACCACCATTAAAATTTATACGCTAAACGCAACGAGCCCGTATGACTGATATAGTTTGAACGCGCCCCGATATCATATTCAATTGACAGGTTTGTCCGTCCGATAGGTAAATTCACAAGGACACCCGCTTCTAAACCGAGTGGCGATATGGTTTCGTTTAATCCGAGTGTATAGTTTACTTCTGGAATATTTATAATAATATCCTTGTTGGATTTTGCGATATCGTAAGTTAAACTAAAACTGGCTTTTAGATGTAATCCATCATTGCTGGATTGATAATCGTATGCAAGCCCAGAAACAAACATCATTAAATTTGTGTCATATTTATTGATGTTTTTATTATCTGGTGAAATTGTATTATGTATATACCGTAAGCCAACAGACGGCATAATGTTATAATCATTTTCATAAGTTAAAGTAAAGTCCCCAAAATAACTGTTTGTTTTCCCTTTTACATTATCATCCATATCATAATCACCGGTATTATAACCAACAGTTGCATCTATGAATAAATAGTTTAGGTGATATTGTCCATAGGCAAACAAAATGTTATTACCGGCACTAACGTTTTGGATACTGGTTGAATTGTAATTATAACCAATTCCATATACAAAAGAATTTGTTATCTTGTTATCAAACCCGAATGCGACACCAAAAGCACCGCTAGAAAATCCTGTTTCACCGGTATATTTAGAATAATTGTATAATGTTTGTCCCCATATTCCAAATGCATTTTTGTTTTTACCATTGTGATTATGTAGCCGGTTAAGCGTCAAATTCATGATATTCGTGTCTTGTTGTAATAAAATATACCGAAGAGAATGAACTGTTTTTATTTGAGGTTGGCTGTATGTTAATTGGTATTCAATAAATTGGTTCCTTAAATTTTCTATATCAATATCCCTAATCGTACCTTCCAAAACATAGTACATATTGTTAAATGTGACGCCGGTATAATGAAATGTAGAATCATAATCCGCTGGGACTTCGTCCCCAAGGCCATCAGATAACCACTCTGTTTGAGTAAGCGTTAAATTTCCAGAAAAAGGTTCATAATAATAGTAAATATCCGAAACCCCTGTAAGTATCCCCGCACGACCAACTGTTGTGTTTAAATCGTAGATAATTGCATAATATGTAGGGTCATACGCAGCAAGGGTCAGTGTATCCGCCAGTGTTGGATGAAACAAGAACACACAAAATGTAGTAAAGAATATTTTTTTCATTTTTATCTCCTATCACATATGTTCGCGTTGTTCGATGTCTTTATGAATTTTTGTGGCAACTTTTTTCTGCCTTAACCCGTTCATAACTTTCAATAAGTCGCTTTTGAAAAAGGGTATTTCGTTATAGTGGCTTCTGGGGCAAAAATATAACCAGTCTATAATGTGATACGCCAAATCTATTATATCTGGCGATATTTTTGTTTTTAATTTTTCTTGCATCGGAAACTTCTTTGTTTTTGTCCGGAAAACATTCTACTTTGTTCTCAATTTGAGTTCAAGTATTTTTTGATATCAAAATGATATCATGACCAGGAAAACAATTTTTGACCCGAAATACCGCGCAATGATAAATTCGCTAAGGTCTTTGCGCGTGCAACAGGGGTTGACCCAGCGTGATTTGGCAAAAAAACTGAATGTTGCGCATTGTTTTGTTGGGCGCGCGGAAACATGCGAACGCCGTTTGGATATTATGGATTTGATACGAATCTTGCGTGCATTGGATTTTAATAATCGTGAAATTTTAAGATTTTTAGAAGAGTTGTTGTAAAAAGCCCGCCTTCGCCACTTCGCTAAGGCTTTGTGGCACAAGCGCCAAGGTTACGGCGCGACACCCAATCGCGGCTTTGCCTTCGGCAAAGACGGATGGCGGAGCGTATAGGATTGGACTCCCCTTCCGCTATCGCGGCGGGGATCCCCCTCTCCACTCGCAACGATTTGATTACGCTATGCTTATCAAATCTGCTCCGTGTCGAACCTATACGGTTCTCGTGACCATCTTTCCGCCATTTTTAATACCCCTTGCGGGGCATAAAAAATGGCGGAGCGTATAGGACTCGAACCTATGGACCGCTATAACACGGTCACGGATTAGCAATCCGCTGCATTACCACTCTGCCAACGCTCCGCAGGTGTGTGCGATGATTATAACAGACCAAAAGTCAAAAAATCAAGGTATTTTTGCCGTCACAGGAAATATTTTTCTTGTGTTGCCTCCGGAACATGTTTCATGGCGATTTCAACCTTTCGCCGCATGTGTTCAATATAACTTAGCGCCGCGTCCAGGTTCGTCACCGCCAATTTCACATTTCCTTTTGGTGCCTCTATCTTGGCAATCGTGACAACATCTTCGATTTCTTGCAGTGTTTCAAGTATGCTCATTTGTTCGGTGGTAAAAGTGCCAAATCCTTTTGTGTATTTCATTCGCGCCCCCTTTCTTGGCAGAAACTTTATCACAAACATAACAGAAAATCAATTTGTTGATGACACTTGATTTTTGTGTTTCCAATGTTCTATGATTCCGTTGCAATACAACAAAAGGATTCAATATGGAATTTCACGAAACCTCGATAAAAGGCGTTTATCTTATAAAACCAAAAATTTTTACTGATTCCCGGGGTTATTTCTTTGAAAGTTACAACAGGGCGGAATTCGTTAAAAAAGGTATAAAAAATAATTTTGTTCAAGATAATCAGTCAAAATCTACCTATGGTGTTATCCGTGGTTTGCATTGCCAGTTGGGCCGCTATTCCCAGGCAAAGTTGGTGCGTGTATTACAAGGCCGGGTTTTAGATGTTGCGGTTGATATACGCCGTGGGTCGCCAACCTTTGGAAAATATGTCGCATACGAGTTATCCGATGAAAATCAATTTCAATTATTTATTCCGCGGCATTTTTTACATGGTTTTTCTGTGCTTAGCGATACGGCGATATTTGCATATAAAGTGGATAATTTGTATAACCCAGGATCCGAATTCGGTATTCGCTATGATGATCCAGAAATCGGCATTGATTGGCGGATTCCGGCGGATAAAGTAATCGCTTCGGAAAAAGATAGAATTGCAAAAACATTGAAAGACATTCCGCGTTGTCGTTAGGTTTGATTAAACAATTCCCATTCGATTCCACGTCGGCGAATAAGGCCCGCACTCACGTGGCCGCCGGTTCGATTCCATGCGCACCATGCGGCGGCGAGTGTCGGGTATCGCCCACTTTTGAATTTCGGGTTGTTTATGTATTTCACAACCGTCGAATTTGCAAAGTTCCGCGCACCGATATTAAAGCACAGCATAACCAGCGCATCAAATTGATTCTGTTGCAATCCCACCGTAATCGCGTCGCAAACCGCGCGTTCCGCCGCCGCCAAATCCGCACGCAAAAGTTCCGTCGCCGCGTCTTCGTCAATGCCACCGCGAAAATCTTCGCCCGGTTTAATCAAATGCCCGTATCCAATCGTTGCGCCGGCGGGCAACCGCGCGTTTGCCGCAACGGGCAACCCGTTTTTATCATCGTATATAACATGCCGACCGTTGCGCATTACCGAACCTTCGCACAGTTTCAATGTGCGAATACCATTATCACTTATGTTCATATAAAAATCCTTTGGATTGAAAAAAAGTTAAAAAAATCCCGCGCAAAAACGCGGAATAAAGGAGTCGTAACATTTGCGTCACGCGTATATTGTAACACAAACCAAAATAAAAATCAAATTATAAATAAATTCCAAAAAACAAGAACAATATTCTCTTAAAAATAGAATCGATTGAATATTTTCTTATTTATGTTATAATCGATTCGTCATAAGAATAAAAGGAGAAAAAATGACGAACGATCAGTTGTGGGAAGCAATCATAAACCTTGCGAAATGGCTGAATTTATCATGTTCGGGGCTCGCAAAACTTGCGGGGTTGAACGCGACAACATTTAACAAAAGCAAACGCATCAATCGTTTTGGTGAAAAACGTTGGCCGACCACATGCAGTTTGGCCAAGGTCCTGAACGCCACCGGATTCGGCCTTGCGGAATTTGCGGAGAAATTCATGCCAAAGGACAAGCGGTGATTTTAGCCACACCACATAAAAACACTTGACTTGTAAATAAAACAGGTATAGCATATACCCCGTCGTTCCGGCATAGCTCAGTCGGTAGAGCACTTGACTGTTAATCAAGGTGTCGTTGGTTCGAGCCCAACTGCCGGAGCCAAGATATATAGCCGTGCGATTGTGGTAAGCAGTCGTACGGTTTTTTTAAACGACGCTTGTGCAATCTAACCACAGGAAAAGCAAAATGTCTGCGAAAACACCAAAAGTATCTGTTTTAACGCCAATTTATAATACGAATCCCCGGCATTTGCGCGAATGCATAGAAAGTATCTTAAACCAAACCTTTACGAATTTTGAATTTTTGATTTTGAACGATTCACCGGAAAATACAGAATTGGATAAAATTGTTAAGTCGTATAAAGATGATAGGATTATATATTCTAAAAATGACAAAAACATTGGGATTTCTGCATCACGGAATAAATTGCTAAAAATGGCGCATGGTGAATATGTTGCGATTTTTGATCATGATGATATTTCGTTGCCAACACGGTTGGAACAAGAAGTCGCGTTTTTGGACGCAAATCCGGATATTGGTGTGGTTAGCGGATGGCTACAATATTTTGGTTCTGAAGACAAAATACTAAGAAATCCGGAATATGATTTAGATATAAGGATCTTTTTAACACAAGATTGTTGTGTCGCGCACACGGCCGCAATGATACGAAAATCTGTTTTGGTTGAAAACGATATTGAATATGAAGCATTCTATACCCCCGCCGAAGATTACCGTCTTTGGGCGCGATTGATGGAGATTACACATCTTTATAATATCCAAGACGTGTTGGTTAAATATCGGACATTTAAAAAACAAACATCGGTAACCAGTGGTCGGCATATGAATCTTATGCATGATGCAATATGTATGGAGATCCGTGACCAACACCCGATGTTATATAGCGAATTGTTAAAATCAAACCAACATACGCGTTTCAGATTGCGGTTATTCGGTGTTATTCCATTATTAAAAATCAAAAATAACGTGATATATCTATTCGAATTTATACCGGTCATAAAAATTAAGTGGAGATAGTTAAATATGAAAAAACAAACAAAACGCCTGTTCCTGTTTGCTGGATATGACAAAGACGGAATTTTGGATGATACTTTATTGCACTATTTAACAGAAATATCAAAACTGGGTGATATTGTGTTGTTCATGGATTGCGATGTCGCAGATGATAGTAAATTGAAAAGTGTAAAAAATTTATTGCATTATGAATTATCGCGCCATAGTGAATATGATTTTGGGTCTTATAAACGTGGATATATGTGGGCTTATGATAATAAGATTTTAAGTAAATATGATTGGATATATTTAGTAAATGATTCTGTGTATGGGCCGTTATTTAATGTTGAACCCCTGTTGCGTGATTTAGAATCGCGGGGGGCAGATTTTATAGGAATGACGGATTTCTTTGATAAGAATACGGCAAAGCACATACAATCTTGGTTTATTGGATTGTCGGCACATGTCGCAACGTCTAAAATTATTTACGATTTTATGCAAAATATCAAACATTGTGAAACCAAAGATGAAATTATATTAAAGTACGAAGTCGGATTGTCCCGCATACTATTGCAAAATGGGTTTCAGATGTCGGCATATTTTAATCATCATAAAAATGATCCGCATACAGTTTATCAGTACCCTAATACAATCTTAGAACATATGATTCCATTTATAAAAAAACCTGCATTGAATAGGTTACCTAGTTTGGTGTATTTGTTACAGTATACATCTGATGAATTAGTTTATAAAATTTATAATTGTGCAAAACGAGCATGTCCTGACGTAGTCTTAATAAAAACACAACCGCAACAAAAATACGAAAAGTATTATAGGTTTACATTGTTGTCAATACCCATTATCACGGTGTACAGGAAAATCGAATGCTGTCGCGATACGGTTTCATATAAAGCATATATTTTTGATAAAATACCTGTTGCGAAACTGCTTTTATCAAAATGTCAAAATGAATAAAATTTATGGGACGCGTATTATGAGCAAACAAAAAACTGTTGTATTGACGGCATTATATATGAACAATTACAGTGGCAGTGTATTTGTTGTATCTGAATTTGCGATGTATTTCGCAAATTTGGGCTACAAAGTATATATTTTCACATTTCATAAAGATAAAAAAGTTGTGCAATCTATGTGCAACAGTAAAAATGTAAAAGTCATCAATATCAAGAAACGTTGGGTGCTTCCAAAAATTCGTGCTGATTTAATGATGGGTTTGCATTGTGATGTCTTTGATACTATTATGAAATCAAGACGTATAACCGGGGATAAAATAGTATATTTTTCATTATCCCCATATGATAATGCGGAAAGGATTCCAGCGTATTATGATAAATTTACAAAAATATATTGTAATTCTTGGGAAACCGCCAAAATTCGCAGTGCCGAGGTATCAAATTATCAATTAGATATATTTAATAATTCTGTTGCCCCAGAATTTATAAAGAATAGAAAATTATCGTACAATAAAAACCTAAAAAAAGTTGCTGTGGTAAGTAATCATGGTGTTTTTTTACCGGGTTCTGACTTCCACAAACATGCGTTGACAGCTGGCTTGGATATAACTTTTTTCGGTATACAATCTGAAAATTCAAAAAAGATAACGCCCGATGATTTATTAGATTTTGATGTTATTATATCCATAGGCAGGACTGTACAATACGCACTTTGTTTGGGAATACCTGTTTTCTGTTACGACAGATTTGGTGGGCCAGGATATATAACTTTGGACAACTGGGCTGATATGGAAAAAATGAATTATTCCGGGCGCAAAAAACCTATTAGTAATAAAGATTTTGATAATAGTTTGATAAAAAATCTTGATGCAAAAAGCATTATAGACGATTTAATTAACGGTTATCCTGCTGTTTTAAAAGATGTCGAACAATTGAGAAAAATTGCTGTTGAAAGGTATGATTTATACAAAAATCTTGATAATTTAATGTGCGATATAGGGGAAGAATGCAATGCGAAATAAATTTGGTGTCAGTATAATTTTATATGATGGGGAAGAGTTATTGTTATCGTGCCTAAAATCAATACGGCCTTATGTGGATTATATTAATGTGGTATATTCAACCATGTCCTATACAGGGATTTATGGAAATAAAAATATTAAAGCAATATCAACATATGGGGTTAATAGACGAAATACAAGAGTATCAAAATGTACCAAATAAAACCAGACAACAACAGGAAATATTAAAACGTACTGTGGGTTTAAATATGGCAAAAAAAGCGAAAGTTAATTATTTTATGTTTCTGGATTCTGATGAATTTTATGACGGTTTCGCCATAGAAAGTGCTAAAAAACAAATATTACAGAATAAAATTACACATTCGTATGTTCATATTCTTAATTATGGCACATCGCCGACGATGCGTTACGACAGACGTAAATGGGAATATTATGTGCCATTTTTTCGCAAAATAAATAAATGGACAAAGTGCGGAAATAATAAGAAGGCACCTTGCTTGTGTGATCCCACCCGTCAAATGATTCATAGTTTTATAAAACAAAAGCATTATGTATTGGAAAATATATTTATGCATCACATGACACGTGTCAGAAAAAATATCGATGCAAAATACAAAAGTCGTAATGTAAATTCCGATATTGATAGTGATTGGATTAATGATGATGGTGGTTTTATAAAAGTTCCAAATTATTTTGATATCAGTATATAAAATTTTGTGCTATGTTATTATATAATCACAAATACATAAACATTTTCATGGGAAAAAACTGGGATAAAATCCCAGTTTCTTTCTAGTTTGTTGCAAATCCTTTGACTTCCCAACTGAGTGTTCTTGTTACTGTTGAACTATAATTTATACGTAACGATATTTTGGTGGTGCTTATAATCGCAACTTCTTGAGCCAATCCGATGTTTTCGCCGTTCCCCAGTATAGTTGCCATTGCAAAGAAATCAGAATTCGCCATTTCAACAGGAAGTGTGATTGTTGTATTGCTTGTTTGGCCATAACCCGTCACAGATGCTTTACCTCCTTGCTCGACCCAGCCACTTTTATATTTGCGATACCATGTATAATTATTTTCAGCCGTAGGCATTTGCGATTGAATAACATAATCGGAAATATTGCTCGTTCGCGAATCTAATGTGCCGATGCTTGTTGTATGCCCGCCCACAGTCGTTGATAAATCAGTGACGGTTTGCCGCAGCGTACTGATATCGCCAAGTGCGGTGATTTGTGCGCTGACGGTCGAAATATCTTCGCTTATTGCCGCAATACGCGCCAATAATGTGGTCGCCGAATCTTTATCTGCGATTTCCGTGTATTGCGTGTGCAACGTGTCGAATTCATCTTTTAGGTCTTTTAACACTTCCATAAGATAATTCATATCTTGATTGACCGTTGTTGGATCAATTTTCGCCGTTGGTTGATAATCAATTGTGCGTTCCAATGGCAGGGCGCGCGCGATTGTTATACTGTCCAACGTGGTTGGCGCGATTTCAAAAACAACCTTGCCACCCGAATACGGAATATCGGCATCCGCACCGCCCGGTGTGCCGATAACCTGGTACCCGGTTGCGGGTTCGCCGTTTTTGGTCACAATAACATTTGTGTTTTCAAAATATGGAAAATTAAAGGTAAATTCCGTCGTTTCCCCATTCCCCATGTATGATACTTTTTGCATTTTTTCTCCTTTTGTTATAACAAAAGGCCGCGCATAACGCACGGCCAAATAAAAAACGGCCGACAAAATCGTCCGCTTTCATGCCGAGCATTATACCATAAAATTCGATAAAAAGCAATAGAAATAATATTCCGTGTCCCACTAATCATTAACCACTTACACTATTCACCAATATGTTTTTTCTTGATTTTTGCCGAAAAAGTCTATATAATGCGTGCTGATTTCGTGGGCGGGCGCGGAATCGGTCCGATTAACCCCGCAAGACCTCGCGGTTTTTTGAACTAAAATATGGCTGCGATGGCAAACTTTGTATGAATTCTAATGAAAGATTTATCCAAAGATTTATTTAACCCTATTGCCGGGGAAGATTTCGTCAAAATGTTTGATGAAAACTATGGCAAACAAGAAACACTGCAGGGATACGCAACCAAGGGCACGGTCAAGGATATCCGTGGCGATTTCGTGTTGGTTGATGTTGGCCTTAAATCCGAAGGGCGCGTTCCACTCAAAGAATTTGGCGCATCTGTGCCGGCGGTCGGCGACATTATCGACGTATTTGTCGAACGCTATGAATCACGCGAAGGCACGGCGGTCTTGTCCTATGCCAAGGCGCGCGCCGAAAAGGCATGGAAAGAACTTGAAAAAATGGTTGCCGAAGGCATTGACCCCGAAGGGACAATTATCGATGTCGTTCGTGGTGGATATACCGTCGATATCAATGGAGTATTTGCGTTTATGCCGTCGTCTCAGGTTGACCATAAACCAATCCGCGATGCGAAATCTATGATTGGTCTGAAAGATAAATTCCGCGTGTTAAAAATGGATGCGTTGCGCACAAACGCAATTGTTTCCCGTCGCGCGATACAATCTGATACAATCGCCGCCGCCCAGAAAGAGGCATTAAAGAACATCGAACTTGGTGCGATTTTGGAAGGTACGGTTAAAAACATCACCGATTACGGCGTGTTTATCGATTTGGGGGGGATCGATGGTTTGCTGCACGTGACAGATTTGTCTTGGAAACGTGTGAATCATCCGCGTGAATTGGTGCATGTTGGCGAAAAAATAAAGGTCAAGGTTATTCAATTTGACCCGGAAACGCATCGTATTTCACTGGGGGCGAAACAATTGGAAGAAGACCCGTGGGAAACCGCATCACGCGCATTCAATGTTGGCGATACCGTCACCGGCAAGGTTTCATCGGTCACCGATTACGGCGCATTTATCGACCTGGGCAACAATATCGAAGGTTTGGTCCACATGTCCGAACTTTCATGGACGAACAAGAATATTCACCCGTCCAAAGTCCTGCAAAATGGCCAGGAGGTCAACGTTATGGTCTTGGACATTGACCAAGAAAAACGCCGTATTTCATTGGGATATAAACAATTGCAACCAAACCCGTGGAAGCAATTTGCCGAAACCCACAATGTTGGCGATGTTATCACCGGCCCAATCAAGAACACAACCGAATTCGGTCTGTTCGTTGCATTGACACCGGAATTGGACGGTATGGTTCATATTTCCGACTTGTCTTGGAACCGTTTGGACGAAGAAGAATTGAAAAAATTCGTCCGTGGCCAAGAAGTCACCGCGAAAATCTTGGACATCAATCCGGAAAAAGAACGCGTCACATTGGGTATCAAACAATTGACGGCGGGCGCGGACAATAACGCGGCATCTATTAAGAAAGGTGCGGTTTTGTCCGGGACGGTTTCCGCGGTCACACCCGACGAATTGATTTTGGATTTGCCAAATGATATCAAGGGCACAATCCGCCGTACCGATTTGTCGCGTGAAAAATCCGAACAGGATACATCCAAGTTCCATGTTGGTGACACGGTTGAGGCATCTGTGGTGTCGGTCGAGGGCAGCAATGTTAAATTGTCCATCCGCGCGCTTCAGGTCACACTTGAAAAGCAAGCGGTCAAAGAATACGCGAACGAGGCCGACAGTGGTTCTGTCCTTGGCGATATTCTTGGCGCCGCCATTGAAAACAGCCGGAAATAATAACGGCTGATTTCCGAAAAGACAAATCCCCATGGCTATGGGGATTTTTTTGTGGTATAATGACCGTGATAAAAAAAGGAAATATAATGAAACCAAAAATGATTCTTTTGATGGGTGGCCAAGGTGTGGGCAAGGGCACATTTGCGCGAATGCTTATGGAACGCGGAAAATACAAATATATTGAAACGGGTGCAATGTTGCGCGCGTTGCCACCGGAATCAAAACTTGCGGGGATTATCGCACGCGGCGAATTGGTGGCGGACGGTGATTTATTTGAATTACTTGCCACGCATTTTAATACGGATTCCGACATGATTCTTGATGGTTTCCCACGGACAGTGGGCCAGGCAAAATGGATTGCCGAAAATTATTCTGATAAATTTGATATTCGTGTGATATACCTTAATGTGCCGGAATCGGTTATGATTGCCCGCATAGAAAAACGCGTGCGTGAAGGTGGCAACCGCGCGGACGATGCGGACATCGCCATTGTTCGTCGTCGGTTGGATAATTTTTGGCGCATCACAATGCCGGCAATCGAATGGTTGCGAACCGCGCCCGGGATAAAGTTTTCCGATATTGATGTGACCGACCCGGACGCGGATAAAAACTTTGTAAAAATTCTCGCCGTATTAAATTAAACAATGGCGACACCTCCCGGTGTTTCACACCGTACTCCTCTGGCCAGAGGAGAATTTTTCACTCTGGAATCTAGTTCCCCTCTGGCTAGAGGGGTGCCCCTGCTGTAGCAAAGCGTAAGCGGGGCGGGGTGTCGCAAAAAATTATTAACCCTACACAATCCGCCGGCGGATAAAGATAAAAAGCGCATAGCCCAAAAGCAACGCCATAATAATCGCAAATATCACAACGCCCGTGTCGCCGTGTTCCGCAAAGGGCAGGGCGACGTTCATTCCGTAATACCCCACGACCAATGTAGGCAACATTAAAATAATGTTCCACATGGTCAGACGGTTAATGTATGTGTTTGAATCCATATTGATGACGCTTTCAAATGTTTCCTTGATGGATTTCAGCATTTTGGTATAACTGGTCACGACCTCTATGCCCTGGGATAATTCAATCCGCGAATCTTCCACCAATTCCACGCATTCATCGGTTTTTGCAAACCCGCGCACCTTTTCCAATTTATCCAACACCGAAAGGTTGCCTTTTAGCCCCGTCATATAAAGCGTATAACTGTTTTCCACATCGAGTAATGCCAGCAATTCGCGCTTTCTTATTTGCTGTTGCAGGTTTTTCTTGGATTCCACCACGCGGCGGTTCAGTTCTTTCAAACAACGCAGGTATGATTCCGCAATATAATACATAATGTTCAAAATAAATTCTTCGCG
>CALABO010000015.1 GCA_937885575.1 uncultured Pseudomonadota bacterium | reverse complement strand
TTTTGGTAGCGGCGAAGGGATTCGGACCCCTGACCAAAGGATTATGATTCCTCTGCTCTACCACTGAGCTACGCCGCCATAACACCGCGCATTATAACAAACTTTTTCCCGATTGCAAGAATTTCATACACGCGCGCAAATCAGACAAAAATCCCAATTTTATTTTCTCATTTGAACATTACCCTAAAATAGTGTATAATTGCTTGTCATGAAAAAGATTGTGATTGTTCTATTGGCCACGGTATTTTCGATGTCTTCGGCATTTGCCGCAACGACCCGTAACACCTTTACCGGATATTACAAGAATCAATTTTCCCTGTATATCGGCCAAGGTATAGATAGCGGATTTTTGTTGCCGCCACCCTTAAAGCCCGTTCCGTTTTACCTGTTCAACCTGCAATATTCACAACCAACAACTTTTTTCAGCCTGCCCGCGCGTCAATCGCTTAGCGTCGGTCAAACATTTGGGTTCGGTTCAAAGTATGGTTGGGACTGGGACAAATACACAATTCCAATGGTAATGCTTTCGGGCGATGTCCGCCTTTCGGAATACAAAAACCTTTATGTTGCGGCGGGCGCGGGTGTCGGTATGCAGGCGCAACAAAACGAACGGCTTGGTGCAAAGTTGCTGTTTCAATTCAAAATAACCGCCGGATATCATATAAATAATAACTGGGGCATAGAACTTTTTATGCATCACTTTTCAAACGGCAATACCGCCCCAGAAAACTATTCCTATGCATTCTATGGCCTTGGTATGACGTATAGTTTTTAACTACCACTCAATCGCCCTGCCCCCGTGCGCAACAATATATTCATTTGCCTTGGAAAAATGTTTGCAACCGAAAAATCCACGATACGCCGAAAGCGGCGATGGATGCGCGCTTTTCAAAATTAAATTGCGCGATGCGTCCACAAATTCCGCCTTGCGTTGCGCATACGCCCCCCACAACATATAAACCAAACCATCGCGCGCGGATAATGCACGAATCACCGCATCGGTAAATTGCTCCCACCCACGCCCCGCGTGCGATGCCGCCAAATGCGCCGCAACCGTAAGTGTAGAATTTAACAACAAAACACCCTGGCGCGCCCAAGATGTCAAATCACCATGCGTCACGCTTGGGCGACCCAAATCCGATTCGATTTCTTTATAAATATTGACAAGTGACGG
Organism: uncultured Pseudomonadota bacterium; assembly: GCA_937885575.1. Lineage (GTDB taxonomy): Bacteria > Pseudomonadota > Alphaproteobacteria > Rs-D84 > Rs-D84 > Enterousia. Next base: position 79,759 of record CALABO010000015.1, on the reverse strand, counting down.
CGGCGGCGTAATTCCATCCGGCACAGAAAAACAAAGCCCGTGCGCCTGGCCCGGTTCGTGATACGGGTCTTGACCAATAATCACAACGCGTACAGAATCAAACGGACACAGATTGAACGCATTAAAAATATTTTTTGCCGCCGGATAAATTTTTTTCCCCGCCATATATTCCCCGCGCACAAAATCAGTCAGTTTGATAAAATAATCTTTATCAAATTCGCCCGCCAATACGCGCTTCCAAGATTCTTCTATTTTTACATCGACCATCGTTCACTCCGTTCACTTAGTGGTTAGTATCCAGTTCCCCTCCTGCGGAGGGGTGGCCGAAGGCCGGGGTGGTCTTTCCCGACCGCAAGCAGGCATCCATAGAAATAATTTTTAACTGACACGCTTTCCAAAGAACAACATCTATATACCCCCGTGGCAATCCTGTTTCATGCACAAGGTGCGCAAACATATCATTGCACGCCGATTTTATTTCCGGCGTCAAATCGTCTATACACCGGATTCCGGCGTATAGCGCGCCCAAGCGCCGAATCCAAACATCATATTTTACAACATCAATACCCAAATTTCGCGCCAAATGATTCGCGGTTATTTTTCCAATATGTGGCAGTTTCGATAGATAACTAAGTTTTTCCGAATCTGTCGCACAATTATAAAAACCATCGCAAAGCCCTGCCCTGTTTTCCCAGATTTTACAAATCGCACTTACTTTATTTTTATTATGAAACATTTGAAAAATCGCATCAAAATCCGCACCATTTTTATAGATATATTCCATTATGTTTTTATGAATCCGCTTTGCGGTTTTTTGCGAAAACCCGCCCGCCAAAATTACATAGGCGCACATGATCGCAAACTCGTCCGCCGTAAACCGCCGCGGGGTTGACAACATTTCACGAATTTCATCAAAAGATTGGGCGTCACTGTCCGCGCCCAAATCTTTTATTTTTTTCTCTAAATCAAAGAACCAATCCGCCGTGAACATCTACTGGTTACGTCCCTTTTTAAACTGCGCAACCTTTTTCCAAAAATCAGCATCATCGTCACGAAATTCTTCGTGCGTCCGTTTCTGCAAATCATCCATTGTCCCATCACGCAATATAGACATTGCTTCATCAAAAACTTGCTTTGCCGATTTTGTTGATTCGCTTTTTTTATTCGGGTCAAAATGCTCTTTAACCACAACTTCTCTATGAACAACCTCTTTTCTTGATGTCGTATGCGATTTTGGGTTGCGATGAATCACACCATCTTCATCAATATAAAAATCTTTATCAGACATTATTTATACTCCTTTATATCCAACGATTATATCATACATCCAAATTTGCGTCCAATGCGTTTTCAACGATAAAGTCACGGCGCGGTTCAACAACATCACCCATCAGCATGGAAACCACCGCATCCGCCTGTGACGCATCATTCACAGTCACCTGGAACAGCGACCGATGATTCGGATCCATTGTTGTTTCCCACAATTGTTCCGCGTTCATTTCACCAAGCCCCTTGTACCGTTGAATCTTTAACCCGTTTTTCGCATATTCAAACGCGGTATTTAGTAAATTAAACGCGCCCCAAATCTTTTGCGATTTTGATTTAACCGTAAGTATCGTCGGCGCCGAAAATGTTTCCATCAATTCTTCGCGCCCGGACATCCGCCGCCACGCGTTGATTTCCGGTGAATTCAACTTTTCCCGCGACAGCAAATAACTTTCCGTCACACTGCGCAGTGTCCGCGTAATCGTGACACCCGCATCATTTGCCACCACATGCCAACCGCGTTCAAACTCTAATTCCTGGGCATCCAGCATTTTTGCGGCCTTTTCACAGTTTTCCGCCGATTCATCATCGAACACGCGGTTCAGTGCCAATGCCTCTACAAACCGCAGCGGCATAATGTGATTTAGCGGTTGCAAAACATTACGCATATCAAGCACCAAATCCAACAACCGCTTCATATCTGCGCCGGAAATCTGGGTCCCCGATGCAATTTGCACAACACCGTCGGTCGCCAATTGGTCCATTAAATAGTCGTCCATTTCACGTTGATTTTGCAAATAAATCTGTTGTTTGCCACGCGTCACGCCGTATAGCGGCGGTTTCGCGACATAGATATAACCGCGTTCAATCGCCGCCGGCATATGCCGATAGAAAAATGTCATCAGCAAAGTTTGAATATGTTGTCCGTCGACATCAGCATCGGTCATAATGATAATTTTATGATAGCGCATTTTTTCTACATCAAAATCATCTTTACCGATACCCGCACCCATTGTGGTAATAAGCGCGCCAATCGTATCAGACGACAGCATTCGGTCAAACCGCACACGTTCAACATTCAAAATTTTTCCACGCAACGGCAAAATCGCCTGGGTCTTTCTATCGCGGCCCTGCTTTGCCGTACCACCAGCCGAATCCCCTTCGACAATAAACAGTTCGCATTTTGCCGGGTCGCGTTCACTGCACCCTGCAAGTTTCCCAGGCAGTCCCCCAAGTTCCGGTCCGGTCTTTTTCCGCGAAAGTTCACGCGCCTTGCGTGCGGCCTCACGCGCGGTCGCGGCTTCCAGTATCTTATCAACAATAAGTTTTGCGGTCGCCGGGTTTTCTTCCAGATATTGATACAATAATTCGCTGGTTGTATTTTCAACAATCGGACGAACCTCACTGGACACCAATTTATCCTTGGTTTGGGAACCAAATTTCGGGTCGGGAATTTTCACACTAATTATACTGGTAAGTCCCTCGCGAAAATCTTCGCCCGAAAGGTTGATATCTTTCTTGGTATTTTGTTCCGAAATATATTTATTGATTGCGCGCGTCAGTCCCGCACGGAACCCGGCCAAGTGCGTTCCACCATCGCGATTTGGAATATTATTCGTAAAGCAAAGCGATGTTTCGGTATACGCGGTCGTCCATTGCAAAACAATTTCAATATAAGAATCGTCAATTGTCTTTATCATCTGAATCGGGTCACGATTCAACAGTTCCTTGGACTTGTCCAAATATGTTGCAAACCCTGCAAGCCCGTCGGTCGAATGAAATTCGCGTTCTTTCTTTTCGCCGCCACGCAGGTCTTCCAAAATAATCCGCACATTGGCGTTCAAATAAGATTGTTCACGTAACCAGTTTTCAAGTGTATCAAAATTAAACACCGTTGATGCAAATGTTTCCGGCGAAGGCAAAAATGTCACTTCGGTTCCATGCTCATAACCGGTTTTGTTTTCAGTAATCTTCAAATCCATCGTTGGCACACCGTCGGCAAAGGACATCTCGGCCTGTTTATCGTCGCGCCAAACCCGCACATTTAACCAGGTTGAAAGTGCATTCACAACCGACACACCAACCCCGTGCAAACCACCAGAAACCTTGTACGCGCCATTGCCTTCGTTATCAAACTTACCCCCCGCGTGCAATTCACACATAATAAGTTCCAACGCACTGCGCCCAGTTTCGTGGTTGATATCGAACGGCATACCACGACCGTTATCACGGATGGTCACACTGCCGTCCGGGTTCAACGAAACATAGACCGTATCGGCATAGCCCGCCATTGCTTCGTCAATAGAATTATTCACAACCTCGTAAATCATGTGATGCAGGCCAGATCCGCCCTCGCCCACGTCACCGATATACATTCCAGGGCGTTTTTTTACCGCCTCTAACCCCTTTAAGACCTTAATTGAATCACCTGTATATTCATTATTTACTGTCATTGACAAATCCTTTCTTTTTTTGTATTCAAAACATAGCAAATTATGCTATAATTGTCAAAGAAAAAGGCAAAAAATAAAGGAAAAAAGAAATGAAATTCAAATTACTATATTTTGGTGAAATTTTAATAAATCCAAAAAAACGCGCACAACATGTGTCCGATATCCGGATGCAGTTTCACCCGCAACTTAAAAAACTTTTGGAACACGAACCGTGGACAAATTTAACGCAATACATGGGACCAAATGCCAAGAAAAGCCCAATTATCACCCGGCATGTCGGCGGCATAGATTGGAACCCGATTATTACACCAAAACTAAAATTGATTGCAGAATTGGACATCCAAATGCTACACCCAGAAATTATCGGTGTTCCGCGTTCTGATATTGATAACCGTATCAAGACACTTTTTGACGGCCTGCGTTGTCCACAAAACGAACACGAAATCGGACAAAATGTCCCGCGTGATGCTGGGCCGATTTATACTCTGCTTGACGACGACCATTTGATAACAAAAATCTCGGTGAACACAAGTCACTTGCTGTCGACACATATGTTCGACCCAGAACTTGTAAAGGCAAGCCCCGATTGCGTGTTTATGATGATTGATGTGAACCTGCGCGTGGCCGAAGGAACTTTGGAAAACCTGCCGTTTATGGTTTAGTGTTTTAACACCTCTTTGGACAACATACTAACCAAACCGACAAATTCATCGGGCGGTATTTTATATCCTGGATTTTTTACAAAAAATTCCAAAATCGCGGCATATAACGGTGTTTCTCTTTTTATTATGACAAAAACGCGGTAATCTGGTCTTGCATTTGGAACGTCCCAAGGACAACCCACGCAATCACCCCGGATATCAGCAAAATTCCAACTGTGTTCAGCGCATCCGACAAAGATTCTATTTTTCGAACAGATTCTTCCAAATACTCGTTTGCGATATGATTTAGGTTTTCATCAAAATCGTTCATATCTGAATAAACCGCCAAATCCCCAATCAATTCTTGGCTTGGAAAATCCATACCTGTATTCTGCAACGCATTCCCAAGGTTGTCACCGTTCGCAATATGCCGCAGTGTTTTATCCAAAATATTTCGTAAATATCCATTTGCATTATCTGCAATTATTCGCATTGCGTCCGGTATAGAAACACCCGATGAAACCATCGCAGCCATTGACATCATCCACCCAACCGAAACGCGAATTTTATAGATATTCCACGGTGGAAATTTATCAAACATTGCGCGCAAACGCCCCGACCAGATTGGCAACGAAAGCCATATTATAACCATCGCAATCACGAACAAAAACGCGATAAATTTCCAATACCGCCCTGCCCATTCGGATAACCATATAAGTGATGCCGCACCACCGGTCCACACCATACCTTCACCTGCGACTTCGGCAAGTGGCGGAACAAGGTAAATTCCAACCATGATAATAATACCGAACACCAAAACCAACAACAGCAACGGATATGCAATCGCACCAAACACCGCGCGACCAATCCGTTTGTTTGCAACAACAATCCGCCCAACGTTTTCAAGCGCAACAATCAAACTTGACATATTACTGGATGTCAGCAGCAACGTTTCATCTGTTGGAATCCAACCGCGTGTGGCTTCGGAAAAACTGTACCCACGTTCAAGGTTTCTTTCCCATTCGCGCAAACATATAGCAAAAGGTTCGTTTGGTTTTGCACCACCATGCGATTCCGTCATTTGCAAACGGTTTAATGCGTTCACCAAAGTAAAATCATTTTTAAGCAACGACACCAATTTGCGCCAAATTGCTATACGCTTGTTCGTGCTAAACCGACAAACCATTTTTGCATAAAAAATTTCAATTCTTGTCATTTTTAATATACCCCCGGTCTATCCAGCAATCCAACCCAACGTTCCAGTTCATCAACACCAATTATCCCCTGCAACATCAACGAACACGCCGCTTCTTTTAATGTTCGCCCATCCATTTCTTCCAACCAATATTTGACGGCTTCATCTGTTTTGCCCGCAAGTGCCAATTGCAAGAAATCACTGTTTGTGATAATAATTTCACCCGCCTTGATACGCCCCATTGTTCCGGTTCCATTACAATGTTCACATCCCGCGCCGCGAATATAAACCTGATTCAAACCCAAATCACCAAACGCGTCCATTACACGACCATATTCAGCCCGTTCAGGATGATTTGCCAAATGTTCCCGACAATACGGACATAAACGCTTGAACAACCGCATAGAAATAAGTCCGCGCATCATTGTTTCTTCTTTTAACTTAAACGCCTCTACCCCCATATCAAGCAATCGCACCAACGCCGCCATCGCAGAATTCGCATGCAATGTCGTCCAAACATTATGCCCCGAAAGCGCCCCTTTGACGGTAAGTTGCGCTGCGGCCAGTGTTCGAATTTCACCAACCATCAGTGTATCAGGGTCACTGCGCAATGCCGCCGCCAACGCTTCGGTATATTCGTTTTCGCGTTGTTCTTCATTGGTTGTATTTATAACTGGAATCTGATGCGCACCAAAGATTTTTTGTTCGACCGGGTCTTCGACAGTAATCAGGTTTATTTCATAGTGATGTTCCTTTAACATCAAAACCATATTGCGAACAAGTGTTGTTGATTTACCTGAACTGGTCGGACCCGCAACCACAACCAAACCTGTTGGAAACGAACGCAGACGATGCAAAAGTGTTTGTTCATATTTTCCAAATTCTTGTTCGGTTGTAATACTTTCCGATGGGTTGTCATACAGCAATCGCATCACAACATACCGCGACCCGAACGCCACCGGATTAAATTGCATACGAATACTAAGGACACCTTCGGGCAAATACAAATCTTTTGTTCCGCGAAGTGGCGTGCGCCCATCTTTCTGTGCCGATTGATATTCGTTTTGTGCATAGTTCGAATTTGAAATATCAGCGGACGCAAACGCGGCACGCACAAAAGATTCGCCCCACCCCGCATTGAATTCCAAGACCGGTTGCATACTGCCATCTATACGAAAATAAATTGTTGTTTGGTCCGCAACCTCTATATGAATATCCGAAACTTTTTGCGCGGCGGCCTTGGCAACAATGTCGATAAAGTCCTTTTGCATTTGGTTGTTGTAATCAACACGCGATCGCGCACCACCAAGTTTATTTTCATAGTATTTATATATTGACGACAACAACCCCAAATCTGCATAAAACGGCGAAAACATAGGACGATTTTTCTTTCGCAACAAATCAAGAAACGCAAGCACCCGACCATCATACCGATGCGTCCGCGAAATCACCAAACCACCATTCGAAAAATATGCCAACAAACCTTGGGTTTCCTTTGGCAACTGAAATTCAGCACCATTCCCGGTAAGCAATTTATTGTTTTCAGAAAAAAGATATTCGACAATTTCGTCCGCATCCGACCGTTCCATTCCAACTGGCACGGTTGGCTTTTTATCAAAAACGATATCGTCCGAAAAATCTTTCATCTCTAATTACCATTTGCAACATTCAATGTTTGGATTTCACCATCTTTTGAAAACACAACACCTTCATCCAAAGATATGGATTTCACAATGTACCCATCCAATTCTTTACCAACACTCAACTTTTTATTTTGACCATTTGATAAATCTTGAACCGTCGCCTGCAATTGCGAACCGGCACCAAACACATTGATAAGTTTGAATTTCTTTGTTATCTCGGTTTCCACCTTTGGCTGCACGGGTTCCGAATACACAGGTTGCGATGGCGCATATGTTGGCACAGATATATCTGACCTGTTATTCAACGCTTCGCGTTCGTTTTCCAAACGCTTTGCTTCGTTTTGCAAACGCGCGCGTTCTGTTTCAAATTCTTGCTGTTGTTGCTCTGCCCGACCGGACAAAGTATCAATTTCCATATGCAACTTTATTTTTTCCGCCGCCAATCTATCCAAATCAAGATTCAATTGTGCACGTTCCTTTTCCAATTGCATCAAGACCTTTTCTTGTTCCAAATCAGTAATCTGTTGAAACAGCGACCCATCAACATTGTATTCTTCGATAGCATCCGCAGAAAACTGCTCGTTCGCGGCCGCATCATCGACATTTACATCAATGAAAGTTTCTTCGGCATAACACGCTTGTGCTATTCCAAACATAAACACACACAATAAAAGTTTAATTTTGTTTTGCATAGATTATCACCTCATAGTTCCACATTTTTCTGGTGGCATTCCACGACACCTTTGTCATATACACACCGCCAAAATCTTCAAAAATCTTTATAAATTGTTCTGGGATAAGTTTTGTGTCCACTGTGACCCCAACAAAATAAACTTCGGCAGTTTGCAAACCATTTGAAACAACATCAGCAACCGGCATAACACTTGCATCAATGTTTATAGATTGAAATCTGCTTGTCAATTCGCGAACAATCGTATCAACATCGCGCAAATCATACGAAGACGAAACCACACGTTCCGGCAATTTTGCACGCACCAAAATTTCATCATCGTTTAGTTCTTGAACAAACACGCCCGGCATTACATCACCTGCGATAACATAAAAATCGTCGAGTGTTCCAAACGACCGCCGGAAAGTTGCCGAAGCATATGTCTTATCACACTCCACCACGGTCTGATTCCACCCGACAACCTGTTGCATCAAAAATCCAATTGCCCGATAGCACAAATCTGCACGTTCATATGGATCCGGCAAATAATCATACGGCATTTCCAATGGTTGATATTCCGGTTCTTGCCTTATTTCAAATTGCTCGTCTAATTCTTTATCTTTTTCTTCGATTTTTCTTTTATATTCTGCGGCTAATTCCGGATTTATCTTTGATATCTGTGGTTTTGGCGCAAAAACTTCATTTATCGAATCACGAAAGAAATACAAAAACATCAAAGCAAAAATAACCAACAACACCAAAGACATCATCCCCGATGCCAAACGACTTATCGGGCGCAAAACCGCATGAACCCGCCCAGAAATCAAATCAAAAATACTTCTATCAACCGCGCGCGGAATTCCCCATGCCGCCGGTGCAAAAGTTGCATTCCAATCTGGAATCTCATTCAATTCGGCATATTTTTCACGTGCGCTGTCTTCATTTTCAAACAACAAATCATGCAGAATAACGCCATTTCTAACCGCAACCAAAACAAATTTATCTTCCACTTTAAACGCCGCAAGCATCGAAGAATACCCCGGCAAAGCATTTATAATTTCGATTGCAATTGATGGCATTCCGGAATGCAAACCATTTGACCGCGCCCCAAGCCCAACCATTTCATTATAACGCACATAAAGGTTTAACCGCCGGTCAATACCATTTGCCAATTTTTGGGCATACGCGCGCGTAGTAAACCCCGCCACCATCGGTTGCCACACCAATCCCGACGCATATTTTTTCCGTTTAATATTGACATATTGACCCGACAAAATCTCTCTCGCTTTGAAAGATTATAACACAAAACGAATATCTAATTCCAGTGTAAATTAGTGGTAAGTGTAAGTGTTAGTGATTAGTGGTTAGTCGTTTCTGGAATTATCTTGTAATTACGAAAAAAATTCGATAAATCGTCACATTGCTGAAGCGCAGAATTATACATTAATACAAAAAACGGGCGCATCCGCGCCCGCACTAACCACTTACACTAATCACTAACACTATTCTACTGTCCGCATCCGCCACCGATACCATAGAACGAACCGTTCGCACATGATGGCTTTACATCATAGTCCGGCAACGGTTTATCGGTACGTGCTGTCTTTACCGCATGCAGGTTCGGACATTCATAAACATTTGCGGCCAACACAAATGCGCGTTCCGGCCCAAACAGAACCCATTCGTTCGGGCGTGTCCGTTGACTTACCAACCAATATGCATTACCCGGCCGCGCCTGGTCGGCGATACGATTTTCAAGATAACGGCGCGCATCATCCGCGTCATAAACCGAAACTTCGGATTCTATTTTATAAAGGAAAACACACCCAATCGGTTCGCCGTCCAGTTGTTTGATATATTCACTGCCGTTTTCATTTTTAATATATCCGCCACAACCAACCAATGCGAACAAAGCCAAAAATAATCCAAGATATTTTTTCATATACTTCCCTCTTTTGTTTTATTCGGCATCTATTATATCATAATTATCGGGATTACTAAACAATTTTTTAAGCACCGCGTTATTTAGCGCGTGACTGCCCTTATAAGATTCCAAATCACCAACAATAAACCCGCCAGATGTGAACATATCACCAATCGCATCGATAATTTTATGACGCACAAATTCGTCCGGCCAATAAATTCGATTTAGTGTTTTTTCCCCACCATAGTCCAACACAATAACATTTTTTTCATCCGCGCCGCGTGCCATACCATGAGATTTCAGGTAATTCCATTCTGAATATTTCCCAAATGTCCGCGCAGACGCAATATTTCTTATAAAATTTTCAACCGACCATTTTGTTTCATCAAAAGAATAAACAAAACTTTGTTTTCCTATAATCGGTTCCGGATAAACCAATGTCGCCTTGATATTTAGCGCCCTATCTTTTGACGGCGAAAGTTTAACATATCCATCTAAACCGCGCTGGCGATAAAACAAACCGGCAATAAAACTGTTCAACCTATCTTTGAACGGCATTGCACGCAAGATTTCGCGTGCCGTCACAACCACGGGCTTTCTCACAATAATTTTTTTACGCTTCCCTTTTGTGACGCCGGCCTCCATAATACGGCGATAAAATAAACTTGCACTGCCGTTCATAATCGGAACTTCGGCACCATCAACATCAATCAGCGCACTATCAACACCCGCGATAAAAAGTGCCGCCATCAAATGTTCAATTGTTTTAACATGCGCGCCATCCAAATTACCAATTGTAGTATTGCGCATTTTCGTATCCGAAACATTATCATATGTTGCGGGTATTAAACTTTTATCATCCAAATCAACACGACGAAAGAATATCCCCGGTTTATCAAAAGGCCGCACAACCATATTCACCGGCAACCCCGAATGAATACCAACACCCGAACAAAAAACATTTTCTTTTAATGTGCGCAATTTAATTTCCCCTTTAACCAATCAAAAAATCTATCGTCTATTTTTGTTTCCAACCGCGCAAATTTTATTTTTTCGCGCACATCCGCCGGTAACCTTACCCAATCTTTTTCGGTTGTGACCAATTTCGCCTTTTTGCGCCGCGCACTTTCGATTAAATCCGCAATATCTTTTTCCGTATATTGATAATGGTCACCAAATCCACGTTTTGCGACAACCCCCGTCAATGAATTAAAGAACTTTTTCGGATACCCAATTCCGGCAAAAGCAAATAACCGTTCGCCCCGCGGATACGGCGACACAGTTTTATTTTCCGCATAGAAAATCGGGATTCCAGTCGGCAAAGCAAACTTTTTGCGTGGATTTTTATTTCTTATCACGATAATCGCATCGGCATTTTGAACATGCTTTTTTGTTTCGCGTAACGGACCCGCCGGTAACAAAAACCCATTACCAAAACCCATACCTTCATCAAAGACATAAATAGAAATATCCTTGGCAATCGATGGATTTTGCAAACCATCATCCATAACAATTGGCCCATTATCACCCTTTTGCCGATTTAACAACAATATATTACTTTTTCGATGACCAACATGAACCGCAATTTCATCAGACATAAGCATTGCGGCCTCGTCCCCGATATTGTTTGTGCTTGCCGTCCTTTTGTAACCACGCATAACCACGGGCGCATCTAAAAAATTTGCAATTATACGAACAATCGGCGTTTTTCCAACACCACCGGCAAAAATTCCACCAACACAAATAATTTTGCGCCGCGATTTATACGCAAACAATTTTCGCCATCCATAAACAACGCGCCCAATTCCATAATAAATAAACGCGATGGGTAATAATAAAAAACTAAGCGGCGTTTTATGTAAAAACCACCAAGGTGTCTTCATTTTATTTATACCTTTTTGTAAGTTTTGGTTCCCTGCCCTCTCTCTTTGCCTTTTTGAAATCAGACGCTTTCAAATCTTGTTCCACCACCGGCAGATTAAATTCAGCATCTAATTCACGCAACTGTCCAACCATAATATCTTCTAATTCCTTGCGCCGCGATTCAAAATCATCGTCCGATATTTTTGAATCAATATACATCGGTTCCCCAACAATACACTTTACGCGCGTAAAGGGATACACCAACAAATACCGGTCCCAACGGCGCTGAATCCAAACATGCCGCGCGGAAAAACACACCGGAATAATCGGCGCGCCGGTCATTTTCGCAAAATAAAGCGCACCTTCTTGGACACGCAGCGACGGTCCACCCGGGCCATCTGGGGAAATACAAAGCGAATGGTCACCACGCCGCAAAACCCGCACCCCATCGCGCAAGACAGATAAACCGCCATTATGCGAACTGCCATAAATCGCGCGCAGACCAAAAAGATGTTGCAACTTTGCCATCATACGACCGTCTTTGTGTTTACTTGCCACAGCATAAGATTTCATACCACCCAAACATACAATCGGCGACAACATAAAACTGCGCCCGTGCCAGAACACAAAAATCGCGGGTTTATGGCGGAATTTCTTAAAAATTTCATAATTTACAATCTTTTTCCGGCATGTAAAATACACAAACCACATCAGCACCGCCATAACCCCGGCGATAATCCATTGAAACAGCGCCAAACCCAAAATAGGTTCCCAAAATTTCTTCCAAATCTTTCTAAACATAACAGTTCAATTTTATCAACAAAAAAATCAGATTTCAAGCACACAGTAGGTATTGCGACCTAGCCACCGAAATAAACCCAAATTGCGAGTGGCCCCAAAACCGCGGTCATAAGGCCGGATAACACTATGGCCAAACTGCTAAAAGAACCTTCAATTTGGCCCATTTCCATCGCCTTTACCGTGCCGGCCGCATGCGATGCATTTCCAATTGAAATCCCGCGCGATATCGGATTTTTAAGTTTTAACCACTTACATAACTTATCACTAACCGATGCACCCAAAATTCCTGTCACTATGACTGCCGACACCGTCAAAGATACAATTCCGCCAAGTTTCCGTGTTATTCCGACCGCCAACGCCGTGGTTACCGAAATCGACACCAAAGACCGCGCAATCACATCCGCCAAACCAAATAAAATTACAACTATACAAACCGACGCAACGGACGCCACACACCCAACAAAAACCGCAAAAAGTATGGTCCAAATATGTTTTTTCAAAAGCGGTAATTGCCGATACATCGGCACGGCAAAGCAAACCGTTACTGGGACAAGGAAATATGTTAAATACTTTGCACTAAAATTATAGTTTTCATACGGAATTCTGAACAAAAGCAAAAAAGTAATAACTATCATTGTTGCCAAAAAAAGCGGTGTAGTAAAAGGATTTGGAAATTTTTTATTTATAAAACTTGCGACAACAAATGCGCCCACGGTCAGAACCACACCAAAATATGTCGAAGATGTTATCATTTCCATCATTTTTTATCCCTATGATTAAGGAAAAAATCTGCGGTTTTACCGGTTATAACCATTGTAACAAAATATGCCAGCACCAACATAAGGACTAAATATAACCAAATTCCTGATATTTCCGCCCAAATATCGATTACAGCCACCGCGGGCGCAACAAAGAACAACGCCATAATACTGTGGAACCAATCTGCGACATCTGCAACCCACTCTAATTTTACAACTTTTACACAAAGCGCGATAAACAAAAGCAACAAACCATAAATACTGCCGGCAATGGGCAGCGGAATTAAAAATTCGCATAATTCCCCAAGGAACACAAAAACTAAAATTATCATAAATTGAAGCAAATACCGCATATAACTCTCTCCGACAAGCATTTTACCTAAAAACACAAAAAATTAAAAGAACAAATTGTTTTTCGTTTGACAAATAAAAAAGAACATTTATAATAATTCCCGTTTATCGCGGGGTAGAGCAGTCCGGTAGCTCGTCAGGCTCATAACCTGAAGGTCGGTGGTTCAAATCCATCCCCCGCAACCACGAATTTTTCAAAAAATGGCCGTTTGGCTATTTTTTAACGAAAAATTCAGTGCCTCGCCGTAGCCAGCACGTTTATCAAAAAATACTTATTACACAAACATAATTCATTCATCGAAATTAAGCACCAGCGTAGGCGGGCCATATTCAATTTATTAACAACTACAAATTTGCGCGCAGTCGCGGCGCATTTATGCGACGGACGAGAGAAATCCATTCAAAATAATATAACTACTTTCTTATCAACACCTTTAACTTTCGCATTGTTTTTAACAAATCATAAAAATCACAGGTTTCATATTTAAGTGTATCCGCCGCGACTTTTTTAACATTTTTCATCTTTGTTAAATGCAAATCTGTTTGCTTTTTATCAAGATATTGAATTGTGAGAATGAATTTCTTTGGCAATTTAACATCGAACTTTCGTGGATTTTTATAAAAAGCATCTTGCGCCATTGTAAAATCCGTTTTTATTTTTTCCAAAACATCTGTGGCTGATAACATAAACCTGCCCTGGCTTTTAAATTTTTTGGTAACTGTTCCAACGATGTTTGGGTTAATCGACTTCGCCTCGGTCACGGCACCATAATCGCCACAAATATAAATCACCGGCACACCAAAATACGCGGCGGTATAGATTGAAAATATTGTTTCGCCAACAACATGTCCGTTCAAAGTAAAAGTTCCAAGATTCTTAGAAGAAAACGTATGCGCAAGTGGCGATAACCCTGTTCCGGCCGCGGCATGATACCCATGCAAACACGCAAAATCAAATTTTCGGGAATTAATCCCCTTCATCATATTTGTGGGGTCGTTATCCCAACCGCGTATCAGTTTAACATTTCCAGGCAACAATTTTTTCAAGACGTTTCGCGCGTTACCGTGTGCATCACGCAATAAAATATTTGCCGGATAAATAATAGAATCAATAATTGTCGACAATTCAACACTCATAACCGTGCGAAAAACCTGATACACATCGGAATTTTCATCACATTCAATATAATTACTGGCCCACGCACAACCTTCGATATCACTAGAAATATACACCCAGTTTTTCATTTCACAGCCTTTTATACTATGGGAAATATTATATCATAAATATTTATAAAATTACATAATTTACTGTGTGACTTTATTACACGTACCTATCTTTATTCTGTAAAAGTTCATCCAAGATATCCACTGGTATCATTTTTCGATTATCAATATCACCATACATCCCGATTTCCCTGTTTATTTTGTTTAGATTATGAAAATCACTACCGCCACTGACCAGCAAATTATTTTTCCGCGACAAATCTGCAACAAAATTGGTGTAATCATCTGTTTGTCCTGATTGATATACCTCTATGCCGTCAATTCCGTATTGTTTTAGTTCGCAAATAAATTCTTGCAAATTATTACTATCAATGCCTTTTGTCCTGTTTGGATGTGCCAATATCGCCAAACCGCCAGAACGATGAATCATATCAATTGCTTCGCCATATCCAAACGGCGGTTGCAGAAAATGTTCAATAACAAATGTTTTGTCTGAACCCTTGTCGGTATCAATCATCATTTTTATAAAGGCATCCCTGGCCCCGATAACTGTTTCGTATTTTTCCCTGGTATAACCATAGTTTTTTAGCGATTGTTCTATGTATTCCCTGCGTATGGCGGCTTTATTATTTATCTCGTCAAACCGTTTTAGAAACAATCCGATAATATGCGTATTTCTTTCACAGGAAATTTCTATCCCATTTATAAAGTTGATACCGCATTGCTCTGCCGCTTTTGCCGCCGCATGCAATCCATCGACATTGTTATGATCTGTTAAAGCAATATATTTTAGTCCCTTTTTGGCGGCCAAATCAACCAATTCACTTGGGGACAACGCCCCATCCGAAGCATTACTGTGCGTATGAAAATCTATCATTCTAATCTCTTTTTTTCTTTACATTCATTTGGGGCATTATATCATAGAAACCAACAATGAAAAGGTTTTATTATGATAATTGGTATGGTGCGGTATGCGATTCCAAACAGTTTTATGAATACGAATAATTCGCGTTCTCTGGTACAATTATATGAAGAGCCGTATTTTTCTGATCGCTTTAATATTTTTTGTAATATAACACTGAAATCATTTGCCGCACAAACAAATCAAAATTTTGTTCTGTGTGTTTATCATACGAATTTAATTCCGGACGATAAAAAAGTATTGTTTGATAACCTTGCTAAACAGTATCCGTTTTTGCGTAATGTTTATACTGATGGCGCAATGTTTATTCCGGACGATTTGAAAGAACCAACTATGCTGACGTTCCGGATAGATAATGACGATGGTATGGCAATTGATTTTATTAAAAAAATGCAACAAATTAAAAATACCTATGATAACAAAACAACTAATTTCGCAATCAGTATTCCACATATGCGTAAAATCAGCAGGGTTGACGAAGACCAATATAAAACAATCGCCACTGATTTTATGTCTAACTCTATGGGATTGGCATACCTTGGCAACGATGGTCGCACCGTTATGAACCTTGGAAATCATACCAAGGTTGCTTATTCTGTTCCGATATTATTGGTTGCGGGTAACGGTGGGCTCCAGGTAATAAATGGCTATAACGTGGCAAATAGTTTTAACAAAGTATATCAAAACCAATCAGACACACTAATCTTGAACCAAAAAGATATACAAAAATTGCTGGTTGATGATGGTTATGCAAAAATGGATTTATCTTGTCTGCCAATCATGGACAAAACAAGATAATATTTGTAAAAATACTTTGTTTTATCATGATTGAGGCTGGCATAGCGGTGACAATTATGATATAATTCCCTTATGAAGTTCACAGTTGCACTATTTTTATTATCTCTTTATACAGTCCTGGAATTTATCGCTTATATGCCCCAGATAATAAAAATACTAAAAACAAAGCACGCGGATGATTTAAGTTTAACATCTTGGTTCGTGTGGATTACCGCGGATTTATGCTATCTATCATATGTATTACTGCAAAGCCCAGAAATCGGCGTAATATTCATATGTGCGCTGGATTTAGTTTTCTTGATATTTGTATTTTGTTTAACAATTAAATATCAAAAACATAAAAAGAAGAAAAAACACTAACCAACCTTCTTTAACAATTTCGCATTGCGGCCAGTTATTATTTTTTTGCCAGTTTCTTTTTCTAATTGCAATTTTGCCGCACGCGCAACGCCACCACCACGGGATGCAACACGCATATTCTCACGAAAACCCTTTGGATTTTCTTTTTTTGATATTTCAGTAGTGGACAATTCGGCCAACATATTCAAAACCAATTCCGCATTCGTCATATTATCACGCAAAGATTCTTTTTTTAATCCCTTCATTTTTTTATAATCACGCGTATTCATCCCAGACCACGCACGCGTTATTTCATCGGTAAGTAATGCGTATTCTAACCCCTGTTTAACGCCGCCACGGTCCCATTCATTGGTTAAATCCTTGCGAATTTCAATAGATTTTAATCTTTGGGTAATCCATTCGTTGGAATATCCCATACGTTGATAATACCGCAACGCGCGTTGAATCGCGATTTCCGGGTCGGCGATTTCATCAATTCTTTCAGACCCCACCCCCGCCAACCATATTTTAAAAGGTTCGGCTTTCTTTGATGGCACTGATTGAATCAGGCGCAAAATCTGTTCAGTATCTGCAACATCGGTATTATAAAATTTACCATCAGACGATTGCATTTTTAGTTGTCCGATTTTTTCGGACAACTCACTTCCTTCTCGACGTAATTTTATTTTCAAATCGTTCCAATATTTTCGTGGACGTTCTGTCCCTGTCAACGCCGCGATAACATCGACAATTGAAAAATACCATTTTTCTTGGGCTTCGTCCCAATGTGTCCTAATTTTTTTATCTTCAAATAATTTTAATGCCGTTTCCATATATTCTCTACCACTAATTATTGAACAAAAAATGGCAAATATCGCCTTCTTGCATGACATAGTCACGCCCAACAAGGCGCATTTTACCCGCCTCTTTGACCGCGACTTCGCCACCAAGTTCAATATAATCTTTGGGTGAAATAATCTCTGCGCGGATAAAGCCCCGTTCAAAATCAGTATGAATTTTACCGGCGGCCTGGGGTGCGGTCATACCACGCGTTATTGTCCACGCATGCGCTTCCTTGGGTCCAACCGTATAGAAAG
Source organism: uncultured Pseudomonadota bacterium (assembly GCA_937885575.1). Lineage (GTDB taxonomy): Bacteria > Pseudomonadota > Alphaproteobacteria > Rs-D84 > Rs-D84 > Enterousia. The sequence continues at coordinate 61,814 of CALABO010000015.1, read as the reverse complement.
TTTGCAGTCCCAATGTTTCATATCCGGTTTTTATCACCTGCTCTAGCCCCGATTGTTTTAAACCCAAATCATCTAAAAACATCTTTCTTTCATCTGGGTCAACAATTTGTGCGATTTCCATTTCTATTTTCCCAGATATAATTAAAACCGGATTTTTTGCACCAAATTTTTGTTTCACCGCATCTGAAAATTTATTTCCGGTTGCGGCGGCGGATTCTTCGATATTGCACACATAAATCACCGGTTTTGATGTCAGCAAATTAAAGGGTTTACTATCAACATCCACATCACGCGCCGGCACAGATTTTTCTAAGTTTTCTTTTATAATATTTGCGTCGGCCAATAACTTTATCGCGCTTTTATCAAGACCATGCGCCTTTTTCTCAAGATTTTTTATTTGTTTATTCAAACTTTCCAAATCCGCCAGCATAAGTTCAGTTTCAATGGTATCAATATCGGCAATCGGGTCAATCCGCCCATCCACATGCACAATATCATCGTTTTCAAAGCAACGCACAACATGAATAATCGCGTCTGTTTCCAATATATTACCAAGAAACTTATTCCCCAACCCTTCGCCGGTTGATGCCCCGCGCACCAACCCCGCAATATCAACAATTTCAAGTTGTGTCGGTATAATTTTCGCCGAATTATCAACCGCCGCCAATTTATGCAGTGTTTCGTCCGGCACAACCACACGACCGGTATTCGGTTCGATTGTACAAAAAGGGTAATTTTGCGCGTCCGCCGCGGCACTTTGCGTCAGTGCATTAAACAATGTCGATTTTCCCACATTTGGCAATCCAACAATTCCACAATTGAAACCCATAACAAAATCCTTTATAATATATGTGTAAATATGTCATACATGTGGAACAAATTCAATATAAAAACCTTTCCGTCCGAAACATTGGTTTACGTTGACGGTGTTTTTAGGTCTGATTTATCGACACTTTCTGAAACAGAAATTTTTTCAAAGAAATACGATTTACCCATGCATATTATATGTATCGGAAAAATTGAACGCGAAATAACACTAAATATAAATATAACCGCCAAAGACCAACCAATATTTTTAACCGTCGATTTAGAAAATAATTTCCCGGGTTTTTTGAACATTTTTATCAAAAACGCCGGGAAAAATTCTGAATTACGCGGACATATTATGGTGAAAAACTACTCTGATTTTGCCGGAAAAATTATTGCACAGCACGCGGCACCAAATACCGGAATTTTGATTCAAACAAAAATAATCGGACATAAAAACAGTTATTCCCGTATATCGGCGACCGCGATTATAGACAAGGATTGTCCGGATGCAAAATCAGACATTCGCCTTGCCGGCCACACAACAGATAATAGCGCAAAAATAAAATTTGTTCCATCACAGCGTATAAAATCCGTTCCAGAACTTGCCGAACACAGTGCATATATGATGCACGCGACGGGGCCCCAAGAAAATTACCTGCGCACCGCCGGCCTATCGGGCGCCGAAGTCAAAGATGCGATGATAGAAGCATTTACAAAAGATTTTAATTTATTCTAAATAAAATCGGCATTTCTGAAATCACAGAAACGCCGAAAAATAGCATAAAACAATGGATTATTTACGCTTAAAACCCTGTTTCGCCTTAAACTTTGGGTTATCAGGGTCCATCAAAATAACCTGTTTACCACGGCGAACCTGTTTAATATTCCCGCGTTTTTTCCATGCCTTCAAAGAACTCAAAAACTTCATATCTAATCCTTTTTGCGCAGATATTATAAACGGTTTTTCACAAAAATCAAATAATATATTTATTTTGTTGTTGTTATTTACCCTGTTGAAAATGTTGAAAACACGATTTTAACAAAGTTTTCAACATTTTTGTTCAATTTTTCCGGTGTTTTCCGCAATTTTGTTGAAAAATCACCCTTGTTGAAAAAGTGTTAAAAAGTTCACAAGTTTTCAACAATTTCAACAATTACATATTTTTATTTTTTATGCTTGTTGAAAAATGTTGAAATTGTTATAATAAAAATATCCACGGGGGGAGAATCGACACAAAATGAAACAACAAGTGCTAAAAGCTTTGGCGAATCCGTCACATCTGTTTTATGTGCCATATACTTTGGCGGTGTTGAATTTTATGGTTCAGTTTATAATTTTCATTATTTTATATACTATTGGCATGTTTATTTTCCCGGACAAAGTGAATGATTACCTAAATCCATTGTTTTTCATAGGCTCGGTTTGCTTGGTTCATATGATATTGGCGCACTATTCGCGGCGCGACCCGCAATTGGGCCAGATTTTGATTGCAAAAATAAAGATGATAAGAAATAAAATTCCACGGAGAATCGCCGCATGATACCTGAATTTTTCAAATATTTTGCCGGCAATGGATTTTCAAACACCATAACATTAACGATTATGGTGGTCGCGGTTATTTTTGTTTTTATTGTTTTATTGATGTATGTTCCGACAATTGTAAAACATGTTTTTCCAAAGTTTGGCTATAAACATTATGCTGAATATATACCTTTTACAACTGTTTATACCGACAATTCGATTGAACTAAGTGACGGTTGTTTAATTCGTGTTTATTCCGTTGCCGGCGTGCAAACCAGTATGCAGACCGATGAACAACGTGAGAAATTCCTTGACCTGCGTGCGCAACTATTCAACCAAATCCACGACCCAAATGTTGTATTGCGATTTTTTACAACTCGTGATGCGGTTGCGGAAAATACTGACTATGAATTTGATCAACCGGTATTACAAAAAATTTACGACAAATGGCATTCCCAAGGGTTAAAAATATTTTTAAACAATTATTATATTGTGTTATCTGTTCGTGGTGCGCACGCGCGTGATAAATTAAATCAGTATGGAAATTATATCGAATCAATACTTGCGCCGTATAAACCGCAAATGTTGGAAAATAAATCGCGTGACAATATGGCAAAGTTTTTCGGCCGTATCTTGTCACCAATAACAAAACCCGCGCCGGCGGTATGTGATGATAAAATCACCGAAAACGCAACGGTTGATGATGTTGAATTTTTATCAAACGGAACTGTTAAATATATAAGTGGTAATTATGAATACTTTGCGGCACTTTTATCTTTCCGTGCGGCACCGGATTATTTGGACGAAGATTTTTTTGATTCGGTAAATACCATTCAAACCGAAATGATTTGTATGAACGGATTCAAAATAATGGGTGCATCGGATGTAGAGGCGGTAATGCGCCAACGCCGCAGTGTTGCAAACAAAGAAAATGATTCTACCGAAGAACAAATTTCAAACGCGGAATCGGTTATGGATGAAAATGTTTCAGGGAACCAAACACTTGTAAATTATTATCCATTATTTATGATATTTGCGAAAAGTGAATCTGAATTAAAAGAACATGTTGATGAATTCAAAAAGATTTCCGCATCATTCGGCGTATCACCAATCCAAGAAAGTTTCGCAACCAAAGTTTCATGGTTTTCAATTATCCCCGGTTTTGATACATTTCCGCGGACTTTCAAAATGCTGTCGCGCGCGGCGGCAATCAGTATTCCGATGTCATCCGCACCACGCGGCATATCAAATTCTGATTGGGGTCCGGGGCCACTTGTTATATTCCCGACGGCCCAAGGCACACCATATCAATTCCAATTTCATGTATCTGATAAACAGGCGGCGGTTGGACATACACTTACAATCGGTCCGACCGGCGGTGGTAAAACAACATTATTCTCGTTCCTTATTGCGCAATCAATGCGACATCAGAAATTAAAGGCATTTTTCTTTGACCGGAATAAAGGCGCGGAAATATTTACACTTGCGACGGGTGGAAGATATGTGACTATGCAAGGCAAAGAAAAAAATGAAACAAATTTCCTTGCACATCTGAACCCATTAAAAATGTCGGATACGGCGGCAAACCGCGGATTTTTGCGGCGATGGTTGGCGATGATTTCCGAACAATCTGACCCACTTTCCGAAGATGAAATTGCGCGCGCGGTTTCGGTGAATTTTGATTACTTGGTTGATAAAGACAGAATGTTGAAAAATCTTTGGGAAAGTTGTTTTTCATCCGCCGGCAAAATGCGTGCCGCGTTAAAGAAATGGGTTGACCCATTACAATATGGCGACATATTTAATGAAGAAAGCGATACGCTGGACCTGCAATCGCGCCTGACCACTTTCGATTTTACCGAAATTTTGCAAGACCCTGTCCTTGCCCCCGCGGTTATTTCATATATATTACACCGAATAAATAATACAACGGTTTCCGGTGGAAATCCGTCACTTATTATGATTGACGAAACCGCGCCGATGCTTGAAAACCAAATGTTCCGCGATAATTTTATTGCCGGCCTCCAAGAAGGACGCAAAAATCGCCAGGCGTATATGGTTGCGTTCCAACGCGCAAATGTTTTGGATAAACTGGGGATTGGCGATGTTGTCCGTGGCCAGGCACAAACGATAATGTTCTTCCGTAATCCGGCGGCGGACGCGGCGGACTATGAACATTGGAATTTGAATCCACTTGAAATGGCGTTTATCCAAGGCAAGGCCTACCCCAACCTTAAACGCGCGGTGTTATTGTCGCGACCGGTAAATAATGAATCGGTAATTTTGAATACCGAACTTGGGGGATTGGGCAGTTTGTTGAAATTATTTGAATCCGGTCGTTCGTCGGTGCTGCTCGCCGAAGAACTTTATCGCCAATTCGGTTCGGCGTTTGTTGCGGAATACCTTAGAAAACAAGGCGCGGGCGATATTTAATATGTTGAAAAAAATTCTGTTTTTTATTTTATTGCCTTTTGCCGTATTGGCCGACGATTGTGTGCAATATAAAAAAACACCATTTGTAAATATAAAAAACCCCGAATGGACCAAGACGGTTGAATTATCAGATGACCCGATGGATGAATATGATGGAAAATATTTTTCTTTTAAATTGCACGGAATCACGGAAACAAGTTTTATGGAAAAATATAATATAGATTTTAATGTTATTCCCGAACGCGATGGATATTGTGTAATTGTAAATGGTGTTGATGCAACCGTTGGTTATGAAAATTTTTTGGTTAAAATAGATAAATCGCATAAAAAAAATTCTTGTTCATATAACGCGGTTTTGAAACACGAAGAAAAACATATCGATGCATATTTATCAATATTGACGGATATGGCGCCCGATATAAAAAATTCTATTTTTAACGCGATGAATTCGGTTATGCCAATATACGCGCCGGATATAGAAAGCATAGATTCATTACTTGAAGACATGTATAAAAAACTTGAAAAACATCCAGAGATAGTTTTGCTTCATCAAAAAATAAACGCCGCCCAAGAAATTCGTAATAAACGCATCGACCAAGACGAAGACAACCACGAATTAAAAATGTGTGATTAGTGGTTAGTAGAAATCGTCATACCGCGGCATCAGGTCCCACAAAAAATGTGTAACGTTTTTTGTGGGTGATTTAACGCGGTATCTACTAAGTGTTGCAGAGAGCAAAGTTCCCCTCTGGCTAGAGGGGTGCCCTGTGGAACAGGGCGGGGTGTCGCCCACTAACACTAACCTCTTACACTAAAAGTTCAAACTTTTCTCTCATCTTATTCAGTTCATCATCTATACGGCGGATTTCTTGGTTTACATCGTTTTCACCGGAAAGACCACGCACGGTCAAATCGCGTTTTTGTTTTTCCAAACTTTCAATATATTTTTGCAATTTTAAAGAAACTAAATATTTTTCCGCCGCATCAAAAGATAAACCACAATCACCCACATTTTCGGAAAAATCAAGATTAAATTTACTGATAAAATCACCATACCTTTCGGCAAGTGTCGGATATTTATTTATGATTGAAATGATTGTATTTTTAACAATTGTATCAATTTCCGGAACTTCTATACGCACGGTTTCTGCGGTTTTTTTCCATTTATGCCAATTGTTAAATTTGCGTGATTCGTATTCGTGTTCATATTCCGCACGCAACATTTTATCGGTTATTTTTTGTAACTCATTTTTCAAAAACTTTTCCGCCTGTGTTCGTCCCGCCGGCGTATTTGTTAAAAAGTTTTTATTTGCGATGTTCCATAAAAAATCAACAAGTGGAATCGCGGAATCAATAATTTTTTTCATATCATCCGTGTTCCCCTTGCGTAAAATTTCGTCCGGGTCTTTGCCACCGGTCACAAATGCAAACCGTACATCAGAATTGTCGCGCAAGAACGGCATAATTATTCCGCATGCGCGGGCGGCGGCTTTTTGCCCTGCCCCGTCGCCATCAAAACAAAAAATTATATTTCTGTTCGCCTTGCATAAAATCGAAATATGGTCTTCGGTAAGTGCGGTCCCCAGTGGCGCAACCGTTTCACCAAAACCGTGACATTGCATTTGAATCGCGTCAATTTGCCCCTCTACAATAATTGCGCGGTTTGCGCGATGAATCGCTTCGCGTGCAAAATTAAATCCGAACAGTGTTTGCCGTTTGTGAAACATTTCTGTATCGGTTGTGTTGATATACTTTGGTTCCGACCCGTCGAGTGACCGCCCAGAAAAAGCAACAATTTGCCCGCGCGCGTTAAAAATTGGGAACATTAATTTATCACGGAAAAAATCATACATACCATATTCGCTGCGCCGCGCAAGGCCGGTCGCAATAAGTTTATCTTGTTTTACATTTACAAATTTATTTGAAATGGCATTGTTTTTCGGCGCATAACCAATACCATATTTTTTTATCATTTCATCACTAAACCCGCGACCACGAATATATGAAAGTGCATGCGCACCATCGGGCGTAAAAAGTTTTTCTGCGTACAATTTTGCGGCCGCCGCAGTAATAGAAATATAAGATTCTTCCGCATCAATTTGTTGCTGTGATTTTGGTTTATATTCCGGCAATTTTAATCCGGCCATATCCGCAAGTTCCGCAATCGCGGCCTTGAAATCAATATGCTGGGACTCCATAGTGAACGAAATAATATCGCCATGCTTTCCACAACCAAAACAGTGGAAAAAACCCTTGTCTTCATTGACGGAAAACGACGGTGTTTTTTCATTATGAAATGGACAACATCCCCAATAATTTTGACCTTTTTTAACAAGCGGTACACGACGGGACACGACATCGACAATTGAAAGTCGTTCACGCAATTGGTCGGTAAAATTATTATCATATTTTGTCATTACTTTTTACGAAATCTTTTCGTTGGTTTTTTGTTGTTTATCAAATCAATTGCGGTTTCTAAATCGGGCCTATCTTTGACACTAACATTTACCTTGTTGCTTGAAATATATGCGCCATAACGCCCGGTTGGATAAAAATAAATCATTTTATCTGTTTCCGGATTTTTCCCAATTTCGATTGGTTCCGCCTTTTGCTTTCCGCCCGCCAATAATTCTTTTGCAATTTCAAGTGTGATTGTATCAGATGTATATTTTTTTGCCGCCGCATTTTTCTTGCCATCTGTCACATACGGGCCAAACCGCCCAATACGGAAAGAAATTCCATCACCTAAATCTTTTGGTTCTGTTTTTGTTTGCGTTTTTTCCGTCGTGTCATTTGGTGTCATGCGCGCGGTGTAATCGCAAGTCGGATAATTTTCACAACCAATAAACGGCCCAAACTTTGAAAGTTTTATGCCCAATTTGCCACCACATTTTGGACATTTATTATTCCCATCGGCGAACATATGCTTTGTCATAAATTTATTTATTTCATCGATAATTTCCGTTGTCTTAACATCGCGCGCGCCGGAAATCATTTGTTTTGTATCGCCCCAAAATTCATTTAGCGCGACCAATTTATCCGTATTTCCATTTGAAACATCGTCCAAAGTATCTTCGGTTTTTGCGGTGAAATTCACATCAACCAAGTCCGCAAAATATTTTGCCAAATATGCCGCAATCACCCAACCGCCGGATGTCGGATGAAACCGCCGCTGTTTATCTTGTTCAACATAATTACGGTCAACAATCGTTGACATAATCGTTGCATACGTTGACGGCCGGCCAATACCAAGTTCTTCTAATTTTTTAACAAGTGACGCCTCGGTATATCGTGCGGGGGGTTGTGTGAAATGTTGTTCTGGTTTTATTTCTGAAATAGTGATACGGTCGCCAACCGAAAGCGCCGGCAATTTTTCATTTTCTTCATCATCACTATCATCTTTATCTTCGACATAGACCGCCATAAAACCATCGAAAGTCCGCGTTGTTCCGACGGTATGAAATGTTGCAATTTTATCATCGGTTAAAATATCAACCGCAACCGAATCAAATTCTGCATTGGTCATTTGACACGCAATTGTGCGCTTCCAAATCAATTCATAAAGTTTCTTTTCATCGCCGTCAAGTTCGTGCGCCGCGCTATCAAAGTGCGTTGGACGAATTGCCTCGTGCGCTTCTTGGGCGTTCTTTGACTTGGTCACATAAACATTTGGTGATGCGGGTAAAAACTTATTACCATAATTCTTTGAAATAAAGTTCCGGATTTCACCAACCGCTTCGGCCGACAAATTTGTCGCATCGGTTCGCATATATGTAATAAAACCATTTTCATAAAGTTTTTGTGCGACCGACATAGTGCGTTTTGATGAAAAATAAAGTTTACGCGCGGCCTCTTGTTGCAGCGTGCTTGTGGTGAATGGTGCATACGGTTTGTGTGACACTTTTTTCTTGTCTATACGGTTGATTCCGGCGTATAGAGGTGTTTTTAACCTTGATAAAATCGCATCAATATCATGTGAATTTTTAAGTGTCATCTTTTCAATTTTTTCGCCGTTAAAATACGAAAGTCCGGCATTGAAAGATTTTTTATTAAATTCACATTTGGCGCCGACCGACCAATATTCCACTGGCACAAAATCTTCGATTTCGCGTTCGCGGTCAACAACCAACTTTACCGCGACCGATTGCACGCGCCCCGCAGATTTCCCAAGGTTGCGCCGCCACAATAGCGGGGATATTTCAAATCCAATAAGGTAATCGAGTGCGCGCCGCACCAAATAAGCGTCCACCAAATCAGAATCAATTTCGCGTGGATTTTTAATCGCCTCCGTCACCGCATTTTTTGTAATTTCATGAAAGGCAACACGATAAACCGGGGTTTTCCCAAGTAATTTTTTTGAATTTAATATATCAAGTATATGCCACGCAATGGCTTCCCCTTCGCGGTCAGGATCGGATGCCAGGTAAACCGCATCGGCCTTTTTAACCTCGTCCGTGATAAGTTTTATTTGTTTTTCTTTACCCGGCATAATTTGCCACCGCATTGCAAAATCGTGTTCGGTATCAACACTGCCGTTTTCGGGCACCAAATCGCGCACATGCCCAACAGACGCAATAACGCGCCACCCGCGCCCAAGGTATTTTTCGATTGTTTTTGCTTTTGATGGTGATTCAACAATAAGTAAGTTCATATCAGTTCCCTTTTGCAGATAATTGTTGGTCTTTGTGTATGTGTGCGTTTTCGCATAATCCGAACCCGAACATCAGTGATAATAAACTGCTGCCACCAAAGGACATCAGTGGCAACGGCACACCAACGGTCGGCATGAGTCCCAAAACCATGGATATATTTATAAAGTAATAAATGAAAAAGTTCAACATAAAACCAAAACACACCAATTGTCCAAATCGATTGCGACATGTTTTTGCGGCCCAAAACAGAATAATAATGATAAAAGTATAAATCATAAGGATAGTCATCGCGCCCAAGAAACCAAATTCTTCGCCAAGCATAGTGAATATAAAATCAGTCTGTTTTTCGGGCAAGAAAGATTGTTGCGATTGCGAACCCTTCATATAACCCTTGCCGATAATACCGCCACTGCCAAACGCGATTTTTGCCTGGGTTATCTGATAACCGGCACCTTGGACATCGTGGTCGGGATTCAAAAATGTTATAATTCTTTCGCGTTGATATTGATGCAGTCCGCCAAACCAAACAACCGGTGCCGCCATCACCGCAAGAATTGCGCCAATGATAAACCACTTTTTATTTGCGCCGACAATATAAAACATGCCAATCGTAATCATAGCAATGGAAAGCGCGGTCCCAAGGTCGGGCTGCATAACAATCAATCCGAACGGAAACAGCATAAGCAAAAACGGCACAATATAGTTTTTGAATTGATTCAGTTCCACCGAATTCATCCATGCGAAATACCGCGCCAGCACCAGCACCAGCGCCATTTTGAACGGTTCGGACGGTTGAATATGCATAAACCCAAGGTTCAGCCACCTTTGTGCACCCATACCCGTATGCCCAACAAAAGTGACAAGTATAATAAGTATTGTTGCAACCGCATAAATTCCGTATGCGGATTTTATCCAAAGTTTTATATTCGTGAATGCCGCAAAGAAAAAAAGCCCAAACCCAAGAATAATCTTCATCAATTGTGATAACGCAAACGGTTGCCATGCACCACCACCCGCGGAATAAAGAATAAGTTCAGAAAACACCAAAATCAAACACATTGGAACAAACATTGGCCACGAGAAACGACCGAGTTTTTCAGAAAAACTCATCATATTTGCATTTGAAACGCGTGTCTGTCTGCTCATTTTTTTAACAATTCCTTCATAACTGCGGCTACGCTGCGTGCGGCGGAACCACTGGACCCAGAATGTTCAGTTATCACGCATACGGCGTATTTCGGGTTGTTTGTCGGTGCGTATCCAACGAAAAGCCCGTGATTGCGCATATGCCATTCAAGTTGTTCGTTCGTTAGAACCCCGGATGCGCGTTCGGCCTTTGATATACTGCGCACTTGGGATGTTCCGGTTTTTCCACCCATTTTTGCACCATTAATATTTATCGCACTGCCCGCCGCCGTGCCACCGGGTTTAAGAACTTCTTCTAAACCATTTAAAACATAATTCAAGTTTTTTTTCTGTAATCCTATTGATTCGAATTTCGGCTTTTTATTTGTTTTTATAAGCCGTGGAATAACACGTTTATTTGATGCGGTGCGCGCAATCATAACCGCCAATTGCATACAGTTCACCAGTGTAAAACCTTGGCCAATTCCGGTGATAACGGTATCACCATGCACCCAATTTACGCCTTTGTTTGTTTCCTTCCATTTTCTATCTGGTATAATCCCGGTCATCTGTTTAGAAATAATATCTTCGATATATTTTTCAGTAAGGCCCAGTTTAATAGCCATATGTTTTATCGCATCAATACCAATGCGCAATGCCATTTGATAAAAATAAATATCGCAAGAATGTTTAAGTGCACCAACAACATTAACACGACCGTGGCCCCGGTGTTCCCAGCAATGATATCGCCGGTCGCCATATTCCCAATATCCAGGACAAAATATAGTTTCGCTTGGTGTGATTGCACCGGATTCTAACCCCGCAAGTGCAACAACAATTTTGAATGTTGAACCGGGCGGATAAAGGCCTTCGAACACTTTGTTCATAAATGGTTTTGCAAAATTATTACGCAGTCCCGCAATGTATTCTTCGGCATCATCGCCCGAAAAGTTATTTGGGTCAAAACTTGGGGTGGACGCCATCGCCAATATATCGCCGGTTTCAATATCCAATGCCACACCACAGCCCGATTTATAAAGTGTCAGTGAATCATATAACGCGCGTTGTGCAGATTCATCAATAGTCGTCTGAATATTTTGCCCCGTAACCGGTTGTTCAAATTTTGCTTTGTCTTCGCCGGTGACCCGCCCAACGGCGTTTGTTATCATAACTGTTTTGCCCGGAATACCTGCAAGGCTTTCATTAAACACTTTTTCTAAACCCGTAATCCCGTGCGTATAAAAAGGTGTGTTTGCCACGGCCTTTTCTGGCGCGCCGACATAGCCAAAAATTTGTGCGCCGGCAGGCCCCATTTCATAACGCCGTGCAAACCCATCTTGGATATGCAGTCCCAAAAGATTTTTCGCCTGAATCCCCGCAAGAACATTCCAATCAGTATTTTCACTTATCAAAACTGGCTGAAACTTTGGTTGCTTTCTTATATGCTTCCAAATAGTTTTTACGCGCTTTTCTGGTAAATTTAGTTCCCGCGCCACGGTTTTTACCAAACCTTCCAAGTCATCACTTTCTTCGGGAATAACATACAACCTGTAAATCGGGGCATCGTGTGATATCGGCGTGCCATTGCGGGATAGAATCTTGCCACGTTCGGGCATATTTATTTGAATACGGAAAGAATTATTTTCACTTTTTTCTTTGTAACTATGATAATTAAAAACCTGCATTTGCAACATACGCAAAATCAGCGCGGATGTAAGAATCACGCCACCCGTTAAAAATAACGCACTTCGCCGGTCAAATTGTTTTGATATTTCACTGTCAATCATTTTGAACCGCCCGTATTGTCACAACCATTGGAATATATAAGGTACTTGTAATTGCAAACACAACAACCGCATACAACAAATTTACAAGATTTATATGTTGCAAAAACATAAATAAAATTATTATACCAAAAAAAGTCATAAACGCGTATACGCCGGATTTCTTGGTATGCGTCAAATCAATTGCCGTTTGCAGTTTCAATATCATATAACACAGGCAATAATATATCGTCCACATAAAATTGCCACCGAACTTATAATCAAGTAAAAAACACATCAGTAATGCAAACGGGGAAAAATAACGCACAGGCCGAATAAACGAACAATAAAAAATCGGAATAATACAAAGAACACCGGCCGAATTCACCCACGGACAAGACAAACGCCACAATGCAATGGTCAGCAAGAACGGAAAAGCAATTTGTAAATATTTTATAATCTTTTGCTTCATTGATAATCGCCATTTTCCCCAGTGAACTTTAACACAATCACGCGCGACACATTCCAAGGCAACGCGACATCGACATCTGTTTCGTTTTTCATTTCGCCAACATAAATATCTGGCGGCAAAATACCACTTATATTACTGGTAAGTAATTTTACGCCTTTTTTACCTTGGAATTTATGGTCACTAAAAAAACCAACAGACGGCGTTGATGACCCGTCCCCGTGCAAGAACCCATGAACTTCGGACCCGGCGATGCGAACGGCGATATTTGTCGATGAATCAATAAGCGACCGTACGCGCGCAAAGTGCATCCCCGAATCAATAACCGTGCCAACCATTTTATTTTCAAAAGAAATGATGGCCATACCCGGTTCAACCCCATCGGCCGCGCCCCGATTTATCATAAAAGTTTCATGGTGCACAGCGGAATTGTCATACATAACATCTGCGATAACCGTTCCATAGTCCGTATTTCGTGCAACCCCCAATTCACGAATAAGTTTTTTGTTTTCCAAAATCGCGACATCGCAATCGGTCTGTTTTGCCAGTGCGGCGGCAAGTCTTGTGCGCAGTTCTTCATTTTCTTCCTCTAAAACCGAAACGCGATGAATCCGCTTTACTATTTTTCCGCCCGCCCGAAAAGGCCAACTTACCGCGTCCCCAATCGCATGAAATACCGGAAAAATTGCGTGCGCGACACCATTTGCAAACCGAAAATCGGGCTTTGCGACAATAATATATATGGCAATCGCGGGCACCAAGCACCCGAAACCGATGGCCTTTATGATAGTGCGCAACCTGGAAGATACTTTCTTGGAACTCATGTCGTGCGACAGTTTAACCACAAAAAAACGATTATTCAATAAAAACTTGATTTTTGCAGAAATTGTGTCATAATCCGACCACAAACAGTCCGAAATGGCAAAGGCATTGCCATAAGGATATATAAACAAAAGAGGTAAAAAATGCCAAAATTAAAAACAAAGTCATACTTGAAAAAGCGTGCAAGAATGACCGCGACCGGTAAAATCAACGTTCGCCGGAACGCCCACAAGAAACTTCTGCGTAAAAAATCTGCGCGTGCAAATAACGCCGGGTCAAAACCGCAATATCTAAACGAAAACATGGTGGCTCAGGCGAAAATCCTGGCGCCGTATGGTTTGAAATAAAATAAGGGGGCGAAAATGGCAAGGGTAAAACGTGGAACAACGGTTCGTCAAAAACACAATAAAATTCTTGAACGTGCCAAGGGGTTCCTTGGCCGGCACAGCAGCACATACCGTGCCGCGCGTGAAAAATCAGAAAAGGCGGGTCAGTATGCATACCGCGACCGTCGCACCAAAAAGCGCGATTTTCGGTCACTGTGGATTGTTCGTATCAATGCGGCGGTGCGTCCGTCTGGAATTACATATAGCCAGTTTATGAACGGCCTGCACAAGGCGGGAATTGAACTTGACCGCAAGGTTTTGGCGGAAATGGCGTATGTGGGTGATGCGAATTTCGCAAAACTGATTGAAACCGCAAAACGATTTATTGCCGGGGATAAATAAAAAACCCTTGGCGGCGAATTGTTTTTATTCTAAGATTATGGGGCCGCAACCGCGACCCCGTATTTATTAAAAGGTAAATATCATGCTAAAAGAACAAATTAAAAATACCAAAACATTAAATGAATTACAGGAACTGTATGCGTCCGTGTTTGGTAAAAATGGCACAATGACCGCAAAATTGCGCGAAATGAAGAATTTGGATAATGATGCGCGTGCGGAATTAAACCGTGAAAATACCGAATTGCGTGAATTGTTCAAATCGCGCCAATCGGAAATCGAAACTACGGAATTAAACGCCGCACTTGCCACACAAAAACTTGATGTGACATTGGACGCGGAACCGGAAAACCGCGGAACAATTCACCCATTGACCAAGGCATTGTCGGAAATATCCGAAATTTTGGAATCTTTTGGTTATACGCGTCATACGGGCCCGGAAATCGAAGACGATTGGCATAATTTTACCGCGCTAAATACACCTGCACACCACCCTGCGCGTGATATGCAAGACACTTTCTTTTTGCCGAACGGCAATGTTATGCGCACACAAACATCGGCAATTCAAATTCGTGCGATGGAAACCGAAGGCGTGCCGATTAAAATGTTCGCGACCGGTTCAACATATCGCAAAGAAATGGACGCGACCCACGGCCCAATGTTCGGCCAGGTCGAAGGACTTTATATAGACAAAAATGTCACACTTTCCGATTTAGTCGGTGATATCCGCGCGTTTTTTAAGCGTTTCTTTGGACTTAGTAATGTTGAATTACGTATTCGGCCATCGTATTTTCCTTTCACCGACCCCAGTATAGAGGTTGATATGAAATGGAACGGCGACCGTTGGTTGGAAATGATGGGCGCGGGTATGGTTCATCCAAATGTGTTGCGTAATTGTGGCATTGACCCTGATAAGTACCAAGGATTTGCATTTGGTTTTGGTCTTGACCGACTTGCGATGTTGAAATATAACCTGCCGGATTTGCGCGATTTGTATGGCAATGATGTTCGTTGGCTAAAAACATGTGGTTTTTAATAAAAAGGTGTGAAAAATGAAATGGACTTTTGATTGGTTAAAAGAATACCTAAATACAAATTTATCCGCCACGGAAATCGCGGACAAACTGACACACATCGGGCTAGAGGTTGAAGATTTAATTGCCCCTCTGTCCCCGATTGCGGCGCGTGTTGTGGAATGCAAACCACATGAAAACAGCGACCATTTGCATGTTTTAATGGTTGATGACGGCGGCAAAGATTTGCGCCAGGTTGTCTGTGGCGCACCCAATGTGCGTGTTGGTATGATATCCGCACTTGCACGGCCGGGTTGTGTAATCCAAGGCCACGAAATCCAAAGCGGTAAATTGCGCGGTGTTGTGTCCGACGGCATGATGTGCAGTGGCCGCGAACTTGGCATAAACGATGACCACAGTGGTATTATCGAATTGCCCGAAAATACAAAAATCGGCACACCTGTTGTCGATTGCCCAACGGTCTTTGATGCGGGTATTACACCGAACCGTCCCGATTATTTGGCGGTGCGCGGTGTTGCACGTGACCTGTCTGCGGCGGGCGCGGGCGAATATATCGAACCACAGGACGACAAATTCGCGGTGTCCGGCAAGGCGCGCGGTGTAAAATTAAAAACTGATAAATGTCGCGCATATAAACTTGCGGAAATTCACAATATAAAAATGGCGCAAAGTTCCGCAAAAATCGCATCGCGCCTGCGCGCAATCGGCATAAATCCAAAGAACGCGCCAATCGATGCAACAAACTATATTTGCTATGACATGGCACAACCAATGCATTGTTTTGATGCGGATGAAATTGTTGGTAATATCACGGTGCGCATGGCAACGGATGGCGAAGAATTTACAGATTTATTCGGAACAAAACACGAATTAAAAAATACCGATATTGTTGTTGCCGATGACGCGGGGGTCCTTGCACTGGCCGGTGTTGTTGGTGGCGCACGCGGTTGTACATCTGATAAAACAAAAAATATAATTTTGGAAAGTGCGTACTTTGACCCGGTGTGTATTCGTAAAACATCAAAGCGGCTGTCGATGTCAACCGACGCATCGTATCGCTATGAACGCGGTATTGATCCGACAATAACCGGCGCGGCACTAATGGCGACCGTAAAGATTATCACGGACGCATGTGGTGGTACGGTCGTTGGTTTTTCTGCGGCGGGAACGGACACGCCGATGAATCCGGAAATCGAATTTTCTCCGGAACTGTTCGTTCAAAAAACCGGAATCGAAATGCCCGTTGGTGACATGAAAAATATTTTAACAAAACTTGGCTATACGGGGAATTTCGGCGTAAAGAAATGGAAACTAACCGCACCAAGTATGCGCGTTGATGTTAAAATTCCGGAAACAATTGTCGCGGATTTAATTCGTATTTATGGATACGATAAAATTGCACAAAACGACACGCACACCACGGGTGACGCGGTGCGTGGCGATAATTTTGATTTGCATACAAAACAAAAACTTGCCGCACGTGGGTTGAATGAATGCCGTTCGTATGGTTTTGGTAATTCGCGTATTGAAAAGATTTTATCCAACAAACCGTCTGTATGCGTCGCGAATCCTATTATTGCGGACTTTGATACGGCGCGAAATTCATTACTTGGAATTTTGTTGAACGCGGTTTTGGAAAACGAAAAACGCGGATATCCTGATTTGAATTTGTTTGAAATGGGAACGGTTTTCGACGGCGATATGCCGGGCGAACAACACACCGAAATTTGTATTGTTCGCACCGGTGCAACATCACCAAAACATTGGCAAAAACGTAATCGTCCGGTTGATATATATGATGTAAAGGCGGATATTGTTTCACTGCTAAACGGTCAAAACTTTACAATAGACACCGAAAATCCACCACTTTGGGTGCACCCGTATCGTTATGGTGCAATAATGCAAGGTAAAAAGGTTTTGGCGGAATTTGGCGAATTGCATCCGTCGGTTGCGCGCGCGTTAAAGATAAAAACAAATGTTGTTATCGGTATTGTTGGCGATATAGAAAACCTGCCGCGTCGGGTTTTGCCACATGGGCCAATTGTTATGGGCGATTTTCAACCGATAACGCGTGACTTTGCGTTTGTTGTGCCATCTGATTTTCCGGCTGACCGGTTGGTTGCGGCGGCGCGATATGCAACAAACCCGATATCAAGTGCGGTTGTGTTTGATTCGTTCGAAATGGGTGACGGCAAAAAGTCCGTTGCGTTCACAATCACCTTTACACCGCGCGAAAAAATGTCGGAATCTGATTTGGCAAAATTGCACGCCGACATAATCGCCGCGGTTGAAAAGAAATGTCCCGCCCATGTCCGGGACAAATAATCACCGGTTTTTTTGAACTTTTTTATCATTTAGGCCGGCATCGCCGGCTTTTTTGTAAAAAAATTGCAAAAAAGCCGAGAAATATACTCACGGCGACAATAATTTTTTACAATAAAAAATATGAATTTATTCTTGAAAATCGCCGAATCTCTCTTATACTAAAATCGAAATAAAAAAGAGAAACACATGAAAGCAATTTTGGTCGAATCCGCCAACGGATATATGGCAACGGGTCCAAACGACACAATGACATGGACACCGGTGTTGGATAAACAGGTATTCAATTTGCTCACAACCATTGAAAGTAAGTGCGTATGTTCAAAACATACATATGACCTGTTGCCACAAAAAATGTTAAACGACCCTGCGCGTGAATTTATTGTAGCGGAAAAAACGGGGGCCAAATCTTTGCCCGTCCTAAACATTAGGTATCCAAACGCGTTTTTGGTTGGGGGGCCGGTATTCTTAAAGGTGGCGTATGATATGTCTGTGATTGATACAATTATAATCAGCACCACCAGGAAACCAATCGAATCCACCGAACGGTACAAGAACCCGTTTTATGGAAACCTGCGCGAACCGGTCAAAACGATAAATTTTGATGGTTTGACAATTCGCATCTATAAAACCCAACACGGGAAAGAAAAATAAACACGGAAAACACTTGAAAATAGAAATATTGTCATGTAAAGTGTGTCTCACGGAACGCCGGTGTAGCTCAGTTGGTAGAGCATCTCATTCGTAATGAGGGGGTCGTAGGTTCAAGTCCTATCACCGGCACCACAAATTTTATCGCGACAAAAAATTTTCCTGTTTTCTTGCGATTATTGCCAAATAATCGGAAAGGTTCGGCGATATAGTGCAAATTTGCCGCGATGCACCGTTCAAAGTTTTTTTAGAAATATACCCATTTCCGCGCATACCACCACACCACTGGGTTCCCGCCGGTGAAAAATGAATAACATAATCGCCAAATTCACACGATGCCGGCACCGCCGCTTGATGTTCGGTCTTTTCAAAATATGAAACAGTAAGTACCGGCGCATTGTTTAACTTCGCAACAATATCGCCAATTTGTTTCTCATCAATTTCAGGTTGCACATAGTAAATCACATTGATGCGTTTTTCTGCGCGCCGTTCGTTATACGCTATCGCTTTGTTCGCAAAATAATCCGGCAACGCATGAACCTTGCATTCCATAAAACTTTTAGTATGTTTTCTTAACCTTTTGCCCAGTTTAATTGGCTCTGTAAGTTTATCTGGGTCTGCAAGTTCGTATCTAACCTGTTGCGATGCGACAATTGGTGCCCAAATCGCGATAAACGGTTTTAACAACCGCCCTGCAAAGTATGCCAAATTTACAATCTTTTCATCTTTCATACATAAATCCTTTTTCTTTTTCATTTTATATTAAATATACGGTTTGTCAAAAAATACTTGAAATATTGTATTTTGTATAATAAACTACTGCGCATGATGAAAACAAAAACAATTATTATTATAAGATAAACAGGCCTTGCGCTTTGGCGATGGCCCGGGCGCAGGTGCGCCCGTTTTTTATAGTAATTGCGATAATGGAGTAAAAAAATGGCATATCCAAAGACCGAACCAAAGGCCGATTTTCCACGCATAGAACATGAAATGATGGAATTTTGGCGCAGTGACGATACTTTCCATAAAAGTTTGAACAAAACAAAACTTGGACATCCGTTTACTTTCTATGACGGCCCACCGTTTGCGAACGGTTTACCACACTGGGGGCACCTTGGGGTTTCCGCGGTCAAAGATATGGTTGCGCGCTTTCAAACAATGAACGGAAAATATGTAGAACGTGCGCTGGGGTGGGATTGCCACGGCCTGCCGGCGGAGGCATCTGTTGAAAAAAAGCAAGGACGCACCGCCAAAGATATTGTCGCAACCGACGGAATCACCGCATTTTGTGATATGTGTCGCACCGATGTTATGACATATTCAAACGAATGGTTGCGCTTTATTGAACGCGTTGGCCGTTGGGTTGACGGTGGCGATGAATATGGTTATCGCACAATGGATAAAAACTTTATGGAATCTGTGATTTGGGCGATGAAGGCGTTGTATGAAAAAGGTTTGCTCTATAAAGATTTCAAAGTGAATCCGTTCGATTGGAAATTGGGAACGGTGCTTTCTAATTCCGAAGCGTCATCTGAATACCAAGATATCGTTGATGATACTGTGACCGTATGGTTTGAATTGGAAAACGGCGACCGTGCGATTGCATGGACAACAACGCCGTGGACACTGCCTGCAAATTCGGCGTTGGCGGTAAATAATAATATGAAATATGTTCGTATGAAACACGATGATGGCCATGTTTATATCTTGGCGGAATCTCGTTTGCCGGCGTATGAAAAGATTTTTGCAAATTCTGAAAAACTTGGGACGGTGATGGGTTCTGAATTGGTTGGTTTGCACTATAAACCGATTTTCCCATATTATACTGAATTAGCAAAAGACGGTCATGGTCTGTATACGGTGATTTCTGGCGATTACGTTTCGGACAGTGACGGAACCGGTATCGTGCATATCGCACCGGCGTATGGCGAAGACGACTATATCGTGGCCAAGGCGATTGACCCACAATTCCCGGTTATATTAAATGTTGATGATTATGGCAACTTTGATAAAACCGTGGCGGATTGGGCGGGTGAAAATATATTTGTCGCGAATCCAAAGATTATCGATTGGTTGCGTTCGAACGGAATCTTGGTTAAAAAAGACCAGCATAAACACAGTTATCCATTTGGCCCGCGCAGCAAAGAAAAACTTATCTATCGTGCAACGGACGCATGGTATGTTGATGTTCCAAAGATTCGCGACCGTTTGATTGAAATAACAAAGAACGATACAACATGGACATCGGCGGGCAATCGATTCCTTTCGTGGATTGAAAACGCGCGTCCGTGGGGAATTTCACGCAACCGTTTCTGGGGTGTGCCATTGCCGATTTGGGAACGGAACGGCGAATATAAAATCTTTGGTTCAATCGCAGAACTGGAAGAATTCTTTGGGGTAAAAATCGAAGACCTGCACCGCCCGACATTGGACGCATTGACCAAGGACGGTTGGAAACGCATACCTGATGTTTTAGATTGTTGGTTTGAATCGGGTTCAATGCCGTTTGCGGCCTTGCACTATCCGTTTGAAAACAAGGATACATTTGAAAAAACTTTTCCGGCTGATTATATCATCGAAGGTCAAGACCAAACACGTGGATGGTTTTATCATTTGATGATAATGGCGGTTGCATTGTTTGATAAACCGGCGTTTCGTGTTGTTTCGGCAAACGGTATGATTGTCGATGAAAACAAAAGAAAGTTTTCGAAATCACTTGGCAATTTTATAAGTCCGGTGGAACAATTTGAACAACTTGAAACATACGGCGCGGACGCGGTTCGTCTGTTTATATTGGGCAGCAATTTTATGAAGGCCGAACCCGTGCCTGTTGATAAAGAAGGCAAAGTTTTCGCCGAACCGATAAAGACGATTTTAACCCCGCTTTGGAACGCGTATCATTTCTTTACATTGTATGCGAATGCCGGAAACATAACGGCACACGATGTATCGGGGACAAATGCACGAAATGTTTTGGATAAATATATTTTGTCGGAAACAAGTGTTTTGGTTGATACGGTTGGCAATGCACTAAACGAATATAAACCGGACACGGCGGTCAAAGAATTTGTGCGATTCCTGGATATCCTGAACAACTGGTATATTCGTCGTTCGCGCACGCGTTTTTGGGACGAAGACACAACCGCGTTTAATACGCTCTATACGGTGCTTTGTACCGTATGCCGGTGTTTGGCACCGCTTGCACCGTTTGTGTCCGAATACATCTATAAAAATTTAACGGGTGCGGAATCGGTGCATTTGACCGATTGGCCGGTAGCAAACGCGGTGGATATGAAAATCGTCGACGATATGCGCCGTGTCCAAGAAATCGTGTCTGTTGGAAAGCAATTGCGTGAACAATACAAATTGCGTAATCGTTTGCCACTGAACAAATTGACGGTTGCGGGTGGCACACCTATGACAGAATATACGAATATCATTCGCGATGAATTAAATGTGAAATCTGTTGAATGGGTCGATAACACGGCAAAGGTCGCGGACAGTTTCATATATTTAATCACGCCGAAAATCGGTGCGCGTTTGGGCGGTGCGTTGCGCGAAATCGCACCGGCCGTTAAACGAGGTGACTACGAATTGTCGGGCGATAAGTTGGTTGTCGGCGATTATACACTGAACGCGGATGAATTCGAAAACCGTCTGAATATCCGCAATGGTGTGACGGGTATGCCGTTGCCGGATAATACCGCGGTTGTCATTTTGGATACCGAATTAAATTCCGAACTTATCGCCGAAGGTTTGGCGAACGATGCGTTGCGCTTTATCCAAGATACGCGCAAAGCGTTGGGTTTGGATGTTTCCGACCGAATCAATCTTACGTATACGGCGGATTTGGCGCTGTCTGGCGCGTTGGAACAACATAAAAAGCGCATAATGTCGGACGCGTTAATACGTGAAATGTCGCCGGGTTCGGCCGAACACTTTACGGAAATCGAAGGGTATAATTTTGGAATCTCTATACAAAAGGTGTAAAAAATGAAAGAAAATAAATTTTTGTTTTATGGTTGTGTTGTTATAACATTTCTGTGTGCAATGTGGTTGTGTTTTCGTATGCCGGTTGACATAGAAATTTCTTATGATGTCGAACCGGTGGAATTTTCCGAATCAGACGAATCAAATGAACGGGTGAATTCGGAAGATTTCTTTATCGATGTCCCATCCGATGACAATGTGACCGAAGAAAAAAACGATGAAATCGCACACGGCAATTTTACCGGATGTTCTTCGCGTTTCAAATCAAAGATTTGGGCGCGCGATTTGGACGATGGACAATCGGTTGATCGTTACCATGCTACAAATGAAATAACATGCGTGTGCGAAACTGGCGGCGAAAGATTCGAAAAAAAGATGGTGTATGAATATTCGTCTGCACCGGATATGGCCGAAACAAATTGTAATAAAAAATGTACGGAAATTTGCGCCGAATAAAATGATAACACCGCGCGATTTTTTCGAAATTGTTCCGAAAAATCTGAATATGGAAATTCGTTCGGAATTGTATTCGGTAAACGAATTCACATTTGCGGTTGCGGTGATTTTGTCGGCCCAGGCAACCGATAAAAAGGTGAACGAGGTCACACCCGCCCTATTCCGCGTTGCGCCGACCCCGCAAAAAATGTTGGAACTTGGAATCGATGGATTAAAGGAACATATTCGTGTAATTTCTTTTTTTAACAACAAAGCAAAAAATATCATCGCGCTATCTGAACAACTGCAAAAGTTCCCCTTCACTTGTGAAGGGGTGCCGGGTAACACCCGGCGGGGTAGTTGCGAAGGGGGGGACCGCGGGACGCGGTGGGGTAGTGGCGATTGGAAATTTCCGCAAAAATATCACGAACGCGCGGAACTTGTAAAATTGCCGGGCATCGGGCAAAAGACCGCAAACGTTATCACAAATGTTTTGTGGAACGCGCCAAATATCGGGGTTGATACGCACGTGTTCCGCCTAAGCCACCGTTATGGTTGGGTTTCGGATTCCGCAAACACCCCCGAAAAGGTAGAGGTGGAATTACTAAAAAAAATTCCGAAGAAATACCACGCAATAACAAATCATGTAATGGTGCTGTTTGGTCGATACACATGCACCGCCCTGCGCCCCAAATGCGCCACATGCCCGCTTGCAAAAATTTGCGATTGTAAATTATTTTAGTTTACGGAGAACCACCATAATTCCCGCCGGGGTCATGCCGGGGATTTTTTGCAATTCTGCAATATTTGCCGGGCGGACGCGTTTCAACTTTTCGCAAAGTTCGTGTGTTAGCCCCGGCATATTATCATAGTCAAAATCGGCCGGAATTTTTATTTCCTTGTCGCGCCGATAAGATTCAATTTCCCGATTGTTTCGCATAATATACCCGGCATAGAATTTATCATTTTCGGAAATTTTCCCGGCTTTTTTATTCATTTTGTTCAAAAAAGCCGGCAAATCGATAAGCCCCAAATCAACACCAATTTGCCCAAGTCGCGCAATCGCGTTATCGGCGCGCAGGTTCAATCGATATTCCGACCGCGATGTGAACATACGATATGGCTCGTCAACACCAAGTGTCGTTATGTCGTCAATCATGACACCAATCATAGAATTCGTTCGGTCGATGTCCAATGTCGGCGCGCCAAGCGCAAACGCGGCGGCATTTGCACCCGCAACCAAACCCTGGGCGGCGGCCTCTTCGTATCCGGATGTTCCATTGATTTGCCCGGCGAAAAATAACCCCGGCGTATCGCGCGACATTAAATGTTTGTCCAATTTGCGCGCATCAATCGCATCATATTCAATTGCATACCCATATCGCGCAAACCGCGCGTTTTCTAATCCTGGAATAGTGCGAATCCATTTGTCTTGGATTTCGGCACCGAAACTTGTTGAAATACCGTTCGGATAAATCAAATCACTGTGCAATCCTTCGGGTTCCAAAAACACATGGTGCGAAGTGTGTTCCGGAAACCGCATAACTTTATCTTCTATCGACGGGCAATAGCGCGGCCCAATGCCGGTTATGTCGCCGTTATACATCGGCGCATTTTTTATGTTTTGCCGAATGATTTCATGTGTTTCGCCTGTGGTATGTGTGATATAGCAAACCGCCACATTATTATCCACATCGCAACCATCTGAAAACCAATCGTGCGGCGTGTCGGGCAATTGTTCTTCGCACACCGAAAAGTCAATAGAGTCGCGATAAATTCGCGCCGGTGTTCCGGTTTTTAGTCGAATTATATCAAACCCAAAATCGCGCAATACGCCGGAAATCACCGTATCGGGCGATTGGTGTTCGCCATTGTCCATAATCCGTCCAGACGGAATTTTTTCGCCGCCCATTGTGACAATCCCACGCAAAAAAGTCCCGGTTGTGAATACGACGGATTTCGCCGTATAGCGACCATTTATAATTTTCTTTTCCAAATCAACCGATTGTACCTTTTCAAATAAAACAGTCAGATTTTTATATTCACGCAAAATCTCAACAACCGCATTGTGATAAAGTTCGCGGTCAATTTGCGCGCGCAATGCCTGGGTTGCCGGGCCATGCGACGCGTTAAGTGTTCGAAAATGTATGCCCGCCATATCCGCGGCGCGCGGCATAACGCCGGAAAAAGCGTCCATTTCCGCAACCATTTGTGATTTCCCGGGGCCCCCAATCGACGGATTGCAAGACATTGCGCCCAAATCAGATTCGCGCATTGTAATCAGCAATGTTTTTGCGCCGCGCCGCGCCGCGGCCGCCGCGGCCTCGACCCCCGCATGTCCACCACCAATAACAATGACATCAAAGGTTTTCATTAAAACCGACCCAATCCACCATTTATGTGTAACACTTGGCCATTGATATATGACGCTTCGTCACTTGCCAAGAATACACACGCATTCGCAATATCGTCTGGTTCGCCAAAGCGTCCCGCGGGAATTTGCGCCAAATAATTTTTCTTTAATTCTTCGGATAAAACATCCGTCATCGGCGTTTTAATAAAGCCCGGCGCAATCGCATTTGCGGTGATACCGCGCGATGCAACCTCCGCCGCGATGGATTTTGTCATCGCAATCATACCGCCTTTACTTGCGGCATAGTTCGCCTGGCCCGCGCCACCAATCACACCGATAATCGACGCCATATTTATAATTCGACCAAACCGCTGCTTCATCATCGGCATAATCGCCGCGCGACACATTTCAAAGCAAGAACGCAGGTTAGTATTTATCACATTATCAAACTGTTCATCCGTCATGCGCATAAGCAATGTATCCGCGGTAATTCCGGCATTATTGATTAAAACATCCAATCGGCCGCATTTTTCAATCGCGTCCATAACCAATTCGACCGCTGCGCCTTCGTCCGCCAAATCCGCCGGAATCTTTACATAAGAATCATCAAATTCCGAATCCAGTTTTGCGATATTACGCCCTGAAACGACCACTTTCGCGCCCGCCTGCTTCATCTTTTTTGCAATTGCGCCGCCGATTCCGCCGGTCGCGCCAGTTATTAAAACAACCTTGTCTTTTAGTTCGAACATATTTACACCTCTAACTTTTTGCCTTCCATGTCGGCACAGATTCTTTTGGTTAGCCCTGTCAAAACCGCACCAGGTCCAACCTCTATCGTTTCGGTTATGCCCAAATCATGCATGGCCAAAACACTTTCGCGCCAACGCACGCCATGTGTCATTTGATACACCAACGCCGCACGAATTTCGTCCGGATCGCTAATAGGTGTGCATGTTTTATTTGAAATAATCGGCGCGACGGGTGTCTTTATTTCGGTATTTGCCAACGCTGCGCGCATCTCTTCGGCGGCCGGTTCTTGAATTCGGCAATGCACCGGCACCGACAGCGCAAGTGGCATCGCGCGTTTTGCGCCCGCGGCCCGCGCGTCTTCCAGTGTTTTTTCAACGATTTCTTTGCTACCCGAAATTACAACTTGGCCTGGGGAATTATCGTTTGCCAAATCACAGTCGTTCTTTGTGCAAATTTCACGCACCGTATCAATATCCAAACCCAAAATTACGGCGGTAAGGCCCTGTCCCACCGGCACCGCCCGCTGCATAGATTCACCGCGCAACCGCAAAAGCCGCGCCGTATCGGCCAAAGACAAAGCCCTCGCCGCACAAAGCGCCGTGTATTCACCGAGTGAATGCCCCGCAACATATTGCGTGAGTGGAACATTCGCCGCACGCAACATCGCAATGGATACCGCCATAATCGCCGGCTGCACATTTGCCGTCAAAGTTAAATCTTCCATCGGGCCATTGAATATAATATCCGACAGTTTTTGATTTAACGCATCGTCAACCTCGTCAAAGACCGCGCGCGCGGCGGCATTTGTTTCATACAGTTCGCGTCCCATACCAACGGCCTGGGAACCCTGCCCCGGAAAAACAAGTATCGATGACATAATCGTCACTCCTTTTTTCTTTGATTATAACAGGGAAATTTATGTATGCAAATGAATAAGTGGCAAGTGCAAATTCCCCTCTGGCTAGAGGGGTGCCACGGCGGTGCTGTGCACCGACGGGCGGGGTGTCGTTCCACCAACACTAGCCACTAACACTTGTCTCGTCTCCGCTTTGCGGAGACGGACTAACCACTCTCATACTAAATTCGCAACCGCAATAATTTTGACGGTAAAAATCAGATTCGCGGTTTATTTGCTGACGCAAACTTTCATCCCATTTAATCGGTAAATATGTAATCTCGTCCAGTGTTGATTCTGCGGCGGTGTCAACCTGTGCTTGGTCTTTGTGGCGCGACACGCCGAATACACTTGCCACCGCATCGTACCCATTTTCACGCGCAAATTTTTTCGCGTACTCAAAACGATACGCAAAGCAAACACTGCACCGCGCGCCGCGTTCGGGTTCATTTTCCAACCCGTGCACCGCCGCACGCCACGCATCGTGGTCGTATTCACAGATTTTATATTTCACGCCCAGGCGTTCGCAATATTTTACTTGTTCCTGCATGCGGCGCACGTATTCGGATTTTGGCCAAATATTTGGGTTGAAAAACAGGACGATAAAATCGTCTATGCGTGGGATTTCGCCGCATAGCAGTTGTTTTATTGCGCCCGCGCTGCACGGCGCACAACACGACATTAAAACAAGTTTTATTTTGTCCATTTATCTTTCGTTTTTATTAAAAAATTCGATTAGCCCAAGCGGAATTTTTCCAAGGTTTTCATCCAACGGATGCAGTTGTTTTAGATTTCTATCAACAACAATATAGTTGGGCCGAATATAATTATACATATACTTTTTGGAAATAACCGGTTCGGGTCTAGAAAGCGGTTGATATGTTTCCTTTGTCCATCCGCCAAAAGCAATGGGCATATTTTTGGATATACCATACAATTCAAAGGTTTCGCCGTAATTATCGCATAAGTATTTTTTTATATCCTCGGCATACACTAATTTATCCATAACATAAAAATAAAATGAATCGTTTTGTTTTTGCAATTGTATGGTAAAATAGTTTTTGTCCCAATCCATAAGCCGCGATTCTGCTTTATAAAATGTTTGGTTTGATACATATCTTGTAACATCATCTATGGATTCAACATTAACAAAAGGAAATTTGGACTCCCCGCGTTTTAATGTAATTTTTTCAGAGTTCATTTAATATACCTTTTCTATTTTTTTATTGAACAATTCAACCAACCCGACCGGCGGTTTACCTGTTTCAATCGGCCATATTTGATTCAGGTTTTCATCAACAACAATGTCTTCTTTTGATAATGGTTCACAATTCACAGTATGCCATTTCATGTGTGTTGGCATACCAGTTTTTGAATTGCGCAATCCGACACTTGTATGTTCGAAAATCTCAAAAAACACCGGCGTTTTTGGATCAAACTCTTTTGGGTCAAATTTGCCAACAGAACCGTATGTTTTAATTAAGTATTCCTGTACATCTTTTGCATATATCAATTTCGGCATAATAATATCAAATTTGCAATCGTCTTCGGTCGAAATAATCGGATGGTTATTAATATAATCATGTTGGCGAAGTAAAGGAATTTTTTCGCATGTTTTATCAGTATCAACGACATTATTTTTACATTTAATCGTCACAACATAAGGCATGCCAAAATTTTTTGGACCATGTTCCAAGATATATTTTTGTAAATCATCAATACTAATATTTGGAAACTCATGTTCTATGGCCAAAGATTTATGTATAGTGACAGTAAAACTAACGAATACCTCTGGTTTCATTTCTTACTCCTTGTTTGTTTCTAATTCAATCCTGCTAAACAGATTTTCTGGCACGGTGAATTTTTCGCCGTTCGCAATTCTGTGTTCATATTGCGCCGGCCAAGACAAATCATTTTTGGTTTCAAATATATTCTGAATCTTTGCCGCCGCATCCGGAATAAACGGTGCCGAAACGCGCGCGAATAAATCAATCAATTGAAAACATTCGTTTAGCACCGCCGCCGCGCCCGCCGTATCGCCGTTTTTAACCAATGTCCATGGTTCATGCGCGGTCATATATTCATTTGCAATTCCGTAAATATCGCGCAACGCAACAATAGATTTGCGGAATTCGCATGCGTCCAGTGCCGCGGTCAGTTCGGAAATTTTTTCGTTCACTTTGCCCGCCAATTCCGTATCCGCCGCGCCCGCCGCCGGCACAGTATCACCAAAATTCTTATTTGATAATTTGCATACACGCGACACAAAGTTGCCAAGCAAACCATTCAAATCTTTATTCACAATTTCCGCAAACCGCGTCATTGTAAAGTCCGTATCATCCGTTTCCGGCGCCGACGCCAACAATGCATATCGCCAACAATCGCTTGGTGCGATGGCGATTGCCGTATCAAGGAAAATTCCGTTGCCCGTGGACTTTGAAATTTTTGCACCATTAAAGTTCATAAAGTTTAACGCTTTTAACACATCAACGGTTTTCCAATTATCATTAACAGCGATTTCTTGGGCTGGAAAAAACACTGCATGAAAAGACACATTATCTTTGCCCATAAATTGCGTATAGTGGCATTCGGGATTTTTCCACCACGATGCCCAATCTGGATTTGCAATTTGTGAAATTGAAACATAACCCCACGGCGCATCAAACCAAACATAAAAAACTTTATTTTCATACCCCGGCTTGTTTACCGGAATTCCCCATTTCAAATCGCGCGTAATTGGTGTGTCGTGCAACCCTTCATCCAACCATTTGTTTGCAATTGCTGTTGCGGTTTTGGGCCAACCGATACGCGAATTTACCCATGCGCGCAGTTTATCTTGCACCGCACTCAACTTAAAATAAAGGTGTTTTGTTTCACGCATTTCAACGGGCGAATCTGGGTCAATCGCGCTATGTGGGTTTATCAAATCCGCCGGGTCCAACGATGCACCGCACTTTTCACATTCGTTTCCATATGCGCGTTCATATCCGCAACGTGGACAAGTGCCGATTACATACCGGTCCGCAAGAAATTTATTTTCATTCACCGAATACGGTTGCATTGATACTTTTTCTTCTATCATTCCTTGTTCTTCTAACCGATTAAACAATTCGTGAATCAATTTTTCTTGGGCATCTGTGTGCGTGCGACCATAGTTATCAAAGGATAAATTAAAATCTTTT
Organism: uncultured Pseudomonadota bacterium; assembly: GCA_937885575.1. Classification (GTDB taxonomy): domain Bacteria; phylum Pseudomonadota; class Alphaproteobacteria; order Rs-D84; family Rs-D84; genus Enterousia. Next base: position 31,878 of record CALABO010000015.1, on the reverse strand, counting down.
ACAACCTGTAAGTGTTTTGCGCGATATTTTTCAACATAATCTTCAACCGACATATTTTCGCGCGCCGCGCCGATTTCACTTGTTGTGCCGTGTTCGTCCGACCCACCAATATAAAGAACATCACGGCCACACGCGCGACAAAAACGCGCATACACATCAGACGGCAATAAACATCCAATCAAATGCCCAATATGCAGGTTGTTATTCACATATGGTAATGCCGAAGTAATAAGATATTTTTTGCCCATTGTTATTTTCCTTTTTATAAAAAATGACGCCAAACGGGGCGTCCATTCGAATCCCGTTTATGTTGCTTATAAAAATTATTCGCACATTCGTTTCATTTTTTTCTTCTTATAGTTCCCCTCTAGAGAGGGGTGGCCGAAGGCCGGGGTGTGGTTTTCGCCCGCTGGGCTACGGCGAGACACTGAATTTTCAGCCCTCGCTACGCTTCGGTGAAAATTCGTGGTGGGTGGTATTGGACTCGAACCAACGACCTTTACGATGTCAACGTAACGCTCTAACCAACTGAGCTAACCACCCAAAGCCAACGCATTATAGCAAAGAAAATCCCGATTGCAAGAATTTAGTGTTCGGTTTCATTTTGTGGAAAACCGTCAACCGTTCCAATCAATTCGCGTTCGATATCAATTCCCATCTTTTCCAATTCATCTTCCATTTTCGACAGAATCAATTTCAACAACAAATACATTTCGCCGATTGTCATAGGATTTTGCGGCTGTTCATAATAACGATACAGCGTTTTTATAACCGTTTGTGGTATTGGATTATTTGTGATTACCCGGCTAAACATTATTTTTCACCTTTGTTAAAGAACATTTGCGAAATCACAAACGGTTGGAGCTTCAAAAGCAATATCTCGACAGGTATTGACCGCCTTATTCGACATATTCGGCGAACTCCAACCGGTTGGCCAGAAAAATTCGTCGCATAGCGACGTGTCGAGATACAAGACCTTTGAATGCCCACAACAGCAACCCACCATTGCAAACATTATTATATTACCCACCCAAAAATGTTGCAATGAAAAAAATCCCCTTCCCCTTAGGAAAGAAGTCCGTATGGCCCGCACCCAAAAGTAAAAACGGCGCATCCGCACCGTTCCACTTACACCAAGCCAGGGCAAAGCCCTGGCGCAGTCTCGCCGTAGCCTTGGCGTAGGCGGAACTAACACTAACCACTAACACTTAGTACATCGTTTGCAAGATATGTTTATTTTTATCCAAACTGGTCAGCATGCGGCCACTGCCCCGTGCAACACACGCCAATGGGTCATCAACCAAAAACGCCGGCAATCCGGTTGCGGCGCGAATCGCCGCATCCAGCCCCCGCAACAACGACCCGCCACCTGTCATCGCGATACCCAAATCCGCAATATCGGCGGAAAGTTCCGGTGGTGTCAATTCCAACGCGTGCCGCACCGTATCAACAATTTTTGAAACCGTTTGCGCAAGTGCCGATGCAATTTGTGATTCCGTGATAACGGTTTCACGCGGTGTCCCCGACAACAAATCGCGCCCCTTAATCTTCATGGTAAGTTCGTTCGCCTTGTCCTTTGGCGAAATCGCGGTACCGATTTTTTTCTTTATCTCTTCGGCGGTATTTTCCCCAATCAGCAGGTTTTTATTCTTGCGCACAAATTCGATAATGTCCAAATCCATTTGGTCACCGGCGGTGCGAACGGCATTTGAATATACAATCCCGCCAAGTGACATAACCGCAACCTCGGTCGTGCCACCACCAATATCCAACACCATCGACCCCAGCGGCTTTTCCACCGGTAACCCCGCGCCAATTGCGGCGGCGGTTGATTCTTCGACAATATACACCTTGCGTGCGCCGGCGGCATCGGCGGCCTCTTGAATGGCCCTGCGTTCCACCTGGGTCGCGCACGATGGCACACATATAATAATAAGTGGCGCGGTCAATGGGCTTCTGTGATGCACCTTGCGAATAAAGTATTTTATCATTTCTTCGGCAACTTCAAAGTCCGCGATAACCCCATCGCGCAGCGGCCGCACGGCGGTAATTGACCCCGGTGTGCGCCCAAACATTTGTTTTGCTTCGGCCCCGACGGCCAAGATTTCTTTGCGCCCCAATAATTTGTTTTCCGCAACGGCAACAACCGACGGTTCGTTTAGCACGATTCCGCGGCCCTTGACATAAATAAGTGTGTTCGCCGTTCCCAAATCAATTGCCATATCTGCGGAAAAAAATTTCATAAGCCAATTATACATGTATCGCCCCTTTCGCAATAATTTGCCATTACTATAAACGCGCAGAAACGAAAAATCAAGACCGCAAGAACGTTTTTTGTTTGACTTTTTACATATTCTGGTATTATTGCACATTATGCGCGATACAATAAAATCACATGCCGATTTTCATACAACCGACGATGACCCGTCGGCCAGGGCGTTGTTTTTTTTCGTTCGGGCAAAGCCGGCGCGCTTTCCGACCAATCCGCGCGTTGGATTTATGGCGACTAAGCACACATTCAAACTTGCGGTCCAACGTAACCGGGCAAAGCGGTTATTGCGCGATTGGGTACGGTATCATGAACGGTTGATGTGCCCGGAATTTGACTATATTTTTATCGCCCGTCATATGATTTTGGACGCAACGCGCCCGGCGGGACGTACCGCGATGGAAAAGGCACTGTTGCATATCGCGCACAAATACGGGCCAAAAAAAGCAAACAAAAATGCAAAAAATTCGTAAAATTCCGGCCTATATCGGGCTTGGGTTAATCTGGGTTTATCAACATTTTATATCGCCGGCGTTCGGCGGTCGCGCGGTTTGTCGATTTACCCCGACATGCAGTGAATATACCAAAACGGCGATTTTGCGGTACGGGCTTATTCGTGGAACATATATGGGAATACGCCGAATTTTGCGCTGTCGCCCGGGCGGGGGCTTTGGTTTTGACCCCGTGCCTTGACAATTGGGGGATTAAAGATTAAAATTCGGGTAACATACCAAGAATTTATAAAAAAGGATAAAGAAATGTCATTTCGTTCAACCGTGGAATCCATGTCAAAAATTATGGATGATATGGGAATCACTGAACTTGATTTGGAACGCCAGTTTTTGTTTGGCGTGTATCGTAAACATATTCATCTTTCAAAGCAATCGGGTATCACAATGCCGACATTACCGGTTTCTGAAAACGCGAAACATACAAACAGTGAACCGGCCGATGCGACCACATCGGGTTATGCCCTAAAATCGCCAATGGTTGGTGTTGCGTACCTTGCCCCGGAACCGGGCGCAAAGCCGTTTACCAAGGTTGGCGCATCGATAAAGGCGGGGGATACCGTTATTTTAGTAGAGGCGATGAAGACCTTTAACCCAATCAAATCTGATAAAGACGGTGTCGTCAAAGAAATTTTGGTGACAGACGGCCAGGCGGTAGAATTTGACCAACCATTGATAATTATTGAATAAGAAAAACTATGCCAAAAATAAAGAAAGTTTTAATTGCCAATCGTGGCGAAATTGCGTTGCGAATAATTCGCGCGTGCCGCGATATGGGTATTCGAACGGTTGCGGTATATTCCACCGTTGACCGTGATGCGATGCATGTGCAATTGGCGGATGAATCGGTGTGCATTGGCCCCGGGCCATCCAAAGAATCATACCTTAATGAATCTGCGATATTGACGGCGGCATTGCTGACCAACGCGGACGCGATTCACCCTGGATACGGGTTTTTATCTGAACGCGCGGACTTTGTGCAAAAGGTTGAACAACATGGTTTAATCTGGATTGGGCCAGACGCGGCGATGATAAATAAAATGGGCGATAAGGTCAATGCCAAGAAAACCGCGATTGAATGCGGATTGCCGGTTGTTCCGGGGTCTGATGGTGCGGTCGATACGGTCGAAGACGCACTAAAATGGGCAAAAAAAATCGGCTATCCGGTTATGTTAAAGGCATCGGCCGGTGGCGGTGGTCGTGGTATGCGCCCCGTTATGTCTGCGGACGAAATGGCCGAAGCGTTTGAGATTACCAAGAACGAGGCACGCAGTGGTTTCGGCGATGATACACTTTATATAGAAAAACTTTTGTTGCACCCGCGGCATATTGAGTTTCAGGTCTTGGGCGACAAACACGGCAATGTCGTTATCTTTGGCGAACGCGATTGTTCGTTGCAACGCAAAAATCAAAAACTTATGGAGGAATGCCCCGCCGCCACGCTTACACAAAAACAGCGTGACGATATGATTGAAGTTTGCAAAACGGCGGCAAAGAAAATGGGCTATACCAACGCCGGCACATTTGAATTTATGTACGAAGATGGCAAGTTTTATTTCCTTGAAATGAACACGCGGCTTCAGGTTGAACACCCCGTGACCGAAATGGTTTATGGTGTTGATTTGGTTCGCGAACAAATTCGCGTTGCGGCGGGCGAAAAATTGGGCTATACCCAGGCAAATGTTATTCCGCATGGTCATGCGATTGAATTTCGAATCAATGCCGAAGACCCGGAAACTTTTGTGCCCTGCCCCGGTAAAATCACACTTTACGCACCGTCGGGTGGACTTGGCGTGCGCGTGGACAGTGCGGTTTACACCGGATACACAATCCCACCAACATACGATTCCATGATTGCAAAGTTGATTGTTCATGCGCAAACGCGGTCGGCGTGTATTATGCGTGCGGAACGCGCATTGGACGAATTTGTTATCGAAGGTGTGAAAACAACAATTCCCTTACAGAAAAAATTGCTAAATAACCGCGATGTCCGGACACTAAATTTTGATAATCATTGGTTGGAAGCATATTTGAAAAAAGAAAATAAAAAGAAGTAAGTTGTACTTACTTTTTTCTCTTCCTAAACTCGTCCAACGACACAACGCGGCCGTCGTCCGGGATTGTATCACCGGTGCCGTCCAGGGGTAATTCAATATCATTGTCCGGTGCGTTGCGTTCGGGGCCTTTGTGGAAAGACAACATAAAATCAACCGATGGATCTTTGAATTCAACCAACGCCGAAAACGGAACGCGAATAAAGAACGGCCGCCCATCAAAAGTCAATTGCACACCGAATTCTTTGTCGGATACATGCAGGTTATTATACGAATACTGTAACACAATCGTCATAATGTCGGGATAACGTATACGCAGGAAATCCGGCAACACAACCCCCGCGTCATGCGTACGAAAAGTTATAAAAAAATGCATCCCGTCCCCAAGGCCGTTTATCTGTGCATGAATCAATGCTTCGCGCACAACGGATTTTAACGCGTTATCCAACAATGATTGATAATCAATTCGTGCCATTTATTCTTCCCCTTGTCCACCGATTATAGGACTTACTTTATCCCTTGTGCAAGTGACAAATGTTGCGTCCGAAATATCAGCAAAATTATCCGCATCTATGCCGGTTGCCCAAACCTGGGCCGATGCATCGCGCAGTTCGTCAAATAATTTTTTGCGCGCGTTTTTATCCAAATGCGCAACCGCTTCGTCAAGCAAGATTATCGGATTTGCACCTGTCTTGGTATGAACAAGTTTCGCATGCGCCAATATCATTTTTAATAACAATGTTTTCTGTTGGCCGGTGCTGGTAAGGTTCGCCGGCAAATTTAATTCGCGGTTGAATACCCCAAAGTCCGATTTGTTCACACCGTCCAAAACCATTTTGTCATTTACCAATTCGCGATTGTTTCTAAGATAATCTAAATACTTTCTTTCGGCCGCGCCCGCGCCGGATTCCATAATCATCGATTCAACCAACCCATCAACCGAAACGGCGGCATCGGTTAAAAAGAAATTTATTTCGCCGGCGTATTGAATGCGTGCAGCGGCAATCGCAACCGCGGTCGCGGCAATTTGCGCGTCCAATGCATCAACCCATTTTGCATTTGCACCCGCCTTTAATGCACCCGCCCTTTCGGAAAGCAATTTCGCATGTCGCGCCACGCGCCCGCCGTGCGCGGAATCAAAACTTGCGACCAATCTATCAAAAAACGCACGCCTATCGGACGCGGCATCAATAAAGATTCTGTCTTCGCGTGGGGTTATCCAAACAATGCGTGTGTGTGACGCCAAATCGGAAAGTGTCACCGCATCGCCGTCAACCCGCGCATGCCGGTTTGAATCGCCGTTGTTAAAATAGACACAAATTTCCGTATCATCACAAAGTTCCGCAATTACTGAAAAACCACCATCGCCATCGAAACGCGCAATATCTGTCATTGGTGCGCCACGCATACCGCGGTCGCCGGACAGCATGGATACGGCCTCTATGATTGCGGTCTTGCCGGTTCCGTTTGCACCGGTAATGATAATGTTCCTGTGCCCACCCGTCGCAAAACGGCACGAAGTATGATTTCGAAAATTGGTCAATGCAAGGTTTTTTATCATATTTTTATCAATAATTTATTGATTCAGATTAAAAACTTTTATGATGTTTTGCAAGTATAAAAAATCCCGGAAAACAAAGAAAAAAAGCGACATTGTCGCCCTTTGAAAATTGGAGGCTTGGGTCGGAATCGAACCGGCATACAAGGATTTGCAGTCCTCTGCATAACCACTCTGCCACCAAGCCATGCATAGCCATTTTATCCTAGCAAAATAAATTTATTTTTCAACATAAAAAATATATAATGAAAACACCAAAAGGTCAAGTGGGAAATGAATTTTACAAAACTTTCTTTACTGCTGGTTTTTATTCCTATGTTCGCGCATGGCGGGAACGATGATTGTATGTCGCGAAAAAGCGTGCCGGACAAAGTTTTGGATTTGTCCATGGTGGTTGAGCTTGGACTTTGTCGCAATCCGGAAACCATGTCGGCGTATTATGCGATGGAATCCGCGCGATACAATAAAAACGCGGGCTACGCAAGTTATTTGCCGGCGGTAAATGGAAGTGCCGATATAGCAAAAAACTATCAAAATCATGATTGGCAAGATTGGCAATATGGTGCATCAATTTCCGCATCGTATTTGATATTTGATTTCGGCAAAAGATTGGCTGATTTGAACCAATTGTCGTCCACATGGCGCGCGATGGGTTTTGACTATGACGACCGTGTTCAAAACTATGTATACGGCGTAATTGGTGCATATTACGCGTTGCTAAACGCGGACGCGGATGTTGAAAGCGCGCGGTCACTTCGCGCCGTTGCCCAGGTTGCACTTGATACAGCAAATAAAAAATATAAGGCCGGCGTTGTCGCGCGCGCCGATGTATTAAAGGCGGAAACCGCAATGGCAAGCCGCAATCTGGATTTGGAACGTGCAAAAAATAATCGCGCGGTGGCCAAAGGTGTGCTGCTTACGAAACTTTCTTTTCCGGCGGACGGCGAAATTACAATTGCGGATATGTCGGGCGATTTTGGGCATGTGCGCGAAAATCGTGGCATTGATGAACTTATCGCGATTGCGCGTGAAAAGCGCCCTGACCTGCTGCGTGCGGCGGCAAACAAAGATGCCGCGTGGCATCGGCGTAATTCGATGTTCCTAAAAAATTTACCAAGTATAAGTGCGACCGGAACACTTTCGTGGCGCGACAACAATCGTGATTATATTTATGACGACAATGCACATACCGGCGGCAGTATTGGTATCCGTGCAACCATGCCGATATTCGCCGGGTTTGCAAATATGTATGGCGTAAAAAGTGCAACGGCATCATATGATGCGGCAACGGAAAATCTGCGCACAACGAAAGACAATGCAACGCTTGATGTATTCACGGCGTATCAAAATTACAAAACCGCCCAGACCGTTCTATCACAAACGGAAACATTACTAAAATCTGCCACGGAATCAGAACGCGTGACCGCCGGCATGTATCGGGTTGGACGCGCAACAATGCTTGATTGGCAAACGGCGCAATCGGAACTTGTGTCCGCGCAAAAGCAAAACAACGCGGCGAAATATGATTTGTTTGTAAAGCGTGCGGCGGTGGCACTTGCCATTGGCGACATAAAATCGGAAATAGAAAAGGAACAATAATGGCAAAAGAAAAAAGGCGGTCTTTTATTCGTCGATTTTTTGGTTGGATTTGGCGACACAAATGGTGGGCGCTTGCGGTCGTCATAATTTTATTGATTGGCGGCACATGGTGGATTATCACGTCAATTGGTGACAAGGTTGAATATGTGACCGTTGGTGTCACGCGTGGTGATATAAAACATGTTGTGACCGCAACCGGCGAAATAAACCCGGTAAATACCGTAAGTGTTGGTTCGCAAGTTTCCGGCACAATTGAAAACATCTATGTCGATTATAATTCGCGCGTGACCAAGGGGCAATTATTGCTTGAAATCGAACCATCTGTATTACAGGCGACCGTTGATGAATCGCTTGCCGCATTGGAATCGGCGAAATCGCAATTAAACCTTGCGAAAAATGATTATGAACGAAATAAAACGCTGTATGATTCCGGATATATTGCACGCGCGGAAATGGAACAATCACAAACCAATTATGAACAGGCCGCACAAAGTGTAAAGCGTATGGAATCGCAATATGAACGCGCGGTGACGAACCTTTCGTATGCAACAATAACTTCGCCGGTCGATGGCACGGTTATTTCGCGCAAGGTTGATAAAGGTCAAACAGTTGCCGCGTCGTTTCAAACCCCGGACCTGTTTGAAATTGCCGAAGATTTATCGAAAATGCAAATTGAAACCGCCGTATCAGAGGCCGATATTGGTGTTATCAAAGAAGGTCAAAATGTCACATTTACCGTTGATGCGTATCCACGAAAAACATTTAACGGTATCGTGAAACAGGTTCGTCTTTCGCCGACAACAACATCAAATGTCGTGGTATATACCGTTGTGATTGATGTGGATAATTCTGATTTGAACCTTATGCCCGGTATGACCGCGTTTGTGACGATAATGATAGATTCGGCGGCCGATGTTTGGAAAACACAAAACGCGGCGTTTCTTGTTCGTAATTTCAAAAATATCATCGTGGATGCGCCGGACAATGTAAGTCCAAACGAATACATTGCGGTCCTGCGCGATGGAAAACCGGTGTTTATTAAATACACCAAGGGTTTAATTACCGCAACCGAAACACAAATTGTGTCCGATGAATTAAAGGCGGATGACCGCATAATCGTTGGACGCGTTGGTCAATCAACAAGTTCCGCCGCAACCGCTGCGCGCCGGCGCGGACCGTTCTAAGGCAAATGAAAAAGACACAAAACATAATTTCGATGAATAAAATTTGCAAAAGTTTTCCGTTGGAAATCGGTGGTGTGCAACAGGTTTTGTTTGATGTGACATTTGATATTTCCGCCGGTGAATTTGTTGCAATTATGGGGCCATCTGGTTCCGGAAAATCAACATGTATGAATATCATCGGTGCGCTGGATACGCCGACATCCGGCGTATACGAATTGTATGGAAAAAATATAACGAATATGACACCGGATGATTTGGCGGTTGTTCGCAACGAATATATCGGGTTTGTTTTTCAAAATTTTAACCTGTTGTCAAAGCGAAATGTTTTGGACAATGTAATGTTGCCCCTAATGTATCGTGGTATGTCCCCGGACGAACGAATTCGCCGTTCGCGTGAAATGTTGCGACGCGTGGGACTTGAAAATTTTGAAACATATTTACCAACGCAACTTTCGGGTGGTATGAAGCAACGCGTCGCAATCGCGCGGGCACTTGCGGGCGACCCGAAACTAATTTTGGCGGACGAACCGACGGGCGCACTGGATTCAAAAATGGGAAACGAAATCTTAAAATTTTTCAAAGAACTGAACAATGATTTGGGAATCACAATAATTATGATAACGCACGAATTTGACACCGCGCAATATGCAAACCGCCTTATCCACATTTATGACGGGCGAATAAATTATGACGGCGCGGTTCCAAAAACCGAAGATGCACTAAACCGAAAAACGCACAGGAAATAATATGACCTTTAACGACATAATAAAAGAATCTTGGCTTTCAATAAGTGCGAATAAAATTCGTTCATTTCTGACCGTGCTTGGGATAATCATTGGTGTGTTGGCGGTCGTGATAATGGTTGCGGTCGGCGAAACGGTGCAAACAGAAATCACCGACCAATTTTCATCACTTGGCACAAACACAATCGTTATCCGTGCAGGCGCGGCGCGCATAGGCGGCGTGCGAACCGGAAACCGCCAAACACTTACCACCGATGACGCCGCAATAATTGCAAAATTGCCCGATGTCGCGGCAATCACACCCGTTCAGGCATCTGGTGCCCAGGTTGTATATGGAAACAAAAATTGGGCAACATCAATGATTGGTGTCTATCCTGATTACACAACCGTGCAAAGTGTTGATATCGAATACGGCGCGTTTTTTGATGATGCGGCCGTTCGCAATGCATCAACATACGCGGTGATTGGACCGAAAACGGCGACGGAACTTGGTATGGATAAAAACCCGGTTGGTGAAGTTATTCGTATTCAAAACGTTCCTTTTGTTATTGTTGGTGTTGCCAAAGAACGCGGCGATACGGCGATGGGTTCCCAAGACGATATGGTTATGATACCAATTACAACACTAAAAAAACGTTTGCAAGGCAGCCCATTTCCGAATTCTGTTAGTATGATTGCGCTTAAACTTTTCCAAGATGCGGATAATTCCGTTGTGATTGACCAAGTTTCCGCCCTGCTCCGCGACCGGCACCGATTAAAAGACGGCGATGAAGACGATTTTATGATTATGGATATGCGACAAATAATGGAAACAATGACAACGGTGACGGGGTATTTGAAATTATTGCTGATTGCGATTGCGGCGGTGTCATTGCTTGTTGGTGCGATTGGAATTATGAATATGATGCTGGTGTCTGTTGCGGAACGCACGCGCGAAATCGGAATCCGCAAGGCCATCGGCGCACGCGAACGTCACATAATAACGCAATTTTTGGCGGAATCGATAATGATATCGTTCATCGGTTCGATGATTGGTCTTGTCCTTGGGGTTGGACTTGCCCAAGGTGTTGGGCGATTTATCCTTGGGTATAATGTTCCATTTAGTTTATGGCCTGTTGCGCTTTCGATAACCGTTGCGGTCGTTGTCGGCCTTGCATCCGGCGTTGTTCCGGCAATAAAGGCCGCGAAACTAAACCCAATCGACAGTTTGCGATATGAATAATTTATTTAGAAAGTTTTTCATACATGTTCGATAAAAACGGAACATTTACACGTGCTTTACCTGCTTTTTTGACAAGTGCGCTAAGTGCCGACAAACCTTCGACCGTGCCGACCGGTTTTTCACCATTGGCAATTGCGACACCGGCGGAAAAATTACGACTGGTGGTTGATGTCGCCGTCAAAATTAAATCCCCAATACCACACAAATCAGAAAATGTTTCCAATTTTGCGCCCATTTTAAGGCCGATTTTTATAACCTCTTTCCATGCGGTGGTTATATAAAACGCGGATTCATTTTCACCTTTGCGTTTTACGTTGTAATATCCATTTATAACCGCCACCGCGTTTTTGCCGACACCACATATCTCCGTTCCGATTACATCGCGTGTTGGACTGATATACATTTTGTGAAATATCTTTAATCCAATACGTTGAATCTCTTTGCCCCCCGCAAGCGTTGAACCCGTTGGAACACCGCGTGCAACCTCGGCCGCGAATTGTGGACCGGAAAGTACACCGATATTCTTTTTTGCAGGTTTAATCGTTTCGTTTAAAACCTCTGTCATAAACTTGCCGGTTTTGGGTTCTGCGCCTTTGGTGCAAATTATAATTGGTTGTTTGTTATAATGGCACCCTGCCCTGGCCATTGTTTCACGAAAAAATGCCGCCGGTGTCACCGCAATCCATGCGTCGCAAGATTTTAATTCTGTCAAATCCTGCGTTATTTTTACATTGTTTGGTAATTTTGTGCCATCAAAATGCGCGTATTCACCGTCAAAAGACCATAAAATTACACTTGATTCCCCACGTGCAATAACGTGTGCAATGGCACTTCCCCATGCGCCTGCGCCAATAATACCAACCTTCATTTTATTTTCCTTATTTTTTTCTTTATGTTTGGAACAATAACCAATCCGTCTTCGGCAAGTTCGATTGCGCGATTATACGCATCGCGCGCCAAATCGTTTTTCCCCGTTGCAATATACGCGTCACCCAAATGTTCAAATAACGCCGAACAAGTATCCGCCGCGCCACCAATTTTTTCAAGTATTTCAAGTGCCGCGCTGTCGCCTTCACGTACACCAACAACCACCGCAACCGTATCCCATGCAACCACATCCATCGGGTCGCGCTTTACCATCGCCATTGCATAGTTATATGCGTTTTCAATTTCACGATTCTGGGCCGCCCAAATGCGTGCCTGAATCGCCAAAATCTCTGGGTCAATGATTTGCATTTTTGAAACATCGTGAATATCGGTCTGCGCGCGTTCTAAATCGCCAAACATCATATACACAAACGCGCGCCGTTTTAGCAAATATGCACGCCCCGAATCAGAAAGTTTTTCATTATCCAATGTCCGATTTATGGCGCGCAGCGCGGACGATTTGTCCCCTGCCCTGATGTATTCCGCAACGATTTTATTTAACGCCGGGATAAATAATTGGTGCGCGCTTAAAATCTTTTTAATTTCATCAACCGAATCCACGGTTTGCATTTGTGCGAACAAGTAAAACGGGCTGCCCATCGATATAGAATCAAAATAACGCACATAATTCCCGTGTGTATTCACGAAAAACTGTCCGGTGTAGTAATTTATCATATCTTGAAAGAATTGCGTTTCTGGACCGATTATTTGCGCAAAACGCAACATCAATACCGAAAGGTCCGAATAAAGCATAATTTGCGTATGTGAAACGTTTTGAACAACATTAAATGCCAATTCGTTTTTTATACCTGCAAAATTTTCTTTCCAATCCGGAATATCTTCATAATATGACAAAAACATACCGCCCGGCGTTGATGAAAAAGTTTTTCGCAACATTTCGGCATTTTCGTCCATGCCATGCGCCCGATAGAACGACATAACGTAAATATAATCGTTCATATTCATGAACCCCGTTGGTACATTTGCGAACGCGCCGGCGGCCTTTTCAAAATCGCCCGATTCGGCATAGATTTGCCCGCGCACAAACATTTTCCATGCGGGATTTGATTCGGATTTTTCGATAAATTTTAACACTTCGTCCGTATGCCCCGCGCCAACGCCGGACCAAACACGAAAAGGCGTGTATACGGCGGATTTGTTCGTATAGAACCGTTTATACATATCGGCCCAACGGTCGTTTTTCGCCAAATACGCATCGTACATTATTTGTGATGATATTTCTTTTTTGTCGGCAAATTTTTCTATATTTGTTGGGATTTTGCCGGATAAAAATTCAACCAGTGCGCGTGTTTCTTGGGCGACATCATATTCAACATCGGCGAAATCGGCAAGGAATTCGTTCGCACTGTTAAAATCATTTGCATAAATCGCGTGCTGGGCCGCCAAAAAAGCGCCGTATTTTGTCGGCTGTAATTCGCCAGATTCCACAAAATCGCCGGTTGAAATCATACGCGAAGACGCGACATAGGCCAAAATGCCAACCGCCGCGAATAAACCAATAAAAAATATCGTTTTTAATTTTGCCATTTGTAAAATTATGCTACAATAATAATATGAATAGTAAAGAAAAATTTGCACGTTATGCGGAAATTTTACGCGATTGGAATTCGCGTATGAATCTTGTGGCGCGCGGCACCTTGGGTGACCTGGAAAACCGGCACTTTGCTGATTCGGCGCAATTGGTGGATGTTTTACCGGCGGATGTAAATGTAATTGATTTTGGTTCGGGCGCGGGTTTCCCGGGCGTTGTTTTGGCGATTTTGGGTTGGAATGTCACCTGTATCGAATCGATTGGCAAAAAAGTTTCTTTTCTAAATGAATTAAAAACAAAACTTGAACTTGATAATTTAACAATTTATCACGGGCGCGTCGAAAACTTTTTTCCGGCTTTTTTGAATAAAAATAACAAAAAACCCGGGAATTTTGTTATAACCGCACGCGCATTTGCACCACTTGTTAAAATTATGGATTATGTTCGTGGGGTAAATTGCCGGCTTTTTTTACTAAAAGGTCGGGAAATTGAACGTGAAATTGCCGATGCGAAAAAGAAATATCGGTTTGATTATGATTTGATACCGTCCAAGACCGGTGACGGGTTTATAATAATTGTGCGATTCGGTCGGTAATTTCACGTGAAACAATAAATATCTTGTTGATTTTATTGTGTTTTTTTATTTAATCTTTTATTTCTTGACCGTGTCAAATTTCGCGTATATACTCTAAAACAATAAAAGGAAGGTGTGGAAAATGACGGAAATTATCGCGTTTGCAAATCAAAAGGGTGGTGTTGGAAAAACAACGACTGCAATAAACCTTGGGGCATCGCTGGCCGCAATTAAAAAGCGTGTTTTGCTTATAGATTTGGATTCCCAAGGTAATGCCGGAACGGGACTTGGGTTTGTTCGTTCTTCGCATTCACAAAGTGTTTATGATGTGATTATGGGGCTGTCCGGTGCGGCGGAAAACATACTTTCGACCGCGGTCCCGGGTATGCATATTTTGCCGTCGACCCAGGCACTTGCCGGGGCCGAAGTTGAATTACTGGATATGGAAAACAAGGAATATCGCCTGCGTGATGCATTGCGGCCGATAATGGAACATTATGATTATATCTTGCTGGATTGCCCACCGAATTTGGGTTATATCACGTTAAACGCGTTAACGACCGCGAATCATGTGATTATACCGCTGCAATGCGAATTTTTCGCGCTGGAGGGGGTTTTACACCTTATAAATACAATCAAGGGTATTCAACAAAAATGGAACCCTGAATTAGATGTTTTGGGCGTTTTGCTAACTATGTACGACCGGCGGTATGGTATGACACGCGATGTCGAAGATAATGTTCGTGAAACCTTTGGCGATTTGGTGTTCAAAACGGTTGTCCCGCGCAATGTCCGTGTGGCCGAGGCGCCAAGTCACGGCAAACCGGCGTTATTTTACGACTTTAATTCCAACGGTGCCCAGGCGTATCTGCGCTTTGCGACCGAGGTTATTCAAAAAATAGAAAAGGGGGAATAAAATGGGAAAATTTGGCCTGGGACGGACACTAACAGATTTACAAAATGAAATGGGCGCGGCGCCCGAAGTATCGATTTTAAGTGGCACGGAACGCGTTGTTGTGCGGCAAATTCCGATTGCGCAAATCGGCGTGAATCCCGATCAACCACGTAAAACCTTTACCCCCGAAGATTTGGCGGATTTGTCCGCATCTATAAAAGAGAAGGGCGTATTACAACCGATTTTGTTGCGTTCGGTAAAAAATCGGCCATACATGTACGAAATTGTCGCGGGCGAACGCCGTTATCGTGCAAGTAAAATGGCGGGACTATCCGAAATTCCGGCGTTGGTAAAGAACTTGGCGGACAATAACGCAATGGAAATCGCGCTGATCGAAAACGTGCAACGCGAAAACCTCAATCCGATAGAGGAGGCCGCGGCTTACGTAAACCTGATGAATAAATGCGAATACACCATGGCGGATGTGTCGCATTTGATTGGAAAATCCGAAAGTTATATACGGAATTTGGTGCGCCTTAACGGATTGCCGGCATCGGTCAAAAAAATGGTAGAGCAGGGCGCGCTTTCCGCATCGCACGCGCGCGCAATCACCGTTGCCGAAGATCCGGAAAAGGTCGCCCGCGAAATCATTGAACAAAAATTATCGGTTGCGGATACCGAAAAACGTATGAAAAATGTGGCGCGTTCCGGCAAAAACCGCAAATTTACAAATAAAACAATGGACGCGAAAACCGTCAAAGAATTGACGCAAAGGGCAGGGCGCGCACTGGGCACCACGGTCAAAATCACTGAACGGCGCGGTGGCGCGGGCGTGATAACAATAAACTTTGACACACGCGCCCAATTAAATGAAATTGTTGACAAAATTGCCGGCCGAAATGCATAAAAATATCAAAAACGCCGGCAAGAATGAATTTGCAAAAAAGGAACAAATATGAATGAAACATTTAAATTTCTAAAAGAAAACACACAGGTGAATTATTTGGCCACAATCAATGGGGACAAACCAAGCCTAAGGCCGTTTGGTGATCCTTTTTTATATAATGGTAAAATCTATGTGATAACCAACAAGAAAAAGAATGTATCCAAACAAATTGCCAGAAATAACCATGTTTGCATAGTTGCATATGATAATGAAAATTGGATAAGAATAAATTGTGAACTGGTGGACGACAGTGACAATACAAACGCCAAAAAGGCGGCGATTTCTGAATACGATTGGGCAGAATCCGCGGGATATACATTGGATAACCCGAATTTTCAAATACTGTATATGCACAATGTGACCGCCGTAATATACGATGAAGAGGGAAATCCTATCAATTCTTATAAGTTCTGATACGGTAAAAACACGGGCGCGAACGCGCCCGCACTTACACTAACCACTAACACTATCACTAAAAAACGCCCCGTTTGGGGCGTTTTTCTTATTTAACGGTCGTTGTGGCGTTACGGTTAAATTTCCAAACCTTTTCGCCAGTTCCCTTGACCAACGGGCGTTCTTTACCATAAGAAATGGTAGAGATGCGTTTTGCATCAACGCCTTCATTCACGATAACGCGCTTTGCGGCGTTCGCACGACGCGCACCAAGTGCAAGGTTATATTCCGTTGAACCGCGTTCGTCGCAGTTACCGGCAATTTGAACCTTTACATCATCGTGTGATTTAAGGTATGCCGCCTGACCAAGCAAGTTATCATGCGCCGCATCGGAAATTTCCGAAGAGTTAAACGCAAAGAAAACGCGTTGGTTTTCGATTGATTCCGGTTCAACCACAGTCGAACCACCGCAAGCCGCCAGCAAGCCAGCCGCGCCCGCCAATAAAGCAAAGTTTTTTATTTTCATGAAAATACTCCCTTGAGTTTATGTTGCTCATGGTATAGTGTATACGAAAACGATTATAAAATCAAGCACAATTAAAAAGGATAAATAAAATATGAAAAAAATCCGGGTATTCGTATGTGGGCGACACCTCACGGCGTTCCACGCCGTACTCCTCTGGCCAGAGGAGAATTTTGCTCTCGTCATGTTGCAACCTAAGTTCCCCCCTGGCTAGAGGGGTGCCCGCAAGGGCGGGGTGTCGCAATAGATAATAAAAATAAAACCCAAAAAGGAACAACAACGATGAATAATGATTTTTTGCGGGATTTAGTTATGGCAGGCGTAAAATGGGAACTGATCGATGAAACGGTCGGGTTTGTTGCGGAATCTGCGCCGGCAACGCCGCGCGTGCGCACTGTTTCGAATAATGTTGTGCCGCCCATATCGCCGGTATCGACCATGTCGATTGAAACGGCGTGCGCGATGGCGGAAAGGCCGACAACGACCGCCGTTTTAACCCGTATGATTGATGAATTTAATCACCCCCTGCGCGCGGGCGTGTCGAACGTGGTTGTGCCACATATCGCACCGAATCCGAACGGCGTTTTGGTTATTACCGATATCCCGTCCAGTGAAGACGATGCCACAGGGCGCATTTTATCCGGGCCGGCGGGCGAATTGTTTGATAAAATGATTGGCGCAATCGGTATGTCGCGCGAAAATGTTTCGATTTCGCCGATTCTATTTTGGCGCACGCCAGGGGGGCGAACTCCGTCACGATTGGAACTGGACCTGGGGCGGCCGTTTTTGAATCGGTTGATTGAATTGTTAGAGCCCAAAATAATAATAACGCTTGGGACACTTGCGGCGGCGGAAATCGCAGGTGTTGATTTAATGCGGGGGCACGGCGCGGAAACATCGGGGCCGGGCGGGGCACGCGTGTTTTCGATTTACCATCCGAATTATTTGATTCTTAAAACCGCCGCGAAACAAGATGTGTGGACGGTGCTACAAAATGTGCAAAAATTGTTGAAAACTCTGTAAAATTGTGTATAATTCGCGCATAACAGTTTAAAAGGAGCGTACAATTAAACCGCAAAATAATCGTGATAAGCGTGACATGGGGCCACGCACAAACAATAGGATAATCGCAAAATCTGTTCAGGTTATCGGCGCAGACGGCCAAAATATGGGCGTTATGCCGACCGCGCAGGCACTGCAAATGGCGATGGATGCCGGAATGGATTTGGTGGAGTTAAATGCTAACTCGGTGCCGCCGGTCGTAAAGATAATGGACTTTGGCAAATACAAGTATGAACAGAAAAAACGCGCATCCGAGGCAAAGAAAAAGCAAAAAATCACCGAAATGAAAGAGGTTTGGATAAAACCTTTTATCGAAGAAAACGATTTACAAATCAAATTGCGCAAGGTTTTTGAGTTCTTGGACGGTGGCGACAAGGTAAAAATATCTGTTATGACCAAGGGCAATCGGCGGGTTCTGGCCATCGGGCGTGATTCTGTGCCGGCGTTGTTTGAACACGTTGTGGAATTGATTGGCGACCGCGGAACACTGGAAAGCCGTTCCAAACCAGACGAACGAACAAAATCTATTATCATCGCCCCCGCAAAACCCGGGAAGTAAAGGAACAAGTTATGACCAAGGAAGATATTGAAAAATATTACCAAACACCAGAAGGCCTGGCGGTAAAAAAATTTATAGAAAAAGAACGACAAGAAGCGGTTGTTTATAGTGTGACAAACCGCGGCGATAAAAGAATTGTCTGCTGTAATAGCCCGGTATGGCGGGATATAGAAATTATTCTTGATTCGCCAAGGGCCGAAGAGGTTCAACGCGGTGATATTTTGTTGGTTTCTAAATCTGGCGACCATTACTATATTGTTAACAACAACACTGCGGAACAAATAAAACAACACGGTATAAAAGAGATATTAAAAGATTTTGATGAAAATCAGCAACAAGCTATATACCTTATAACATATTTCAATAAGAATATTGCGAAGTGAAAAAATCCGCCATCCGGCGGATTTTTTTAGTGTAAGTGCTAGTGATTAGTGGTTAGTAATTTTTCAATTATGAACCAATTCTAAATCCACTGACCACTACCCACTTACACTAACACTAAAAAAACACCCCCGCGGGTGTTTTTTTGTGGAATATCGATTTTTTATTTTGTATCTTTCGTGTATCGAATAAAGGGTTCTTAAGATGGATAAAGATAAATTGACGTTTGAAGATGCATACAAACAACTTACCGAACTGGTAAAGAAAATGGAATCGGGCGAAATGCCACTTGCGGATTCGGTCGCCGCGTATGAACAGGGCATAAAATTAAAGGCCTATTGTGAACAGTTGCTGAAAGAGGCCGAATTAAAAATCGAAACCTTAAAGATTACAAGCCCGAACGAATAACGGATTTGGCAATGGCCGATAAAAGTAAACTGACCCCGGTAATGCAACAGTATGTGGATTTCAAAGCCGAAAATCCCGATGCATTGCTTATGTTTCGGCTTGGCGATTTTTACGAATCTTTTTTCGAAGATGCAAAGACAATAAGTGCGAAATTGGGACTGGTTCTGACATCGCGCGGGACGGATGGCGACGGTGCGGATATTCCAATGTGCGGTATTCCATGGCATGCGGCGGAAACTTATTTTGGGCGCCTTGTGCGGATGGGGTATAAACTTGCGCTGGTTGAACAAATGGAAACCCCGGCCCAGGCCAAAGAACGCGGACACAAATTTATCGAACGCAAAATCACACGCGTTTTAACGCCGGGAACACTTACCGATGAAAATTTGTTGTCGCCAAAGTCCGCAAATTTCTTGCTTGCGATTGTGCGTGTGGCGCATGAAAGTTTTGACTTTGCGGGGTGTGACATTTCAACGGGTGAATTCTTTGTTGGCCGCACGGATGATATTATTGATGACCTGGTACGGATTTCGCCGGCGGAAATAATTTATCCGGCATCGGACGCGGAATATGAAACGATTTTGCATATTCGCGATATGTTCAAATCAACGCCGGTGTTTGATAAAATCTATCGCCGCGGTGATATAGATACGATTATTGGTGCGGTCTTTTCGGGCGCGCGCGCCGAAGACACACACGAAAATGTTGCGATTGGGTTGCTTGCCGCGTATTTGTTCAATACGCAACGCGGCGCGGCATTGACTTTTCGTGCGCCGTATAAATTTAATGCCGGCGCGCAACTTTTGGTTGATTCTGCAACTTGGAAAAGTTTGGAAATTGATTCCGCCATAAACGACGGCGGGCGTTGCTTGTTGGACGTGCTGGACAATACGAAAACCGCGGCGGGCGGGCGAAAATTGCGCGCGTATTTGCGTAATCTTTCGGCGGATGCGGTGGAAATTAAAAATCGCCAAAATCACATTGAACACATGGTTTTGAATTCCGATTGTCGTGCGATGGTGGGCGATGCATTGGCGCGGGTGCCGGATGTTGGGCGCGCGCTGTCGCGGTTGTTGGCCGGGCGTGGTACACCGCGCGATATGCGACATGTTTGTGATTTTTTGATTGAAATTCCAAATCTTAAAATGATTGGAACACGTCTTGATGCGGGGCTTGCGGCGCGGACGGCTGGTATTCGTTCGCATGACGAATTGGCACTGCACCTGCGGTCGGCATTGGTGGATGATTTGCCAACATTTTTCCGCGATGGTGGTGTGATTCGCGATGGGTTTGATGCGGCACTTGATAATATGCGAAAATTATCGCACGGGGCCCAGGAAACCATCGCCGCAATGCAGGCGGAATACGCGACACAGACGGGCATAAACACGCTGAAAATAAAATTCAACAATGTTATTGGGTATTTCATAGAGGTCCCCTCCGCCAAGGCAACACCACTTATGCAGCCGGAATCGGGGTTTATACATCGGCAAACTTTGGTTGGAAATGTGCGTTTCACGACATCGCGCCTTGTGGAATTGGATAACGATATTCGTTCTGCAACGGACAAGGCCGCGGCGATAGAGGCGGATTTAATCGAAAAACTTATCGCGGAAATACGCGCCGTTGCCGATGATATCTTGGCGGCGGCGGATGTGTTTGCGGATTTGGATGTATGGTGCACATTGGCGAATTGTGCAACCGAATGGGAATGGTCACGTCCGGAAATTACGAACGGAAATGAATTTGAAATCGTTGGTGGTCGCCACCCGGTTATTGAAAGCGCGCTGCGTGAACACGGAAACAATTTTGTTAAAAACGATTGCAATTTGAATGAACAATCGGTTGCGTTGCTAACGGGGCCGAATATGGCGGGAAAGTCCACATATTTGCGTCAAAATGCACTTCTTGTTGTGTTGGCGCACATGGGTTCGTTTGTGCCGGCGGCGCGCGCGAAAATCGGCATTTGTGACCAGTTATTTAGTCGCGTTGGCGCATCGGATAACCTGGCCGCGGGGCAATCGACATTTATGGTGGAAATGGGCGAAACCGCAAACATATTGCGCCGTGCAACACCGCGTTCGTTTATAATCTTTGACGAAATCGGCCGCGGCACCGCAACATACGACGGCATGGCTATTGCCCAGGCGGTATTGGAATACCTGAATACACTGCACGCGCGCACATTGTTTGCAACGCACTATCACGAATTGACCGCGCGGGTTGCGTCGAATGGCGGCGAATTAGAAAATGTTTCATGCCTAACCATCGATGTTCGTGAACATAATAATGAAATTGTCTTTATGCACCGCATTGTTCCCGGCGTGGCAAGTCGTTCGTACGGTATCCATGTTGCAAAGATGGCGGGCATGCCGGAATCGGTCGTTGCGCGCGCGGAAAGTGTTTTGGCGGGGCTGGAGCAGGGCGCGCCAGGGCCATCGCAGGTATCGCCGGTTAAATGCGCCAAAAAATCGGGCGCGCCGATGGTGCATTCGCCGGAAAAGCCACAGTTGTCATTATTTGATTTGAATAATTAAACTATTCTTTCAAAAATTCAGATATATTTTTTGCAAAATCACAAAGCGTTTTATGATATTCTTTGGATGTGTCCAAGAAAACAAATTTATTTTTTGATTCACGCTGATATTGTTTACTGAGATTTACAAGGTTTTGGATTCTTGCTTGGATTTGTTTATCGTTCAGCCGACTTATAGGTGATTTATTATCAAACTTTTTAATATCTGCGATTTTTTCTTGCACATCGGCATTTGGGTATCCAACGACGACAATTTTGCATTTATTTTGGTCGAAAAGGTGTTCTGCTTGGGCCGGAGAAATATATGCGCCTTCAAATACAATCGGAAAATCAGATGAAGTTTCTTCGAAAAACCGCTTTATAAACCGACATAAATCGCGATGCAGTGATATTTTACTTTGTCTGCGCAAGAACGGAAAAATATGCCGCATTGGTCGCACAATCAAGCGCCACATAAAACTATTTCTTTTTGCGGTTAAACCGCCGATAAGTGAATCCGCAGACAATAAAGTGACCGGAATACCATCTTGAATCAATTGTTTTAACACACACTTTGCCAATGTAGATTTGCCTGCACGCGGAATACCAAGTATAACTAAACTTTTCATTTTTAATCCTGGGGTTATGAATAGAATCATAGATTAAAAAAAACAAGTTGTAAATTCATAATTTTGTTCAATAATACCGTCATGGCTGACGGTTGGATTATTTTGGACAAAGAATCAGGCGTTTTCTCAAAGACCGCCGCCGTGCGCGCCGCAAAAATCTTTGGCACAACGAAAAACGGGCATATCGGAACATTGGACCCTATGGCGTCCGGTGTTTTGCCGGTGGCGATTGGAAACGCAACGAAAATGGTGCCATTTATCGAAGAATTTTGCGATCGGACCAAGGAATATCTGTTCACTGTGCAATTCGGCTTTGAAACAGACACATTGGATATAACCGGAACGGAAACCGTGTGCACAGATGTTGTTCCCGATGAATCCGCCGTTCGTGCGGCACTGCCGAAATTCATCGGCCGCATCCGACAAATTCCACCGGCATACAGTGCTGTTCATATCTCTGGCGTTCGTGCATATGAATTGGCGCGCGCGGGGAAACCTGTGGAAATCCCCGCGCGGGAAATTGATATATATGAACTTGAATTGATGGGCACCGATGGGAAAGATTGGAACTTTCGCATGCGTTGCGCGCCCGGCACATATGTGCGCAGTGTGGCGCGTGATATCGCGCGCGAATGTGGCACGGTCGCAACGGTCACCACTATTCGCCGCACGCAAACAAGTGGTTGGACAATAAAAAATGCGGTGACACTTGATTTCTTGGAAAATTTGTTTAATAATGGTGGCGACATCGGAAAATATCTGATGCCGGTGGATTCAGGACTGGGGGACATTCCGGTTTTGAATCTGTGTGATAAATCTTGTCGTTTATACAAAAATGGCGGGTTTATCGATATAACGGCCGCAAACGGAACATATCGTGTGTATTCTGGCGAAAAATTCGTTGGAATTGGCACGGTCGAATCGAACGTATTGCGCCCAAAACGAACAATTTAAGATAAAGGAAAAAACAATGTCCATAACCAAGGCAAAAAAAACTGAACTTATAAACGCATTTAAAACCAGTGACAAGGATAACGGTGGTTCCGTGGAATCTCAGGTTGCGGTTTTAACCGAACGTATTCGCAACTTGACGGAACATATGAAGAATAATCACAAAGACGAACATTCCAAACGTGGTTTGTTGTTGATGGTTAATCGTCGCAAGAAATTACTTGCATACATTAAAAAACGCAATCCTGAAAAATACGAAGAACTTATTAAAAAATTGGGTCTACGTAAATAAGAAATTCGGTCGGCATTCGCCGACCGTTTTTCAATCTGTGTATAATTTATTTGCAAAAGAATAAAAATATCGTATAATCCCACGCGGCGAAGAAGGAATTGTTCATTTTTGCATTTTGCGCCCGGAATGCAATAACGAATAATTTTTCTTCGCGAAGATAAAAAACAAACTGATTAAAACGGAGAAAAATTATGTCAGAAAAAAAGTTAAACAACCCGGTTGTGGTTGAAATACCGTATGGTGATGAAACATTAAAATTGGAAACCGGCCGCTTGGCCAAACAGGCAACTGGTGCGGTTTTGGCAACGATGGGTGAAACAATGGTCTTGGCGACCGTATGCGCGGAAAAGACCGCGGTCGAAGGCCAAGATTTTTTCCCACTTACCGTTGATTACCAGGAAAAATTTGCGTCCGCCGGTCGTATTCCGGGGTCGCGTGACCGCCGTGAAGGCAAGGCCAGCATGGGCGAAACATTGATTGCGCGTCTTATTGACCGCCCAATTCGTCCATTGTTCCCAGAAACATTTAAGAACAAGGTTCAGGTCGTAGCCCAGGTTTTTTCATATGACCGTAAAAATCAACCTGATATTTTGGCGATGATTGCGTCCAGTGCGGCGTTGGCGTTGTCTGGGGTGCCGTTTGCGGGTCCAATCGGTGCGGCGCGTGTCGGATACAGGAACGGCAAATATTTACTCAATCCGTCAAGCAAAGATGTTGAAAATTCCGAAATGGATTTGGTTGTTGCGGCGACCAAGGACGGCGTTTTGATGGTTGAATCTGAAATCGGCGAATTGGACGAGGCAACAACACTTGGTGCCGTAAAGTTCGGATTCGACGCACAGCAAACGGTTATCAAGGCAATCAATGACTTGGTTGCGCGCGCGGGCAAAGAACGTTGGGCAATTCCGGAAAAAACACCGGAATATGTTGAAATGGAAAAGCGTTTCGAACAATTTGCGCCGGAAATCGAAAAGGCGTTGGGGATTAAGGAAAAATTGGTTCGTCTTGAAACATTGGGCGATATCCATGCGGCGGCGAAAACACTGATTCCGGAAATGTTTCCCGATACGGTGGTTGCAACATCGACATTGGAATCGTTCGCGGACGAAATTGTTGAAAACATCACCGCGCGCATTATGCGTTCGAATATCTTGGCGGGTCGGCCGCGTATTGATGGCCGCGACACGAAAACCGTTCGCCCGATTGAAATCGAACTGGGTGTGTTGCCACGTGCACATGGTTCCGCATTGTTCACGCGCGGCGAAACCCAGGCATTGGTGTCATTGACACTTGGCGGTGGCAAAGACGCATTACCACTTGAAACATTGGATGGTGATGCGGAACGCGAATTTATATTGAATTACAACTTTCCGGGATTTTCGGTTGGCGAAGCCAAGGGGTTGCGGGCGCCGGGTCGTCGTGAAATTGGTCATGGAAACCTTGCGTGGCGCGCGGTTCATCCAATGGTGCCATCGCGCAAAGAATTCGATTATGTAATTCGCATTTGTTCCGATATTTTGGAATCGAACGGTTCGTCATCTATGGCGACGACATGTGGTGCGACACTTGCCATGATGGATGGCGGTGTTCCGATGAAACGTCCGGTTGCCGGTATTGCGATGGGCCTTATTAAAGAAGGCGACGATTACGCAATTTTGACCGATATTTTGGGCGACGAAGACCACCTTGGGGATATGGATTTCAAGGTGACCGGAACCGACCGTGGTGTCACCGCGTTGCAAATGGATATTAAAATCACGTCCATTACATTTGAAATTATGGAACGCGCCCTGGCCCAGGCAAAGGACGGCCGTATGCACATACTTGGCAAAATCACATCGGCAATTGAAAAACCGCGCGACCATGTGTCACAGTATGCACCACAACTTTACACGATAAAGATAAATCCGGACAAGATTCGCGATGTTATCGGCAAGGGCGGTGTTGTGATTCAGGCGATAACGCGCGATACAAACACAACGATTGATTTGGAAGACGATGGCACGGTCAAGATTCTTGCGGTGACAAAAGAAGATGCGAATGCCGCAATTGCCAAGATAAAAGAAATCGTTGCCGAACCGGAAGAGGGCGTTATTTATCACGGCACGGTCACCGGTATCAAAGATTTTGGTATCTTTGTCCGTATCCTAAGTGGTTTTGAAGCGATGGTTCACATTTCTGAAATCACCGGCAAGCATTTGAAGAGCATAGAAGATGCGAACCTGAAAGAGGGTGACGAAGTTTATGTGAAATATACTGGTATCGACAAACGCGGCAAAACACGGTTTTCAATGGTTGGAATCGACCAAAAAACCGGTAAAGAGGTTGAAGAACCCAAAGAAGAACCAAAAGAAGAAAAATAAAAATTCCGGTCATACGACCGGAATTTTATCCCATAAAAAAGGAAATAAAATGGATATGGAATCTTTGATGGCCCAGGCGGGCGAATTACAGGCCAAAGTTGCCGCGGCCCAGGAAAAATTGGCGGGCATGCATGTCAAGGGCCTTGCAACCGGCGGCGCGTGCATTGTTGATATGTCTGGGAAATACGATATCAATTCTGTAACGATAAATCCAAAATTGATAGAGCAGGGCGCACCAGCCATCGAAGCGGCGGTTTTATCCGCGCTGCGCGATGCCAAGGCAAAGGCGGACACATTGATTGACGATGTTATGTCGGACGCCACGGCCGGCATCCCCATGCCCCAATAATGTTCCCCTCTGGCTAGAGGGGTGCCCGCAGGGCGGGGTGTCACAGAAAAATCTGGACAATCATAAAAATATAAAATATGATTGCCAATAATTGGGTGTTTAGCTCAGTTGGCTAGAGCATCTGCTTTACACGCAGAGGGTCAGGGGTTCGAGTCCCTTAACACCCACCAAAAATTGTTAATGCGCACAATAAAGTGCGCATTTAAAATTTTTGAGTGTCGCGCCCACTAACCACTAACACTTATCACTAACACTAACACTTGAATTTTTATAAACATTTGCTATGCTAATGCGCAAAGGAAAGACCGCATGGATACCAGTTATACAGTTTTAGCGCGCAAATACCGCAGTCAAGATTTTGAATCACTTATTGGCCAAGATGTTTTGGTTAAAACACTTACCACCGCAATCAAAACGGGGCGCATCGCGCATGCGTATATTTTCACCGGGATTCGCGGAACCGGAAAAACCAGTACTGCGCGTATTCTGGCCAAGGCATTAAATTGTTTGTCGTCCGATGGGCCAACGGCGACCCCATGCGGAAAGTGCGAAAATTGTCGCGCAATTGCCGCGGGCCAGCATATCGACGTGCTTGAAATTGATGCGGCATCGCATACGGGTGTTGATAACATGCGCGATATTTTGGATGCGGCGCAATATCGTCCGACAAACGGTCGGTACAAGGTTTATATCATCGACGAAGTTCATATGTTGTCGTCCAGTGCATTTAACGCGTTGCTTAAAACACTAGAAGAACCACCGGCACATGTTATATTTATCCTTGCCACCACCGAAATTCGCAAGGTTCCTGTCACGATTCTTTCACGGTGCCAACGTTTTGATTTGGTGCGCGTTCCGGTTGATACACTTAAAAAACATTTCGCCTGGATTGCGGGGCAAGAACATGTCGAACTTAGTGACGCGGCGAACGAATTACTTGCACGCGCGGCCGATGGTTCGGTGCGTGACGGGCTTTCACTGCTGGACCAGGCGATTGCGCAAACCGGCGGTCATGTCGATGAAAAATCTGTGATGGATATGTTAAAGCGCGCGGACCGCGGCGTTGTTGTTGACTTTATGCAGACGATACTTTCTGGAAATGTTTCGGCGGCACTTGCCAAAACGGACGAAATTTATACCAACGGTGCGGATTTGACAATGTTGCTTACCGACATGATGGAATGGGTTCATTGGGCAACGCGTATGCATCCCGTCCTGCGTGCCGGCGAAAGCAATCATGTTCCATACACCGCAGACCAACGCGAACGCATAAATGAAATTAATAAGCATGTGTCGTTGAATATGCTGTCAAGGGTTTGGCAGGTTTTGGTTGCATCTGTTTCCGAAATGGCGGCGGCAACGAATCAGAAACAATGTTTTGATATGTTGGTAATTCGTTTGATGCATATCGCGGATATTCCGTCTTTGCCGGATATTTTGAAAAATGAAACGGCGGACACGCCCCGCCCCGCGCCGGTTGTGGCAAAGCCAAAGAAATTGGAAATTCGTTCGGCGTCTGAATTGGCGTCTGCGTTGGAAAGTGCGCGCGAAATGTTGTTGTATTCTTACTTTGCAAAAAATATAGAGGTTTCTGATTTTTCCGGTACGCACATATCGTATTTTGACCGCGGGAATGATGCGGATTTTCAACCGAAATTGGTGCGGTGGCTAAACGACAAAACCGGCGAAAACTGGGTTGTTGAAAAAATCGAAAAATCGGAACAAAACCAAACCGTTGGGGAACAGGAATTGGCCGCCGCGGAATCCGACCCGATGGTCGCGGATGCGATATCGCTGTTTGATGGTGCGGAAATTGTCGGTGTATCAAAACAATAAAAAATCAGGGGGGAAAAATGAAAAACGAATCAGGGCGTTCACTTATTGAAATCATCGGCGTTTTGGCGATAACGGCGGTTATGACGGCGGGCGCGGTCGCAATTTATAATTCTGTGCGCCGCAATCAGAAAAATACTATTGCCGCCGCGACATTACGTGAAGTGGCCAAAGATATAAACATGCTGATGGGTATGCGCAGCGATTATACCGGCATATCAGTTGATTATTTGGTCAAGGCCGGCGCGATCGCCAAACCCGATGCGCCGATTGGAAAATCTTGGACAATCGATGTTGGAATCGATAGAACAACATTTGTGATAAACCTTTATGGCCTGTCGCGCGGCGAATGTGAATTCTTTGGTGCGGCGATGCCGGCGTGGGCAACGGAAATGTATATAAACGGATATCGCGCCGAAGAAATTGTAAATTGCTTTACTGGTTCCGAAAATAATTTATCGTTCACGGGAATGTAATATGCAAAGATTTTGCATCGCGATTTTTTCTTTTATCTTTATTGCGGGATGTGCTGCGTATAAAAGTCCCGATCGTTCTACGTGGGGAACATATTTGCACGGTGCAAGTTTTACCGATATGACCGAAAGCGCACGCACGGCCAAGAAACCAATATTCCAAGGTGCCGGTGGCAAGACCGTATCCGAAGTTGTGGCGCAATCTGTGGAAATGGAATACGGCGATAAAACGCAAAACGAATCGGCGATGTGCATTGGGTATATGTCGGAACTGGAAAGCGCACTTTATGATGCGTTGCGCCGGCCGGGTTTGTCGGTCCAGCGTGCCGGTACAGATGTCCTTGTTATCTTGGTGCGTGATGCGATTATGGAATTGAACGCGCCAGAGATATCGGCGGACGGCAATGATAATTTATCAACGATTGCGCGGATTCTTAAAAAATATAATGCGACATTTATTGAAATTGCGGGCTATACCGATTCGATGCGCGACACAAATGCGGCACGTGCGTTTTCTTTGGATATGGCGGAACGGGTCGGTGTTTATTTTGCAACGCACGGAATAAAAACATCGCGCATGTTCATCGTTGGACGCGGTGCGGCACGTCCGATTGCGGCTCAAGACGAATGGGGGCGCCTTACCAATCGGCGTGTGGAATTAAGAATATCTCCCGTTCGATAAAAAATAAAAAAATTGTCTTTTATTTTTTATTTTTTATTGTTATAGTCACACCGTCAACAGAACAAAAGGAAGGAAAAAATGAACAAAACAGGAACCTATGCCGGGGAAAAGGCAACAAAAAAATACGTTAAATTTGGTATCGTGGCGGCTATCGTAATCGCGATTGCGGTTGTCGGGCTGTTTGCGATAAAGGCGTTTTCTGGTAAAACGGTTAGTGCAGAATCAGCAATTGATGGCATATCGTCTGAGGCGGTTTCCGGTGGCGACCTGCGTATGGCGGTGATTCGTATGGATGCGATTCAGGCGGATGCCAAGGCATTGCAAGACCTGCGTAAACAACGCGAATCGTATGAAGAAAAATTGCGTAACGAACTTGAAAAAGAACAGAAAGAATTAGAAAAAGAAAAAGAAGAAATCGAAAAATCTCAAGATGTCCTTTCCCAGGAAGCATTGCAACGTCGCGTTGTTGAATACCAAGGCAAGGTCACAAAATTGCAACGTGATTTGACCGAACGTGCACAATCGGTTGATGCCGCGTTCCAAAAGGCGTTGGTTGAAATCCAAGAAAAGCACCTTGACCCGATTATAGAGGCGATAATTGCGAAAAAGAATTTGTCTTTGGTGATTGATGGTCGTTTTGCGCGGACGGGTGCAAATGTTGAAAACCTTGATATCACGACGGATGTTATCAACGCGTTGGATAAAAAAGTTTCAACCATTAAAATGGACACACCAAAAGGGTTTTAATGGCCATGTTCAGGGATTGTTGAAACCGGCGCATCTGCGCCGGTTTTTCATATTGTCCACTAATCACTAACCACTTACACCAAGCCAGGGCAAGGCCCTGGCGTAGTCTCGCTGTAGTGAAGCAAAAGCGGATACCCACTAATTTCCCTTTTCTTTTTTTATTTTTGAATTATAATGCGGGCATGTTGAAAAAAATTAAATCTTTGATGATGCCGCGCGCGACCAAGGTGACCGCCGGCGAATTGGCGAAAATGTTCGGACTGGAACTGCGCGGGAATGCGGACACTGTTATATCGGGCGTCGCACCGATTGCGGACGCGCGGCCTGGTCAAATTGCGTTTTATTCGACCGAGCAAAATAGTAACGCGTTTAAGATTTTGCCCGTGTCTGTTTTGGAAAACACGCGCGCAAGTGTGATTTTACTGCAACCGGAAATGGTATCGCACGCACCCGATGGTGCAACACTGCTGGTCTGTGACAGTCCGCGCGGCGAAATCGTAAAGATTTTGGGCGTGGTCTATCGCGAACCGCCGCGGCGCGGCGTGTCCGCCGATGCGGTTATCGAACGCGGCGTGTTTTTTCGCAATCGGCGCAGTGTTTATGTAGGGCAATTTGCGACAATTGAACGCGGCACGGTGATTGAACCGGATGTGAAAATTTATCCAAATGTTTATATCGGGCGCAATGTGACAATCGGGCGCGGCACGGTTGTCCATTCGGGTGCGCACATTGAAAACGCGACAATTGGTGCGGATTGCGTAATCCATAACGGCGCATCAATTGGCAAAGACGGGTTCGGCTATACCCGCCAAGACGGCCACAATGTCTTTATTCCGCACGTTGGCCGTGTGGTTATCGGCGACCGCGTGTCAATCGGTGCAAATTCCTGTGTCGATCGTGGTGCGCTTACCGATACAATGATTGGTGACGGAACAAAAATAGATAACCTTTGCCAAATTGCACATGGCGTTGTAATTGGACGTGAATGCTTTTTGGCGGGCGGCGTTGGAATCGCCGGTGGCGTGAAAGTTGGCGACCGTGTGTTGCTTGCGGGGCATGTCGGTATCGCAAACGGGGTCAAAATTGGCAATGATGCCGAGGTTGGCGCCAACAGCGGCGTTTTTCGCGATATTCCCGACGGCGGGCGTCATATGGGTTATCCGGCGATGCCGGGAACGGAATTCTTGCGCCACTATGCGTGGGTGAAAAAACATTTGAACGATTAAATCAAAAGGGAACAAAATGGTTGATGCAACGGGTATAGAACGCGTAATTCCGCACCGCGGACATATGCGCCTGGTGGACGAAATTCGCGAATTTACGGATAAAACCGCGACGGGCATAAAGTACGTGCGTAACGACGAATTTTGGTGCGCGGGCCATTTCCCGGCGAAATCAATCATGCCCGGCGTTTTGATAGTAGAGGCATTGGCGCAAACCGCGTGCTTTACAATTCTTAACGCGATCGGCAATAACGGCGGCAAAGCGCTCGGCTATTTCGTCACAATCGAAAACGCAAAGTTCACACAAATGGTCACCCCCGGCGATGTATTGGAATTAAAGATAGAAGAAGTCGGCGCGAAAATGAAACTGCATAAATTCGTTGGAAACGCGTTTGTGAACGGCAAACGTGTTGCAACCGCAACCTTTTCCGCCATGCTGGACAACGATCCACAGTTTTAATTA